>JBDKTD010000352.1:0-6508 GCA_039680365.1 Clostridiaceae bacterium
AGCGCGCCCGCCGCAAAGTACCAGTACTGCGGCAGCGCGGAGAACATCACGAGAAACACGCCCCACCACATGAGGATTTCGCCAAGGTAGTTCGGGTGGCGCGAATGCTTCCATACGCCGGAGCGGATGATCTCCGCGCGGCTGTGCGATTCCTTTTGAAAGCGGTGCAGCTGAACATCCGCAACAAGCTGCAGCGTCGCCGCCGAAAGGCAGAGCGCAAACCCGACGCACGTAAGCAGGCTGACCGCGCCGGACTGGATGTACAAGAGCGCGGGCAGCAGGCAGAGAAACACCACCACCGTTGGAAACAGCATGATGCCAAACAGGCTCACGAGCGGGTAAAGCGCCCCGCTCTTTTCTTTGAGCATGCTGTACCGCCAGTCCTGATGATCGAGCCCGCGGAAGGTATACGCCCAGTTGAACGTCAGCCGCAGACCCCAGTACCCAACGCAGATGAGCAGGCAAACGCTGCCGAAGCTCCAAATGCCGAATTCCGCAATCGCCAGCGGCAGAATCACAATCGGAGCCACCGACCAGTACGGGTCGTACACGGAAGCGTTGCCCAGCGGCAGGCTGAACAGGTACACAAGCCCCGTCGCCGCTGCGTCCGCAAGGAACACGCGCATCAGCACGGAACCTTCCAACCGCCGGTAGACGAATATGCCGAACGCCGCAGCCGCCGCGTAGACAAGCGCAACGGCAAAAAAGCTGACCGCGCGATGATATTGCTGTTTCATAACTCCATCCCCCAAATGCAAGCCGACCGGCGGCAATCAAATCTCCGTTCCAAGCGGGCGTTCACCCGTTGTTTGCTTTATCATAACCGCAGTAAGCAAACTCCGTCAACGTTCCAGTGCGCAATGGTCTTTTCTTTTGGGGCGCGAGGTGATAAGCTTTCGGGTAGCATATTTGTTCTGCCGCAAGGTCTGTTCACCCACGCTGATGTAAAATTGTGTTCCCGTGTCAGACGCGCCGCGTCATGCAGAACTGCACTTCTATAAAGGAGTTCTATGGTTATCCACGGAAAAAGACGAATCCTCGCCCTCAGTGCGGGTCTTCTAATGCTGCTGGCGGCGGGCACGTACTTTACGCTGTGTGCCGCGCGGACGCTGCGGTTTATCGGAATGTCGAACGAAGCGCTGGTCGCCGCCGTTTCCGTCCTGTTTGCGCTTTTTTGCCTCAGCGCGTTTGTGATTCGCCCGATCCCCGTCAAGGTAACGACCATCACGGTGCTGTATTTCCTCACGTTCGGGCTGATCGCCGATCTGATTCAGTTTGTGATGCGTTTTCTTGCGCCCGGATTCGCCCAGTGGAACTGGCTGCATGCCAGCGGCGTATTCGTGCTCGCCGCCAGCGCGCTGACGCTGCTCTACGGCTGGCTGCACGGCAGGCGCGTCGCGCTGAAGCGCTATCGAATCCGCGTTTCTCAGCCGCTGCCGTACGGCAAACTCCGCGTCGCTCTGATTTCGGATCTGCATATGGGAAAGTCCATCGACGCAAGAAGGCTCGCGCGCGTCAGTTCGCTCCTCGGCTGCCAGGCGCCGGATATCCTGCTGCTTGCGGGCGACCTTTGCGACGACCAGACCACGCCAAGCGACATGCTCGCCGCCTGCGCGCTGTTGGGCAACATTCCAACCGTATACGGAACCTATTTCGTGTTCGGCAACCACGACCTCGGCGGTCACGGCCCCGCGCTGAAATACCCGGCAAAAGCGTACCTTGCCGCACTGGAAAAAAACGGCATACAGGTGCTGGATGACGCCTGCGTTACCGTCTCCGATCTATTCACGGTGGCCGGCCGCCGGGACGCCTGGATGTCGCATTCCGCAGGCGGGCGCATTCCGCTGAGCGAACTGCTGCATAACGCGGATAAATCAAAACCGGTTCTGCTTTTGGATCATCAGCCGCTCAATACGAAAGAGGCTGCGTCTCAGGGCGTTACCCTGCAGGCCTCCGGGCATCCGCACGCGGGTCAGGTCTTCCCCGCCAGTTGGCTGGGGCGGCTGATTCCCAACGCGGACGTTTTTTACGGGCATAAGCAAATCGAAGAAACGCACATCGTCGTTTCCAGCGGGCTTGGGTGCCGGGGATCGACGCTTCGCAGCGGATGCACTGCGGAAGTAGTGCTCATCGATCTGTACGCACGCTGAAGGCTTTTATGCTTTCTGTAACTCCCGGCAAAACAACGCCGGGAGTTCTTTCTTTTGCGGCGGCCGGATGGTATACTCAACACAATCGGCAGTACTTTGGCAGCCGTACTTTCTAATCTTGTGAGGAGGCCTCTTATGGAAGCGTTACTCGTCAATCGATGCGTATTCAGCAAGGAAAACCTGCTGGAAATGACCAAGGCAATCAGAAAATCCTCAAGCATCGCGCTCATCGTCTGCTCCATCATTCTTCTTGTGGTTTCTATGCTGAACTTTGTCGTAAAAGGCAACGTATCAACAGGCATCGTCATGCTTGTGCTCGCCGTCTTCTTTGGCGTGTTTGATCTGTGGCTGCCCGGCTATACGGCAAAATCGATGTATAAGCGGTATCAGATGATTTACCACAAGGAGATCAGCAGCGAACTGCAGTTCTTTGACGATTCCATCCTGAGCCTTGGCGAACAGGCGAAAGCGGAATCTCGCATGAGCTACGCCAAGGTGACCCGCGTCATCAGCACAAAATGCCTGTATGTAATCCGTCTTAACGCGCAGCTTGTGCTTCTTGTCGATAAAAACGGGTTTGAAAAGGGCGACTGTGCGGGGTTTGAAACGCTGATCAAGCAAAAAGCAACCAAAGCGAAATTCAATTTTTAGCCTTTTCAAGCTCACGTTTGAAACAGAGCCGTAAAAACGCACAACATCATATTTTAGCCTTTTCAGGCTCTCGTTTGAAACAGAGCCGTAAAAACGCATAACATCATAAGGAGACGTTTCATGGAACCGGTTTTTATCAACACTTGCACGCTCAACAAGAAGAACCTTGCCGACATGGCAAAGCATACCCGCCGAGGCGCGCGCGTCATTGTCAATATCTGCTCGGTTTTTCTGCTGATCATCGCCCTGTTCGAATATTTTGTGATCTACGATTTTTCAATGGCCTTTTTCTCGCTGTTTCTCGGCGTGTTCTTTTTTGCCTATGTTCAGCTGCTGCCGCGCATTTCCGCGCGGATGACGCTTAAGCGCTATCAGGTGCTCTACCATACCGAAATCGTCAGCGAACTTCAGTTTTTTGACGATCACATACTCATGCAGAGCGAGCAGTCGAAGGAGCATATCGAACTCCAGTACGAACAGATTAAAAGGATCATTCGAACAAAGAACCTCTACCTGCTGCAGCTCGACGCGCATCTCGTTCTGCTGGCGGATAAAGCGGGCTTCCAAAACGGCGCGTCCTGCGGCGCTTTCGAATCATTCCTGCGTCAAAAGGCGATCCGCGCCCGGTTCGTGTTCCCCCGCAAAACGCGCGTCAAAGAATGAAGCACCCGCGCTCGCCCGTTCAACAGCATATCGCGCGGTATCTCAAGCGCAACCTCATTCTCGCGCTTGGCTGCAACGTTCCGATAATCGCGTTGTTTGCCGTCGTTGGCGTCATCTACAAAGCGAACGTTGCCGATATTTGGACGGCCATCGGGCTGACGCTGACGCTTGCGGGCGCGTTCTATGCTGCGGGAGCGCTCGCCTGCATCCGCTTTGTGCGGATGATCCGCCTGCAGGAAGCGCTGTTTCAAACACAATTTGACGACAGCAATGCCGTCGTGCTCGACCGCGTCGGGCTGACTGCGGTTTCGGAGCATTGGTTCATCCGCTCCGGTTCGGCTGCGTTCTTCGACCGGTACATCCGTTCCATCCGCTGCCGCACGCTGCACTCACAAAACGGCACGGGCTACCGGGTTACGGTGCTGGCCACGGACGGCAAGGAATACGGCCTTTGGCTCAACAGTGCGTCGGACGTCAAGCGCGTACAAGCCTGGCTTGCCGAACGGCGCAGGCATTTTTCAAGCAAAGCGCAGGCAACCGGAGCTGCGAAAGGATAACGATTATGCAGGACGCTTACTGGGAGGGCGTTTGGCAGGCGGAAGACGCCGCACACTGCGCCGAATACCTGCGCGGGCACATGCGCGCCCACCCCGCGTTCTTGGACGTCTTTCGTCAGTACGGCGTTGTAACCGTCTGCGACGCGGCCTGCGGCTTTGGCGCGTACGGCGCAATGCTTGCCGCAAACGGTTTTTCCGTTTCGCTTTTCGATATCGCAAGCAGTTCCGTGGAGCTGGCGAAAACCCTGTTTCAGCGGGAAGGCCTTTCCGCAAAAGACTGGCGGGTTTGCGACATCTGCCAAATCTCGTACCCGAACGAAGCCTTCGACGCGGTCGTTGCCCACGCGGTAATCGACCACCTCTCGGTCAAACGGGCGCACGCCGCGCTTCTAGAGCTTGTTCGCATCACAAAACCCGGCGGGCTTGTGTACCTTTCCTTTGACCCACTGGAGGAGGACGACCTCGTTCTGCCGCACGAAGTGCTTTCCGACGGCAGTTTTCTCTACACCGAAGGCGAACGGAACGGGCTGTTGTTTCATTATTACACCGAGAACGAGATCCGGCGGCTGTTGGAGGGTTTCGAAACGATCTACCTGAATGAAACCGCAAGCGGCGGACGGGAACGCATTTTCCGAACGCAAGCGGAAGCGGCCGCATCCAAATGAGCAATCCTCCTGCCGGTATCATCCGCAGGCAGTAAAGATAGAAAGGCGTCTGTTTTGAAAAAAGGCATTTACACCTGGTTTGGCTTCGAGCTCCCCGCGCGCGAACGGCTGGAAGCCATCCGCTCGGCGGGGTTTTCCGCCGTGATGTTGAACTGGGCGGACGAACTGCCGGAGATGCGGCATAAGGAAGGCTACGCCGACCTTGCACGCACGCTCGATCTGGAAATTGTTAACGGTCACCTGCCCTACGAAGGCGCAAACGACCTCTGGCGCGACGGACAGGACGGCGACGACTTGACGGAGTTTCTGCGGCAAAGCATCCTCTCCGCGGGGCGATGCAACATTCCAGCGCTCGTTTTACACGCCGCGCGCGGAACCACGCCCCCGCCGCTTTCCGAGATTGGGTTTTCGCGTTTTCGCCGTCTGGCCGAAACCGCGGAGCAGGCGAACGTCGTCCTCGCCATCGAGAATCTGCATTCCCTTTCCTATGGCATGGCGGTGCTGGACGCGCTAGATACCCCGTTTGCGCGCGCCTGTTACGACGCGGGGCACCACAACTGCTACGGTCAGGACAGCGCGTTTCTCGAGCGCTACGGCGCGCGGTTATGCGCCATCCACCTGCACGATAACGACAGCAGGCACGACCAGCACCGCATTCCGTTTACAGGTACGATAGATTGGCCAGTTGAGATGGCGCGCCTGAAAATGACCACCTACCGCGGGCCAATGACGCTGGAACTCGGCGGCACGCCGGAACTGCCCATGAAGGAGCACCTGTTTGCCGCAAGCGAAGCCGCCGACCGGCTGATTGCGCTCTACGAAAGCGAAAAAGGCTGACTCTGCCTGCGCCATACGAAAAACGGCGTTTGCGCCGGAATGTGAAAAAGCGTTGCTTTACGCGTTGGGCAAAAGCAAGTACACTTGCGGAAACGAACGCAGGAGGAAGCCATATGCTGAGCGATACGATTCAAACGCTCCGAAAGGAAAAAGGATATTCGCAGGAAGAAGTCGCTATCCGGCTGAACGTTGTGCGGCAGACCGTTTCCAAGTGGGAAAAAGGCTTATCCGTACCGGACGCGGACATGCTGATGAAAATCGCGGAATTGTTCGAGGTGCCCGTCAGCGTTCTGCTCGGCGGCAAACGGGATTCCGGCGCGGAGACCAGTTCCATTGCCGAGCAGCTCACCCGCATCAACGAGCAGCTCGCGATCAAGAACCGCCGCGCGCGCCGCATCTGGACGATTATCGGTATTTCCATCCTCGTTTTCATTGTGTTCAACGCATTCATCATCCTCATCAATCTCATGCCGATGCCCGCCGCATAACCCGCGCGGCGAACCCGGAATAACGAAGGGAGCCAAACATGGAACAGGAAGTCTCCACCGTAAAAGCGCACTACGACGCGAATTCCGAAGCGGAATGGCGCCGTTTGGAAGAGCACCCGTTTGAGTTCCTCCTCACGACGCACATGATGGAGCGCTACATCCACCCCGGCGACCGCATCCTCGATATCGGCGGCGGCCCGGGACGGTATTCCATCCATTTTGCTAAAAAGGGCTGTGCTATCACGCTGGTCGATCTTTCCGGCGGAAACGTCGCCTTTGCGCGCGAAAAAGCGCGGGAGGTAGGCGTACAGCTCGAAGCGTACGAGCAGAACTGCCTGAACCTGGACGAGCTGCATCTGGGTCAGTTCGACCATGTGTTTTTAATGGGCCCTCTGTATCACTTAAAGCAGCGTTCCGACCAGGTGCGCGCCGTCAAGCAGGCGCTGAGCTGCCTCAAGCCCGGCGGAAAGCTCTACGTTACGTTTATCATGGCGTTT
>JBDKTD010000038.1:0-6466 GCA_039680365.1 Clostridiaceae bacterium
GACCACCTGCAGTTTATAGTTGCTTAAATACCGGAAAAGCCGGGCGAATGTTTTACCGGCGTTTTTCGGTTTTGCCATAGCGCGTCCATGCGCGCCGCCAACGGGACCCGGCATGTTACGCCACCCCCTTCTGCTGCGAAGAGTAGACTTCGCGATAGATTTCGTTGTTTTCGAGCAGTTCGGCATGGGTGCCGACGCCGTCGATCTTTCCGTCCTGCAGCACGACAATGCGGTCTGCTTCCATGACGGAAGTGATGCGCTGGGCGATGATAATCGTCGTGGCGTTTCCGTGCTGGCAGCGGAAGGCTTCGCGGATGGCCGAATCGGTTGCGGTATCCACGGCGCTGGTGGAGTCGTCCAGAATTAGAATCTTTGGGTTCTTGACCAGCGCGCGGGCAATGCAGAGACGCTGCTTCTGCCCGCCGGAGACGTTCACGCCGCCCTGACCGAGCACCGTATCGTAGCCGGCCGGGAACGAGCGGATGAATCCGTCCGCCTGAGCGGCAATGCTCGCGGCCTCGATTTCCGCGTCGGTTGCGTCCGGGTTGCCCCAGCGCAGGTTTTCCTTGATCGTGCCGGAAAAGAGCACGTTCTTCTGCAGCACCATGCCAATGCTTTCGCGGAGCGCGTCGATGCGGTAGTCCTTCACGCTGTGGCCGCCGACGAGCACATCGCCCGAGAGGACGTCATACAAACGCGGAATCAGCTGCACCAGCGTGGATTTTGCCGAGCCGGAACCGCCGATAATGCCGATGGTCTCGCCGGAGCGGAAGCGCAGGTTCACATGCGAAAGCGCGAGGTTTTCCGGATCGTCCGCATAGCTGAAGCAGACGTC
Source organism: Clostridiaceae bacterium (assembly GCA_039680365.1). GTDB lineage: Bacteria > Bacillota > Clostridia > Christensenellales > CAG-138 > UBA7703. The sequence goes on from JBDKTD010000038.1 coordinate 836, forward strand.
GCGGAACTCCACGTCGCCGTTTTCCACCTTGAGCTCGGCTTTTGCGCCGTCGTCGTTGATGGCGGGCGTTTCGTCCAGCACCTCGATGATGCGCTTGGCGGAGGCACTCGAAAGCACCAGCATAACAAACACCATCGTAATCATCATCAGCGACATCAGAATCTGCGTGATGTAGCTCAAAAAGCTCATCAGTTCGCCCGTCATGAGGTTGCCGCCGAGAATATCCATGCCGCCGATCCAGAGCACGAGCAGGATGCAGGCATACATCGTAATCTGCATGATCGGCATTGCCATAACGAGCACTTTTTCCGCTTTCCGCTGGGCGTTTTTCAGCGCGGCTGCGGAGTCCGCGAACTTGACGCTCTCGTGGTCTCCGCGCACGAACGCCTTAACCACGCGGATGGCAACGAGGTTCTCCTGCGTGCTGGCGTTCATGAGGTCGTATTTCTTGAGCATCACCTCAAAGCGCGGGAACGCAATCTTCGCGAGAATCGCCATGGCGATGGAGAGCACCGGGATGGCGCAGAGAATGATAATGGAAAGCCGCGTGCTGATGCGGATAGCCATGACCGTTGCCAGAATCAGCATGAACGGCGCGCGCGCCAGCATGCGGATGATCATTTGGAACGACTGCTGAATGTTGTTGACGTCGTTGGTCAGGCGGGTAATCAGCGAAGGCGTCGTAAACCGGTCGGTGTTTTTAAACGAGAACGACTCGATTTTTTCAAACAGGCCTTTACGCAAATTCGTGGCAAGGCCGTTGGAAGCGACCACCGCGTATCTTGCGCAGAGCGCGCCAAACAGCAGCGCGCCAATGGCCATGACGACCATCAGTCCGCCCATTTTGAAGATGTAAGCATAGTCGTTGTTGGGAATGCCAACGTCAACGATGCGCCCCATGAGCATGGGGATAAAAACCTCCAGCACCACTTCGAAAAATACGAGGATGGGCGAGAGGATGGCGTAAACCTTGTATTTACCGATAAACGCCGAGAGTTTCTTGATCATCTGCATGCGGGTTTTTTCATCCTTTATCTTAATATTGTTTTTTAAATAGTTGGTTGTTACGGTTTTTCCTGTTTTGCCGCGGCGTTTGCCCTGCGGTAATGGGAATGCGCGCCGTTGTTACAGCTGGGATCGTGAAACAGTACGCCCGGGGGCGTGTTATGCTCTTCCATAGTGCGCAGCAGCGCAAGGTCTTCCTCCGTAGCGAGATTGACGATCATGCGTTCCATCATGCCGCTCAAGGTCTCCATTTCGCTTTCGCTGAACCCGGTAAAAATGCGCTGGTCGAGCGCGTCCACCACCTGACGCACGGAACCCACCGCTTCCTGACCAGCGGCTGTTACGCGCAGGCGGTTTTTGCGGAGGTTTTCCGGATCGCTCTCTTTTTCGAGCAGACCCGCTTTCTGCAGGCGCTTGGTGGACTGCGCAACCGAAGCGGGGGAGACGAACAGCACGGTTGCGAGTTCCTGCTGCGTCGCTTCCGGGTTGCCGCTTAGGTAGTTTAAAAGCGGGTATTGGCCGGGGACGATCTCCTTTGTAAAGCATGAGTTGTGCAGGTTCCTGCGGCGGAGCATCTGCAAAAGCATCATGCGCTTGGAAAGAGAGTGAACATCCATACCCAAAACCTCCGTGTCATACTACGGTTCCAACATGAACGGGACATGAACTTTTCCGTTCTTTTTCCAAACCGCAAGTGTTGCATCAAACAGTTAACCGATTAACAGTTAAGTGGCTATCAATATAGCAGACGCGTTTTTCATTGTCAATATATCGTTTGGATGGTATGATGATGCCAAACGAAAAAACGCCGGAATTCCGGCGAAAATCGAATTGTGAAGAAATGGAAACATCCAAAACGGCCAGACGCGATGCCTGCGGCGCCGCCGCGAACGGATATGAAGGTTTTATGAAGCGAGAGATACACGGTAACACAGCCGGCATTCGGGATATCGTTCTGAACGAAATGCTGGGTCTGTATGATTTGACCATGTCCGCGGACGAGTTCCTCTCTGATGAAGTAACCGACCAACTGGTGCGCTTTACTTCGCTGATCAACCGCGAGGTGCTGGTTTACGTTTCCCGCGCGGGCGCCATTGAGGACGTCCGCATTGGCGACGACCACTCCGTGCATATGGAAGAGATGCGGCTGGTGCGCAACATCGACCGCCTCAGCGGCGTGCGCTGCATCCATACGCACCCCAACGAAACGGGCTACCTTTCGGACGTGGATATCGGCTCGCTCAACGCGCTCCGGCTCGACGGTATGTGCGCCATCGGCGTTAAGGAAGGCCGGGCCAGCAGCGTTTATGCGGCGTTTATCGGGGACATGGAAGGCGAGGAGCGCATCCCCGTTTGGTACGGCCCCATGCGCGCGGGACATCTGCCGCAAAAGCAGCTCATGGACGCGATTTGGGAAGCGGACAAGCGGCTGTTGACGGACACCTTCAACATTGTTGAAATCAAGCCCGACCGCGCGGTGCTGGTTGGCATTGAATCCTCGGACGGCTACGATACCATTGCCGAGCTTGCCGAGCTTTGCGAAACGGCGGGCATCAAGGTTGTTGCGCGCGAGCAGCAGCGCAGACGCTCCGTTGACGCGGCAACCTACATCGGCTCCGGCAAGGCGGAAGAGCTCGCGCTGACGGCTTCGGCCTGCGAAGCGGATATTTTTGTGTTTGACGACGAGCTGACCTCGGTTCAGCTGCGCAATCTGGAAGCGATTCTGGGCTTGCCGATCGTTGACCGCACCATGGTGATTCTCGATATCTTTGCCCAGCGCGCGCAGAGCCGCGAGGGCAAACTGCAGGTGGAGCTCGCCCAGCTTAAGTACCGTATGCCGCGTTTGCTCGGCATGGGCAAGGTGCTTTCGCGCCAGGGTTCCTCGGGAGTCGGCATGCGCGGCCCCGGCGAAAAAAAGCTGGAGATCGACCGCAGAAGGATCAAGCGGCGCGTATTTGAACTGGAGCAGGAACTCGCGGAAATCGAAAAGCAGCGGGGGCTGCGCCGCGCGAAAAGAAACGCCAATCCGATTCCCGTTGTAGCGCTGGTTGGCTACACCAACGCGGGCAAATCGACGCTGTTAAACCTGCTCTCCGGCGCAGACGCGCTGGCCGAGGACAAGCTCTTTGCGACCCTCGATCCCGTGGTACGCAAGATGACGCTGCCAAACGGCACGGAGTGCCTGCTCTCGGATACCGTCGGCTTTATCAACAAACTCCCGCACGACCTCGTAAACGCCTTTCGCTCCACACTGGACGAAGTGAGCGACGCGGATTTGATTCTGCACGTGATCGACTCCTCCAGCGACTATTACGAGGTGCAGATGCGCGTTGTGGAAGAAGTGCTAGGCACGCTCAGCGCACTGGAAACGCCGCGCATCGAAGTCTATAACAAGATTGATAAGCCGGATGCCAAACCTCGGAAAGAAGCCGGAGTCAGCATCAGCGCTGCGGATCATTCCGGCATACCGGAACTGCTCGCCGCCATTGAAGAAGCGCTGAGCAAAACGCAGGTGAAAATTGAACTCGTTGTGCCGTACGAAAAATACGACGCGATGCAGGAAATCCGGCAGGCGGGGACGATCCTTTCGGAAACGCACGAAGAGGACGGCACACATATTGCGATGATGATGAACGAAAGCGAAACCTGGCGCGTGAAAAAAGCGCTGAGCTGATAGACGCCCACATTTTGGTTTGTTCAGACGAAAGCGAAACCTGGCGCGTAAAGAAAGCGCTGAACGGATAACCGAGTTGATTTTATAACAGAAAGAGCGCCACCCAGCGGGTGACGCTCTTTCTGATTACGGATTGATAAACACCAGATCGCCGCTGTCCAGGTTCTGGCGCGCCAACCCCTGATCGGTTATATAGTACGCGTCATTGCCAAAGCACCACACCGCCGGGACGGAGAGATCGTTGATCGTTTTAATCGTCTCCTTACCGTCCAAGCTCTGCACCAGAATCATCGAATGTTTCCCGTCTTCCGCCGCTTTGACGATCAGAAGGTACGTTTCGGAAGCGTTGATTGCGCTGAGCTTTTCCATAGAGGAATAAATTGTCTCCTGTTTCGAGCCGTCAAACTTCATGCGGACGATATCTACGCTGTTTCCTGCGTCGATTAAGCAGTAAACCGTGTCTTCTTGAATCGTGTAGAACAATGCATGATAATCGGTCAGCAAAGGCTGCGGCTCGCCTCCGTTGATGGAAACTCGCCAGAAACCGCCGCCCGGATTATCCTCCACGTAATATACAAAGCCGTCGAATGCATAGACGCAGCAGTACTGGCCGGAGACGAGCAGGGCGGGTTCGCCGCCGCTGGCGGGCACCTTGAAAACTCCTTCTGCTGTGTGGTAAAACAGCCAGCTCCCGATGCAGCTCAGGTCGTAGCAGGGGCCGGTTACGATCTTTTGCGGGTTTTCTCCCTTGGGCGAGGCGGAGTAAATGGAGTTATTGTCCGATGTATCGAGATAATACACGGCGTTCGAAGTGGCATTGATCGAGGCCGCACAGGTCTCGACGAATTTGGAAAAACCGCTGTCTCCATTGTTCTCGGACATGCAGAAGCGGCCATTATCTTTCGGGTTTGCAAAGTACAGCGTCGTGCCCGCGCGCGCGATAAGACCCGTACTGAGACCTTCCATGCACGCCTGCAGGTTGGCGGCGGAGTTGCCGCTCTCGCCGGAAACCGGCTGTTCCGAAGCGGCGGGGGAAACCGCAACGGGTGATTCTATTGTTTCCACCGTGCCGCTGGCCAAGTGCAGAACTTTCCAGTTGTACTCTTCGTCGAGAAAATACGCGTTGTCCCCCGCAATATTGAAACCGGGCGCGTATAGTTTCAGCTCGTGCAGCACCGCGCCGGAGGTTAAATCCGATATCACCACATCCGACGGATAGGGCTTTCCGCGGTCGTCGTTCTGCTTGCAGAGAGAGACGATCAGTTTGTCCGTACTCACGTCGAACGAGCTGATGACGTACTCGCTGCGGTACAGTTCCGTTTTTTCGCTGCCGTCGGGCCGCATACGTACGACCGCTTTCTGGTCGAGGTTTACAAGGCAGTACAGCCAGCCGTCCCGAATGTCGTAGTGCAGCATCCACCCGTCCAGCAGTTTCTGCGGTTCTCCGCCCTCCGCCGGGATACGCATGAACTCGACGTTGCCTCCCGTGGTGTTGTAGTAGACCCAATCGTCACAGTAAGACATATGCGCGTAATTACCGTCCAGCAGGCGTTCCGGTTCGCTCCCGTCCGTCTTGGCGCGGAAGAGCGACTCATCGGTGTAGTAAAACCAGTCCTTTGTAACGGCCAGATTGTCCGCCTTGTTGAATTGAAGCTTTTCCATTTGCGTTCCGTCGGTACGGATGCGGTATGCCATGTCCTGATCGTTGAGGTTCTTGTAGTAGAGCCAGTCTCCGACCACGTTCAGGCAGCTGCCCCGCGCGTCGCCGACGCTGGTGAACCCTGTTCCGTCGAGCCGCACTTTGTAGACATAGTAATCGGCGTTGGGGAGCATGAAATAGATCCAACTGCCTTGCGTGGTGAAAAGCCCGTTCCGCAGGAAAGTCTCGTTGAGCGCCGCCTCACTGGTTAGATTACCCGGCGTACTGCCGACGAGATTGATCTCCGCTTCGG
>JBDKTD010000336.1:0-3452 GCA_039680365.1 Clostridiaceae bacterium
GAGCCAGGTAACGGTGATGCCCATCATGGCGACGCCTTTCAGCGCGGGGCACCAGCTCACGGAACCGTCCCGCTTTTTCACGGCGGTAAGGAAGACCGCGTCGATGAAAAAGTAAACCATGCAGAGAAGGTTACTGATGTTTGTAAAGTACTTGAAGCTTGAAAGATGAAGTTCCCCTTTGAAGAGGCCAATCTGCAGCCCGAGACCAACAAAGGCGCAGACCGCGATGGCGGTTTTCCAGAGGACAGACAACGCTTTGCTCCTGATGCGCATGCAGAAAAGGCTCCTTTTATCATTCGTACGCCGCTTCATTCGGTCGGTCGGCTGACAAAACCATCATAACACTGCCGCTGTAAGCTGTCGAGAGATTGTCCGAGCACAAAGAAAAAGCGCGCCAAACGGGCGGATAAAACGTAAAACACCGCGCAGAAAGTCGTGTTCCGCGCGGTGCTGGGATGTGTTGAAAGCCGAACTGGTTACCGCGTTGCTTCGGAAGGCATGGCTGTGGTTTTCGCTTTTTTCGGGCTGACTTTGACGAGCAGCAGAATAGCGAGCACGTGCAGCGCCAGAATGCAGGCGTACATCAGCAGATACAGCGCGGTGGTAACCGGCGTGGCGGCGGCACCGGAAGCGTTGCTTGCAAAGTTCGTCCAGTTGGCGCCTTTTACCGTAAACATTGCGATAAACGGCAGCAGCAGTACGCCGAGCGCGGTAAAGCCGATCCACTTGGGATAGCGCTTGCTCATGACGGCGGAAACGAACAGGCATGCCGCGCCAGCGAGAATAGGTGCGCGCAGCATTGTGAACACGACGAACGCGTAGAACAGCGCATACGGCGTTTGCTTCATGGCAATGTACACATAGTAAACAATCGAAAGCAGCAGGGGAAGCCAAACAAAAACGGTGCCGATCCAGGCAAAGATGAGAGCCGCCTTGCCCTTGCGCTGAGCTGCAACTTGCTGTTTTGCCGTGCTGACGGGTTCTTCCGAGAGGACGGGGAAGACGCTGGGTTCCTTGGAGAGGTCGGGGCGACGCCCGGAAATTTTCTTGGTCGATATGTTCAGTTTGGAGTCCATGTGCGCGTTTCACTGCTCGGTCAGGTTCCGCCTGCCGATCCTTTCCGAATAATGAACGATTAGGGGAACTAAGCCGCGGGCGTTTCCGCAGGCGCGGGCTGTTTACGGAAGAGGGCTTTGACCAGCATCAGTCCGAAGATACCGGCGCAAAGCACCAGCACGTTGTAGAGGATAATCAGCCCCAGCACCAGTACATACGGCCAGCCGACGGCGGCAATGGCGCCGGTTGCAAGCCCGGTCGTCTGCGCAAGCAACAGCGAAACCGCCAGAGCAATCACGGCGAAGGCGGCGCTAAAGCCGATCCACTTTGCGAGCGAGCGCCCCAGCAGGCTCGCAAGAAAGAGCAGAATGAGTCCCGCAACAACAACATAAAACAGCTCGGCGAGCATCAGATAGTCCAGCAGGAGCGTCTTTGCGGCAATGGAACCGACCACGCCGGTGACAAGCATCAGGAGAATCGGCGCCCAAACCAGAACGGTTCCGGCAATGGCGAACACTTTTGCGAGTATGGCTTTCGTTTTCATAAAGCAAACCTCCAGTTCGCGGGTCGGCAGGGTGAGGAAAGATGGGAAAAACAATAATTCGGTCTCTGCTTATTATACTCAAAATTCAAGTGAAATACCATAAATCATGAAAAAAGCACGATTTCGCAGGTTTCATTGGCCATCAGCGCAATCTTCTACAGATTCCGCCGCGCAACGCTCGTACATAGGCGGTTTTCGTTGAGTTCAGCGGCAAGCTTGATTATAATACAAAGTAAGCCGGTGAAGCTTTGCAGCATTCCGGAGAAGAAAGGCGGCGAACTCGTTTGACGCAATTCAACTTGGAAACCATGTGGGACGTCCGCGACCAACTGGTGGAGGAACTCAAAGTCCGGGGCCTTTTGCCGGAGCGCTCACTCTATATCCGCCGCGAAGACGGCGGCGTGTTTGCGCTTAGCATAAGAAAGCAAACTCCACGCGTTCTCTCGTTTGACTGGGAAGGCACGGAATGCCGCTACCGCACGCTGGAGCGGGTGAGTATTTCGCTGACCGAATACGATGTAGCTCCCGGCGGCTTTGGCGGCATGTTCGGTCTTGGCGAAAAGGGCGCGCATGGCTGGATGTTCAGCGTGCTGGAAGCGGGTACGCTCGTTTGGCAAACGCCGGTTTTGCCCGGCATGACGGCGATTGCGGACTTGTTTTTTCGCGAAGATCGTTTTTTAAACGGCAGACGCAAAAAAGGAACCGTTCCGCATTGGCAGCTCTGCCCGGAGGACGCGGAACGGTGCGAGGAGATCTTTTCGGTTTGGGACAAACTGCTTCAAGAGGCGGCTGACGGCTGCTGACACGGCTGCAGTCGTCTCGTTTCATGATAGATGTGACGCAAGCTATGGTATAACCAGGCTTGTGCGGTCAGTGCGAAAGGCATTTATTCGTTTTTCCGAAGTTCTCCGGCAGCGGAGGCAGGTATTTGGAGAACACCTCGACGTACCGGGAGCCGAATGTAACGCTTGTAATCTCCGCAAACGGGATTTCGTACGGCTCGCTTTGCCAGACGCCATCGCCATCGAAGTGCCGCAGGAACAGGCGATTTTTGGCGACGCGCTCGATTCGCCCGATGGCGAACTGTGCGTTGTCGGGTTCGGTGCTTTCGCCTTCCACAATGATGTTGCGCTCCAGTTCGGCAAGGCTGAAAAAGATGGTTTGCCAGCTGGAGAGGTCGATCTCCGGCGCGGTCAGAAGGTCGAGCAGGCCTTCTTTTTTTATGATGTCGAGGCAGATATCGTTTTTGGTCTCCGCCTTCTTCACATCCCGAAACAGACGGATGCAGAACCCGTCCAGCAAAAAATCGTCCTCTTCCGCGCCCAGAAAGAACCGCTCGGTCATACGGAGCGGGAAGTAGTAGCGGTAGAAGTCCTCGTACTTCAGGAATGTTCTGCAGAGCATCTTTGGTTCCATACAGGCGGTAAATATAGCGCGGATTTGTTGCTTTGTCATTGAAAACCTCTAATGATCTTCTTAACAATAATGTTGGTCAAGTGAGATAAAGTAAGCAACTCCATTTAATACAAAACAACATATCGTTTTTAATCAAAAGTACTCCTCGGAAAAAGAGGACGGGAAAATTTTATGGAGAGAACAGAGTACTTCATAGCAAATTTGTCTCATAGTTGCTTGCTTTTGATCAACAATTGGAGCTTCCTCACCTCTTTGGGAACTGAACGTAGTCCAACCAAAAGCTCGTTTGTTTCCAAGTTCTTTTATTGGGCTTCCGTGAGGATCTATATGTGCGCCGCCTTCTTTGTTTGCAAGGTTCAGAATTAACTGTTTTCGAGAAAGCCAAAGTGGATTCTCAAATCCATCACTTACATCCTTAATAACATCTTCAACCCAC
>JBDKTD010000169.1:0-2448 GCA_039680365.1 Clostridiaceae bacterium
GCCACCCTCAATCGCTCGTTTCCAGCGAGCGTATCAGCGTCTGCGCCACGAGCCTGCGGGTCTGGCGCGCGTCCATGGCGAGTTTTTCGATATAGCGGTGCGCGGTGGCTTCGTCCATGCCGCGCCGCTCGATGAGCATCCACTTGGCGCGGTTGACAAGGCGGATTTCCTCCATCTTTTCTTCCAGCGTGGCGGTCTTCTTTTCCATATCCGCCAGCTTCGAGCGCGTGGCGGACATCAGAGCCGCGGCCTGGCGGATGTTCTGCGCCGAGCAGGGGCGCGAAAGCGTAATCACGCCCGCGTCTTCCACCTTGTCCGTCACTTCTTCGTACGATTCGCTGGCAACGATCAGCGCCACGCAGCAGAGCTTGCTCGCGGCAAGGTCGAGCGCGAGCTGGCCGCCGAACTCGTCCGGAAGGGGCGCGTTGATGAACACGATCGAGTAGGGCGTGTCGAGCACGAGGCGGCGCGCTTCGGCGGCGGAACCGCGCATGGCGATGGGCGAATAGCGGGACGGCAACAGAACGCCCGCGATGCTCTCCCGCGCGCGTTCGGAAGCCGAAACGATCAGTACGCTGTTCTGCTTTTCAAGCCCGGACGCCAATGGTTACCCTCCGCTCCTCAGTCGCTGTAGGTTTCGTAAGCATGAAATATGCCTTCCGGCAGGATTGAACGGACAAACGCGCTGTTTGCCGCGAGCGCAAACGCTTCCTCACGGGACTTGGGCAACGTTTTCAGCCCCTTTGTAATGGAAGCGTCCGCCGTAAAGAGGTTCACGTTGGTCGGCGGCGGCGGGACAAGCCCTCTGCGCACGCCGTCCAGCCCCGCGTAAAGAATCAGCGTAAAGGCAAGGTAGGGATTGCAGGCTGGGTCGGGCGAACGCAGTTCGAGCCGTTCAAACTCGCCTTTGGCGGCGGGGATACGGATGAGCTGCGAGCGGTTTTCCGGCGACCAGGTGACGTAGCGCGGCGCTTTATGCTCGCCAAAGCGCGCATAGGAAGCGGACAGGGGATTTAAAAACGCCGTGATCTCGGTAATGTGCTCCATGAGTCCCGCCATGAACGAATCCCGCGCGGTTTCTGTATGCGGTTTGGCGAGAGAGAGGTTAATATGCATGCCGTTGCCGCTCTCGTCGGGCAGCGGCTTTGGCGAAAAGTCGGCGGCAAGGCCGTTGCGCATGGCAACGGAACGCACCACCGACGGGAAGGTAAAGGCGTTGTCGGCGGCGCTCAGCGCGTCGCTGTAGCGAAAATCGATTTCGTTTTGGCCGGGGCCGTCCTCGTGATGCGAACTCTCCGGGCGGATGCCCATTTCGCAGAGCGTCAGGCAAATCTCCCTGCGAACGTTTTCGCCGCGGTCGAGCGGGGCGATATCCATATAGTGCGCGCTGTCGTAAGGAATCTTGGTCGCGTTCCCGTCCGCGTCGAGGCGGAACAGGTAAAACTCAAACTCCGTGCCAAAGTTGACCACGACGCCTTCCTTGGCGGCTTCGGCAATCGCGGCTTTCAGCAGGTTTCGCGTATCCAGCGAAAACACGGTTCCGTCCGAACGGCGAATCTCCGCAAGCAGCCTTACTACGCGCCCGTGGCTGGGGCGCCAGGGCAGCGCTTTGAGCGTTTCCGGGTCGGGAAAGAGCAAAAGGTCGGAGTGCGCTTCGTCCCCGAATCCGCGTATGGCCGAGGCGTCGATGGAGACGCCGTCTGAAAACGCGCGCGGTAGTTCCTCCGGCATGATCGAAATATTCTTCGGCAGCCCGAAGACGTCGCAAAAAGCGAGGCGGATGAACTTGACGTCCTCCGCGGCGGCGTATTCTACGATTTCCTGAGCGGTATACATCTTTCTGGCACCCTTTCCTGCATAAACTGAGCTGTTGAGCGGTTTTGTTCTTCACGCCGTTTGCCTGAAATACAAAACCGGAACCGCCTGTTTCGATTGCTTCGTCAAAACCGGCCGGTTCCGAATTGTACTGTGCCGCGTTTGAATCAGCGAGGTTCAGTTGGTTACGTAAAGCTGGCGGTAGGGGTCGTTGGAATTCGGGGTAAGCAGCCAAAACGGCGTGCCGTCGTTGGGAATCTGCTTATTGAACAGTGTAACATATTTTTCCATGTACGGTTCTATTTTGGCAAGGTCGTCGGCGTTTGCTTCGCAAATTCGCACCTGCCGCGGGAACTTTTCGCGCTTGATTTCGCCGCGGACGTAGATTGCCCCGCCGTGCATGCCCGTGCCGCAGAAATACCCCAGCACTTCGCCCACCTGGTCGAGACCGAGCACGACGATAGTTCCGCCCGCCTGGTATTCGCCAAGAAAGCTGCCGCACCGCCCGCCGACCACCAGCACGGGGGACGTCTCGCCGTACGCCTTCATATGCACGCCCGCGCGGTAACCCGCGCTGTCGCGCACATAGATGCACCCGCCGCGCATGCTGTAGCCGACCGTATCGCCAACCGA
>JBDKTD010000061.1:0-1937 GCA_039680365.1 Clostridiaceae bacterium
TTCCAAAGATGAAGCAGATGTGCATGTGCCGTACATACGAAACCTTTCGAGCCGTGCTTCACGCAAGGAACGTTGTTTCGCGCCGCAGTCAAACCGCAATCGACTGAATCAGGGCAGAAACGAACGAGTACACCAAGCAGGAAGCGAAAGGCTCCCTGCTATTTTTTTACTCTCGGAAAGGAGCGTTCGGCATGTTCCAACAAAGAAGCCCTGCTCAATGCGAACTGCGCGGCGAAAAAGTCCCGTTTCGAATGTGCGGCTAATCGAAGCACTCCGCTTCCGACTAATAAAAAAAATAAGAAACGATATAAAGGAGAATATACCCATGTCAAAGAACTACCATTTCGAAACCCTGCAGCTCCATGTCGGCCAGGAGGCCGCCGACCCCGCAACCGACGCGCGCGCGGTGCCGATTTACGCCTCCACCTCGTATGTGTTCCATAACGCCCAGCATGCGGCGGACCGCTTCGGCCTGCGCGACCCGGGAAACATCTACAGCCGCCTGACCAACCCCACGCAGGACGTGTTCGAGCGGCGCATCGCGGCGCTGGAAGGCGGTTCCGCGGCGCTCGCGGTTGCGTCCGGCGCGGCGGCGCTGAGCTACACCATTCAGGCGCTGGCGGCGCAGGGCGAGCATATTGTCGCTTCCAAGACCATCTACGGCGGCACGTATAACTACCTTGCGCATACCGCCCCGCTGCACGGCGTTACCACGACTTTTGTCGATCCCTACGTCAAGGGTTCGTTTGCCGCCGCCATCACCGAAAAAACCAAAGCCATCTTTATTGAATCGCTCGGCAACCCGCATTCAAACGTCATCGACATTGAGGAACTCGCAAAACTCGCGCATTCGCACCGCATCCCGCTCGTAGTCGATTCCACGTTCGCCACGCCCTATCTGCTGCGCCCGTTCGAGTACGGCGCGGATATCGTAATCCACAGCGCGACAAAGTTCATCGGCGGCCACGGCACAGCCATCGGCGGCGTCATCGTCGAGGGCGGCAAGTTCGACTGGAAAGCTTCCGGGAAGTTCCCCTGGATCTCCGAACCGAATCCGAGCTATCACGGGCTGAGCTTTGCGGATGCAACCTCTCCCGCCGCGTTTGCCACGTACCTTCGCGCCATCGTGCTGCGCGATACGGGAGCAACGCTTTCGCCCTTCCATTCGTTCCTCTTTTTGCAGGGGCTTGAAACGCTCTCCCTCCGCGTGGAACGGCATGTAGAAAACGCGCTCAAGATCGTAAAATACCTGGATAAACACCCGCAGGTGGAAGCCGTCCACCATCCTTCGCTCAAGAGCGAACCCAGCCACAAGCTCTACGAAACGTACTTCCCCAACGGCGGCGGCTCAATCTTCACCTTTGAAATCAAGGGCACCGAGGAGGACGCCAAGGCGTTTATCGACAACCTCGATATCTTCTCGCTGCTGGCAAACGTTGCGGACGTCAAGTCGCTGGTCATCCACCCCGCCTCCACGACGCACTCTCAGCTCAGCCCCGCCGAATTGCTCGATCAGGGCATCAAGCCCAACACGATCCGCCTTTCAATCGGCACCGAGCACGCGGACGATCTGATTGAAGCGCTGGAAAACGCGTTTCGCGCGGTGAAAAAATAAGTGGGAAAGCCCGCAAAATCTCCATTTGAGGAACCGAGTCAATCGGTTCCTCTTTTTTCGTTTACGGTAAAAACGGCCTATCAAACAATAATCAATTGTGAATTTCTGATGAAATACGAGAATTTATCGTTCTACGGTTGTATAATCTCGAAAAAGGATCCTTTCTCTTCCACCCCAGCACTTCTTCAGGCGTGTGCGCAGATTGCACTTTGTCACCAAACCCGTTTCAGACAAGGAGGCTTATGCGAAAAAACATCTTTTTTCTTTCCGCCGTTCGCCAGCCCGTAAAAACGATACTGCTGTTTTTGCTGATATCGCTGAT
>JBDKTD010000304.1:0-14043 GCA_039680365.1 Clostridiaceae bacterium
GGCGGGCTCCCGGTGGCCTTGACTTCCGGCAGAACCGCCGTGCAGTATCTCTGTTTGGATACGGATTCGGTATTTCAGGGCAATGTTTAAACATAACAAAAAAACGGGGCAGGGGAAAATCCCTGTCCCGTTTTTTGCTTCGGTTATTTGACCTGTTTTTTCGGCGGATAAAACAGCCGCAACAGTACGATATACTGCTGAACCGCCTCTAAGGAATGGTTTGAAAACAGGAACACCAAGCCGTCGCACATTTCCAGCTGTTTTCCTTCCAGAGAATAGGTTTTTCGGTGCATACATCGGCCTGGGGGTTTGCCTGCCTTGCTGCCGCAGTGCTTACATCTGCCATATTCTGAGAAGAATGCGGCTTTGATATCCTCCGGTAAACGCTCAATCACATTGGCGTGGACGTCGATATCCGAAAAATACATGCGAAACACCATTCCGTCGGAGCGAAGATAGAACCGCGCCACATACCGTTTCGTTTTTACGCCCGCGCGGTAGTAGGAGATTACGTATTTACCCCAGCAGACATACGGCTGAATTCCGTCGCTTGTGTAGCCTTCCTGCCGCATCGCTTCGTCAAACGCAAGGATAAACGCGCAATCCTCGGCGGAGAGCAAAGCGCCCGGCGCGCGGGAAAAATCAATCTCACTCATTCCCTCTGGCGCCGTTTCCGCCGAGCAGGCGAGACGGGAAAGAATGATTCTGCGAAGTTCCGCTGCTGGAAGTTTCTGACCGGGTTTAAACTGCACGGTATACTTTCCGTTCGCCAGTTTATTTTTTAATAGCATCGCCCGCTCTGAATCCGAAAGCGGCTCGCTGCCTACAGTCAGCTTGACATACGTTTCCTGCGCGCTGAGTTTGATATGGTTTAATTCACCAGTATACAAGAATCCGCCGGGAACCGTTTTTTTGTCTGCTCTGGGTGCGGCTTCAGCGATCAGTTCGTCAAGCGCGGTCAGCAGTGCCCGCATCGGCTCCGGCTGGCTGGAAAGAAAAGCGGCAGCGTCCGGTCGACCTTTCATAGGGAAGTCTCCTTTCGAGTAAGAAGAGTTCGTGATATCATAGTGTAAGCGTTTAGCGAAAGGTTAGCAGAGCATGAAGCACGTATACCTGATTGGCGGAACGATGGGAGTTGGCAAGACGTCCGCCTGTCTGGCGCTGAAAAACAAGCTCGACAGGAGCGTCTTTTTGGACGGCGACTGGTGCTGGAGCATGAACCCGTTTGTCGTGACGGAGGAGACGAAGCGGATGGTCATGGAGAACATCTGCTTTCTTCTGAACAACTTTCTCCAATGTTCCGCTTATGATCATATCATCTTCGGCTGGGTCATGCACGAGCAGACGATTGTAGAAGATATTCTCTCGCGGCTGCGGCTCGACGGCTGCAAAGTACATGCAATTTCACTGATTTGCGACGCGGAAACGCTTGAAAGGCGGATTTCCGGCGACATTGCCGCGGGACTGCGCACGCAAGACGATTTGGCGAGGAGTCTTGCGCGATTGCCACTCTACGAGCGATTATTCACGCATAAACTCGATGTTTCCCGGTTAACGCCGGAAGAAACGGCGGAGCAGATCCTCGCCTTGTGCAAAAGCAGCTGACTACCCGGCTGTTTCTTTATTCGCCTTCGTAGTAGTCCACCTGATCGCCTGTTTTGTACATCTGACGCAGCCCTTCTCCGAAGACGCCGATTTTTCCGGAGTCGGGGTAGAAGCACACTTCCAAATCGTTATCCGTATCGAAGTCCAGATAGACGAGAGACTCCGTTTCCGACTCGTTGACGAGCTGATGTGCGCCGGTTTCGCCAGCGGGGAAGAACACATAATCGCCCGCCGCAACCTTGCTTTCACCTTCCGGCGTACGCAAAATGCCCTCTCCGCTGAGGATATAGAACGATTCTTCGTTTTTCAAATGATAGTGATAGGGGTAGTTCGCCTTCTTCGGCGGCATGCGGTACAGAGCGCACATGCACTGCTTCGCTTCGCCGGAGGGAGTCAGATTCTGACGAAAGTATTCGAATTTGGGATGCGCGCTGCGGTGTACCCAGCTTGCGTCTTCTGCGTTTGTGTGAATGATTTTGCCCATAGTTAATTCCTTTCCAAAATTTTTATCCAACCAGATCAATCGAAGTTGACCGGTAATACTGGAACCCGTTCCGATTGCAGTATGCTTGAATTGTCTCTTCCACAGCATCGACATCAATTGCATATTCCAGCAAATAAACCGCAAGACCTTTTTCTTTGCAGGCGGCAAGATAATCCTGATAGTATTGACTCGTTTGCGCATCCTGCAAAACCAGAGCGTTGTTTGTGAAATCAATATTGGTAAACACGCATTCCTGATTGACGCCGGTGATTTCGATCTGCGGCTCGTCGGCCTCAAGAATTGCTTTAGAAACAAAAACGTCTCCGCCGTTGATCAGGATATCTTTATGGTACGTATTCAGCATGGAAAGAATCGAAACAAGTCCGTCGTAAACCTCCGAAGTGGGGTAGAGATAATAGACGTCCGTGTTGTCGAGGAAGAAACCATCTACGCCTTTGCCGATCAGCGCAGACGCGGACTGCGTGATATACCGCTGCCACTCCGGTCGGGAAACATTGACCCAATATTCGCCCGGCCAGTTGTCGTAAGGCGCGAGGATGCAATCTTTGAGCGAATCATAGCCTTCGCGAAAGTCTTCGATGGAACCGATGTTGAGGTAGGAGCAAATCGTTTTCGCGCCGTTTTGGCGGATTGTCTCGACTTCCTCTTTTGTAAAATACGCAGCGTCGATTACGACGGTGTCGTAACCCTTCAGTAAGTGAATCTGCTCCGGATTGACGCCGAGAAACACGCCGTAGTTGGCATTCTTTTCAGCTGTGCTTTTTTCACATGCGAGGCAGCAAACAATAAGAAACAAACTGACGGCAGCCGCCGACAGCCGCTTAAAAACCGCGCCCGTGTCGCGTTTGTGAGTTGCTTGCATACGCGCCGCCTTTCCTGCGCTCAAACGAAGATCGCCGCTTATTCTCGCCGTACGCGAAAAATGGAGCCTTCTTTTTCATAGCCCAGTTTTTCGTAGTAGCCGTCCACGCCGCTCATAACGTAAACATCATCGTACGGAAAATCTCCACAGACTTGCTCCATGAGTAGCTTGCCGTACGCCTTGCCACGATGGCGGCGGTCGACCAGCAGGTCGTAAACGTAAACGCCGTATCCATCGTCGTCCCGCGCGCGGAGATAACCGCAGAGCTCGTCACCGGAGAAAAGCAGGTAGACGATGGAACTGCGCAGCGCCGCATTGTACTTGGGTCGGTTCGGAATCGACCAATAGTCGATCCAGTCTTCGCCTTCGCGTTCGATCAGCGAAAAAAGCTCCTGCGCATCGTTTTCGGTATACCTTCGGATAAATACTAAAACTTTCATCATTTTACCTGTTCGGAATCGTTTACCATTCATGCTATGCATAACATACAACAAAAATTCCTGTTTGTAAAACCTGTAATACGGCAACAGAAAACGCCCTCTTTTGCTGGAGGGCGTTCCAAGTTGAATGCAATGGATTTCTGTTACGGTTTTATCAGAAACAGCACGCCCAGCGTATTGGGGCCGCAGTGCGAACTGATGGTGCAGCTGGCGTCTGTTTCGAATATCTCCTGAAACGGCTGGAACTCGCGAATTTTTTGTGCAACGCGTTCGGTCAGCGTTGGATCGTCCAGCAGGGAATGCGTGATGAATACGCGGTCGAGCACGATATCCGTCCTGTCCTTGAGCTGATCTTCGACGTACTTCATGATGGCGGATTCCAGCTTGCCGAAGTACTTCTTACCTACGATCATGCTGCCTTGACGATCGTTTTTCACAAGGATGGTCGGCTTGATGTTGAGCATTGCCGCGCTGAACTGCGTCATGCTCGAGCAGCGCCCGCCCGCGCGCATGAACTCCAGCGTGTCAAGAATGAAGCTGGCGCGCGTGTTGGGAACCAGCGCCGTTACTTCTTCAACGATTTGCTCAATAGGGATACCCTTTTTGATTCTTTCGCCCGCTTCGCAAACCAACAAGCCGAAGCCGGACGAAAGCGAGCAGGAGTCTATTACGAATACGCGTCCTTTTTCCGCGAGCAACTCCGCGGCGATTTTTGCGTTCTGGTTGCAACTGGAAAGTCCGGAGCCAAGCGAAATATGGATGATGTCGAACCCCTGCTCCAGAAACGGCAAAAAGTACGCAACGTACTCTTCCGGATTGATAGCGGCAGTTCGGGGCAGCAGCTTATGATCCCACCAGGCGCGATAGATCTCCGCGGCGGTGATATCCAGTCCATCCGTATACTGCTTTTCATCGAGAATAATATGCAGAGGAAAAAGAGAAACATGGTAGCGTTCTTTTAATTCCGGGCCGATGTCGCAAGGCGTATCCGCGCTTAAAAAAATCTTCTTGTCCGGCATAACGAATGCAACCTCCTACGAATAAAGCTTCCCTATTCTAGCAAACGATGTTTCTTCCGTCAATTCATAACAGGCGCAGTGCTGCTGAAAGATTCTCCGGATATACGCGCCGTAACTTTTTTCAACTAAAACAAACGGCGTTCTTGTTCATTAAACAACGAAACCAGGGGATTTGCAAGCGATATTTGGACGATGAGTTCAAACTTTGTGAATCACATATAGACTGGAACCAAAGTCGCCCAGCATGCGAATTTTATTATGGTATCCCGTACCGATAAACTGGTTTGTCAAATGCAAGCCTTTCATCAAGGTTTTGCCGTTGGTCTGATAGGTTTCAACGCAGTCGGTCAGCGCATAGAGCCGGTCGAGCCAGCGAAGCAGCGGTCCGTTCGGGTTTACGTCGAACGGCAGAATGTGCTTGATAAGCGAGCCGAACCGGCGAACAAAGATGCGCTGCGGTTTGGTTTCCACGCGATATTCCGCCAAAGGGTCAAGCGCGGAAAGGGGGAGAACGTCGTTGCTTTCCGCCGCCGTTACCTGCGTCTGAAAAAGACCCGCAATGGAATCTTCGGCGTTACCACCAACGCACTGCCAGTAAACTTTGTTGCCCTTGGCCGCGTCGTGCCGCAACATACGCCCGTATTGCAGAAGCCTGCGATGCGTTTTATAAAACGCAATCTGGTCGCGCACTTCTTTCCGTTCCAAACGCGTCAAGTGCTTTAAATCCAGCTCGTAACCGAGGCAGCCGAAACTTGCAACGTTGAATCGCGTGGATAGCGTCGTTTCCCGCAGCGTCTGCTGGTTGGGAGAGGCGGAAACATGCGCCCCCATCGTGGAAAGCGGGTAGAAGTAACTCAAACCCTTTTGTATCTCCAGCCGTTCGATGGGATCGGTATCGTCGCTCGACCATACCTGCGGCGAAAAGCACAGCATGCCGAGGTCAAAGCGGTTCCCGCCGCTTGAGCAGGATTCCAGTAAAATCTTCGGTCTCGGCAGAAAGATGCGCGAAAGGATATCGTACAGCCCCATGATATAACGGTGGTAAAACTCTCCTTGACAGGAAAGCTGGGGAGAGTACGCGTCACTGATATGCCGGTTCATATCCCATTTGACATAGTCGATTCCGGCTTCGTCGAGGATGTGGGAAACGTTCTCGACAATATAGTCCCGTACGTCGGGATTGCAAAGATCGAGCACAAGCTGGTTTCTGCCCTGCAGCGCGCGGCGGTTCGGCGTTTGTACCGCATACTCAGGGTGCGCGCGAAACAGTTCACTGTCCGGATTGACCATCTCCGGCTCAAACCAGAGGCCAAATTTCATGCCGAGCGAGTGAATTTCTCCGGCAAAGGAACGCATTCCCCGGGGCAGCTTCTTTTTATTGACGCTGTAGTCGCCAAGGCCCGCCTTGTCGTTGTCGCGTTTGCCAAACCATCCGTCGTCGAGCACGAAAAGCTCGACGCCGAGGCGCTTTGCCTGCCGAGCAAGGCGCAGAAGCTTACTCCGGGTAAACCGAAAAAAACAGGCTTCCCAGTTGTTAATCAAGACCGGACGTTCCGCGTTTTGCCACTCTCCGCGCACGATATGGCGGTTGACAAAATCGTGAAAATGCGCGCTCATGCCGTTAAAGCCATGATCGGAAAACGTCATGACCGCTTCCGGTGTTTCAAAGGATTCTCCCGCGGAAAGCGGCCATTCGAAGCAATGCGGATTGACGCCAATCTGCACACGCACCAGATCCGTCGGGCTCAGCTCCACCGCGCCAAGGTGATTGCCGCTGTAAACCAGGTTAAATCCGTAAACATTGCCGTAAGTCTCGTTTGCGCCGCGTTCATACAGCAAAAACCCGGGGTTGTGTCGGTTGCTGGAAGCGCCGGTCGTAGAGGAGTTGACAAACTGGCCATATTGCAGTCTGCGGTCATGGCGGTGCGTTTCCTTGATCCAGGCGCCGTCCAGCGTGACCAGCGAAAAGCCGTTGTTCTCCAAATCGAGCTGCAGGCTCATCAGCCGCCGGATAACGACTTGCTCCGCGCCGCTGTTGACGAGTACGGTTCGGCGTGTGACGACGTCCGTTTCCGCAAACACGGTGTAGAGAAGCAGCAGCGTAAGGTTTGCGGATTCGTCCTTGAGCGTAAGCTCCAGCGTATCCGCAGCGGCGGGGTCGGCATACGCGCCGGGCAGCGTCTGCATTGGAACGCATCCGGATATGATACGGTGAGAAACGTACATAAAGTCCGTGCGGAACGACCCATCGCCAAGCTTGATCTCCGCGGGAGTCTGGCGGTAGTCTCCGCAGCCTACGCCGGACCATTCAAGCCGCACCGTGTCCAAACAGTACGCGGGGTCTCTTTCCGCGTCGTAAAGAACGGCGCTTCCCGCTTGAATCGCCTGCTTGGTCAAAAGCGAATCAATATTGCCGGAATCTATTTTTGCGCCGTAATACACGCCTTCCGGATGGCCGAATTTGCCGATGCGGAACAGGTAACTTGTGTTAACCGTATCGAGCTGGAATACGGGGTAACGGTCTAGAATCATGCGTTTTCGCCCCCTGAATTAGAAATCAGTAAGATTAGAAAAGTAGAAACGAACAAATGCCGTCTTGATCAGTATTCTATCGTTTCATGATGGTCGCGTCAATGCGATGAAAGACGTGAAAAGGACTCCTCTTTATACTAAAGAACTTGCTGAACAACCAAAGAGTTATCTGTTGACAAAAGGATATATAATATTGTTAAATAAAAGCACTAGTGGAAAGGGAGTTGGGGTATGGAAACACAATTAAAGAAGAAGTATGGCCTTCTCACCGCAATTTCGATGGTCGTGGGCATCGTCATCGGAAGCGGCGTTTTCTTTAAGGCCGAAAAGATTCTAACCAAGACCGGCGGGGATCTGCCGCTTGGCATTCTCGCGTGGGTCATCGGCGGCGTGATCATGATGATCTGCTCATACGTGTTTGCCGTGATGGCAACCAAATATGAGTACGTCAACGGGGTCGTCGACTATTCCGAGGTGACCGTCGGCAAAGGCTACGGCTACATGATGGGCTGGTTCTTTGCAACAATCTATTACCCGACGCTGACCAGAGTGTTGGCCTGGGTCTCCGAGCGTTACACGGCGGTACTGTTCGGCTGGTCCATCGTTGGCCCGGAGTGCATGGTTATCGCGGCGTTCTATCTGGTCGCCAGCTATGCCGTCAACGCGCTTTCGCCCAAGCTTGCGGGTAAGTTCCAGGTCAGCACGACGATCATCAAGCTCATCCCCTTGCTCTTGATGGGAATCGTCGGCTGCATCGTCGGCTTTACCAACGGCATGACCGTGCAGAACTTCACGCACGTCGTAACGGAAGTCACCTCCAAGAGCGGCGCGCTGCTCACGGCGGTCTGCGCCACGGCGTTTGCTTATGAAGGCTGGGTTATTGCAACGAGCATCAACGCCGAACTGCGCGACTCGAAAAAGAACCTGCCCATCGCGCTCGTTCTCGGCGCGTTGATCGTCATCGTGGTCTACATCCTTTACTACATCGGCCTTGCGGGCGTCGTCACCAATGAAACGCTGATGGCCGGCGGTCAGGAAGGCGCAAAGCAGGCGTTTACGAACCTCTTTACAAACGTTGGCGGAACGCTCCTGTTCGTATTCGTCATCATCTCCTGCCTTGGCACACTCAACGGCCTCATGATGGGCTGCACACGCGGGTTCTACTCGCTGGCGGCGCGTAAAGTCGGGCCGAGCCCTTCGACCTATATCGAGGTCAGCCCGAAGACCAACATGGCAACAAACTCCTCCGCGCTGGGACTGCTGCTTTCCGCGGCTTGGCTTGCCTACTTCTTTGGTGCGAACCTCGTTGAAAAGTCCTGGTTTGGCGTGCTTTCGTTTGACTCTTCCGAACTGCCGATCATCACGGTGTACGCCATGTACATTCCGATGTTCATCGCGTTCATGGTCAAGCAGAAAGACACAAACTGGTTCAACCGTTTCGTCATGCCGATCCTCGGCGTGCTGGGATGCCTATTCATGGTGTACGCGGCTATCGTCTCTCACAAGATGGCGGTCGTGTGGTACCTTGTAATCTTTGCAGCAATCATGATTGTCGGCATGTTCTTCGGCAAAAAGAAGGACATCGAAATCCGCCAATAATCGTATTGCAAGTAAACAGCCCGCCGGAAACGGCGGGCTGTTTGTTGAACTTGCTATACTACGCGCGATACGGTTTCTTTTTCAGATCGCGCGGCTTCAAGCCGTTTTGCTTTGCCTGCATCTTCCAGCCGATATTGCCCATCATGAAGTAGAGCTTTCGCGGGAACTTCACAAAAGCGCGCATGGTGTGCTGCTCGGTTTCCTGCGGAGCTGTGATATCGCTTTGTGCTTGCAAGAGAAACTCGTTGATCGTTGCCATAACGTTTTTCATAAACGGCGCGTCTTTAGCGCCAAGCAGCATTCCGCCACCGCCTATCATCAGTCCAAAGCGGTATTTCGCGCCGATTGCGCGGCAGAAGCTCTCCACGACGCGTAACGCGTCGCTGCTGATTTCGTCCTCGGGAAAACCGCAGTTGACGATTGCGTAGACGCTGGGAGCTTCACCGCTTTGGGGCTGGGTCTTTACAAACGCCGCATAGTCCTGCAAAAACCGTGTCAGAATTCCCGGCAGGCAGAAGAAGTACAGCGGAAAGACGAGCAGAATCGCATCGGATTCCGCCATAGCGGAAAACGCGTCCGTCGAACCGGCAAGTACGCTTTTTCTCGCGCTGAAACGCTCAATACCGAACGCTCCGTTCTGAATTTGCGTTTCCGCCAACGCGGAAAGATAGTCCGAAACGGAAGGATTGCCGTCCACCTTCGGGCTGCCGTTGATAATTGTAAGTTTCATTGGCTGGCTCATAACAATCCTCCGATCCGCTCCATACGGATACCGTCGAGCTGTCGTGTCAGGCTCTCCGTGTCCCCGCGGAAGATCAGCACCTCCACGTTGGAACGATGCTTTTTATTGATGTCCGTAAAGAGCGCCGCGTCGCTTTCATCCAAGGATTCGCCATAGCCAACCATAATCTGTTTGGGGTATTCCTCGTAGCGCGGCGGATGCATGGTGGAGCCGTCCGGCCGCGTCATAAAGAACGGCTGCATATTCGGCAGCCAGCGGTCGATAACGTTTTTTATGTTGGCGGAGAACTGGCCAAACACAACGGGGCAGAGATAGATCGTTACATCGCTGTTCATGGATCTGCGGTTGATTTCGCCGATGCCGTCGTTCATAACGCATTCGCCGGGCTTTTTGATCCAGCATCCGAAACAACCGACGCACGAGGCGAGTTCGCCTCTTTGAACGGTCGTTTGCTGAACGTCAAAACCCTTCTTTTTTAAATACTCTTCCGTCGTGTTGATCAGAGAGCGGCAGAGCGGCGTATCGAACTCCCCGTCGGAAACCAGGTAAGCAATCATTCGGACTCCTTTCTATTTGCAGTTCCACTTATTTTTTTAAGTATACCGTAGTCAACAAATCGATGCGAGTCAAGTAAATTATACGAAACAGCCCGGCGCGGACAGGTTTCCTGCTTTTATTGACTGCGCCGCGCTTGTGCGTAAGGGTTGTTTACGGTATAATACCTTGAAAATATATTCTGAACTTGGTGAATTAAATGGACGTTCGCACTCTGGCAAAGCAGGCAAAAGCCGCCTCCATTCAACTCTCGGCAACATCCGCAAAAACGCGAAACAGCGCGCTCAACGCAATGGCGGAAGCGCTGCTGACGCATGCCGGTGAGATCCTCGCCGCCAACGCGCTGGATGTTCAGGCGGCAAAGGAAGCGGGAATTCGCGCTTCCTACATCGACCGTCTGACGCTGGATCAAAAGCGAATTGAAGGAATGGCCAACGGCCTTCGGAAAGTGGCTCTTTTGCCCGATCCGATTGGCAAGAGCAACTGCGCGTTTACGCGCCCGAACGGACTGCATATTGAAAAACGCCGTGTGCCGTTGGGCGTGATCGGCATCATTTACGAAGCGCGGCCAAACGTAACGGCGGACGCCGTCGCGCTCTGCATCAAGTCCGGCAACGCCTGCGTGCTGCGCGGCGGGTCGGAAGCAATCCGCTCCAACAGCGCGGTCTGCGACTGCCTGACGGAAGCTGCGGAACAGGCGGGCATTCCGAAAGGTTCCATCCAGCTCTTGCGAAACACCAGCCGCGAAGAAGCGGGGGAGATGATGCGCCTCAACGGCCTGATCGACGTGCTGATTCCGCGCGGCGGAGCAGGGTTGATCAAGAGCGTTGTCGAGCAGGCGAGCGTACCGGTCATCGAAACGGGTTCCGGTGTTTGCCACGTGTATATCGACGAAAGCGCAGATCTCGAGATGGCGGCTTCCATCATAGAAAACGCCAAGTGTTCGCGCCCTTCCGTCTGCAACGCTGCGGAGACGCTGCTCGTGCACGCTTCCGTTGCAAAAGCGTATCTGCCGGAAATCGGCAAAAAGCTTATTGCGCGCGGCGTAGAACTGCGGTGTGACGCACGCGCAAAAGCGCTGATTCCCGGCGCTCTGGACGCAACCGAAGAAGATTGGTCAACCGAGTATGGGGATTTGATTCTGTCCATCAAGGTGGTCGATTCCATAGAGGAAGCGATGGCGCATATTCAAACTTACGGCACGCACCACAGCGACGCGATCGTAACCGAGAGCTATGCCCGCGCGGAACGGTTCTTAAACGAAGTCGATTCCGCCGCAGTCTATGTCAACGCTTCCACGCGGTTTACCGACGGCGAGGAGTTCGGTTTTGGTGCTGAGATTGGAATCTCCACGCAGAAACTGCATGCGCGCGGCCCCATGGGGTTGGACGAACTGACAACGATTAAGTACGTCGTTCGCGGGAACGGACAGATTCGATAAACGAAATTCAAAAATAAACTGTGAAAGATCGTGACAATGGCAATTAAACTGATCGCACTGGATATTGACGGAACCCTTACCAGCAAAGCACAGGAAGTCAGCCAGAGGAACCGCGACGCGGTCAAGGCGGCTATGGACGCGGGCGTGTTTGTTACTCTTGCAACCGGCAGAGGATGCATCGCAACACGGCCGATCTGGCGGCTACTGGAAATTCATGGCCCTTCGATTCAATACGGCGGCGCGCTTACGGTTGACGCGGATACGGAAAAGCCGCTGAGCATGCACGCGCTCGACCCGGCGTTGATACAGGAGATTCTGGAGTTTGCCGTAGAAGTCGGCGTGCACGCGCAGATCTACGTTAACGACGTAGTGATTTTTGAAAAGACGAGCCCCGCCGCGGAGCATTATGTCGCGCGGCACAAGCTGCCATTTGAAATCGATTTGGATATCCGCAAGAAACGGTACGAAAACGTCCCGAAAATCCTCGCGTTTTCCGCTCTGGACGTTCAGGACGAAATGCTGGAAGCGTTCCGAACGCGCTTTCGCGGCAAAGCGCAGGTTTCGCGCTCTTTGCCGGGGTTTATTGAGATCAACTGTCTCGACACAACCAAGGGTACGGCGCTGGAAGAGCTTGCGCATATGCTGAACATCCCGCGCGAGCAGGTCGCCGCCCTCGGAGATAACTACCTCGATCAAGAGATGATCGAGTGGGCGGGAACGGGCGCCTGCGTGGCCGACGGCGCGGAATCCGTTAAAGAGATGGCTAACGTGGTCATTCCCGCTTGCGATGACGACGGTGTTGCGTACTTCATCGAGCATTACGTATTATAGAATATTACTGCGCAGCAAACATCGGACAATACTTCAGGAGGAACAAGATATGTTTTCCATTGGCGTAGATATTGGGGGAAGCAAAATTGCGGCGGGCGTCGTAGACAGCGAAATGAAGCTGATCGCCAAAAAGGCTCTGCCGTTTCCGCATACGGGGAAACCCATGGATTCCATCGACGTCATCAAAACGCTGATCGACACGCTGGTGCAGGAGAACGGACTCTCCATTACCGACGCGGTCTGCATCGGGCTTGCCGTTCCCGGCAGCATCAATTATACCAAGCAGTCGGTCATCGATGCGCATAACCTCGACTATCACGATTTCCCGCTGGGCGATCATGTCCGCGCGCTGTATCCCGGCTGCGCGGTGCTCGTGGAAAACGACGCGAACGCCGCGGCGCTTGCCGAGTATTTCTGCGGCGCCTTTCGCGGCTGCTCCTCCGGGCTGTTGATTACAATCGGCACGGGCATTGGCGGCGGGCTGGTGCAGGACGGCAAAATATTTATCGGCGGCATGAAAAACGGCTTTGAGTTCGGGCACGCAACGCTTGTCTTCGGCGGAGAAAAGTGCACCTGCGGAAATCCCGGCTGCATTGAATCGTATTGCTCGGCGGCGGCTCTGGTGCGCGAAGGGCGCAAGCTGGCGTCGGCACATCACGAAAGCGCGCTCTACAACCGCGCGCAGGGTGATTTGATGAAGATTAACGCAAAGCTCGTCATGGACTGCGCGAGGGAAGGCGACGAGCAGGCTGTTCAACTTTATCATTTGTACACGGAATATCTGGGCGCCACGGTCTGCACGGCGGTTGCGCTGTTCGACCCCGAAATCATCGCGTTCGGCGGGGGCGTCAGCAACGACGGCGAATTTCTGCTTGCGCCAATTCGCGCATACGCGCAGAAGTACGCGTTCTTTAAGCACCACGCAAAGATTGTCGCGGCCGAACTGCATAACGACGCGGGCATCGTAGGCGCTGCGGTGCTGTATCTGCAGAAGTAACGGCAATGATTCGTAAAATCGAATCCACCGAGGAGAAAAAGAAAATTTCACGCGAAGTGCTAGCCGATTTACCGGAATGGTTCGGCATTCCCGAAAGCACGGAAGAATATATCCGTGAGAGCGCGGATATGCCGTTCTGGGCGAGTTTTTCCGATCCTGAAGCGACGGGGTTCATCGCGCTCAAGCAAACGAGCCCGTTTACGGCGGAACTCTATGTTACGGGTGTGAAAAAACGCTTCCACCGACAGGGAATCGGGCGGGAACTCTTTCAGGCATTCTATGAATATGCCAGGCAAAACGGGTTTGAGTTTTTGCAGGTCAAAACAGTAGACGAAGGCCGGTACGACGAATACGATCAAACGCGGCTTTTTTATGAAAGCCTCGGGTTCCGAAAGCTGGAAGTGTTCCCGACGTTATGGGACGAATGGAATCCCTGTTTGATTTTGGTAATGGCGGTAAAATAAGAGGCGCGTGAGCGTCTCTTATTTCGTGTATCTGGCTTGTAGAGAGGGATAAGGAATTCACTCCCTCCGGCGCTTCGCGCCACCTCCCTCGTCTGAGGGAGGCAAGTGCGTAATAGGTGTTATAGACAAGGAGCCAAATCTGAACCATCTAAAATGTGGAGATTGCTTTTAGAGTAAGTTACGCCCAAAAATAGACAAGGAGCCAATTCTGAATCATCTAAAATGTGGAGATTGCTTTTAGAGTAAGTTGCGCCAAAAAAATAGACAAGGAGCCAATTCTGAACCATCTAAAATGTGTAGATTGCTTTTGGAGTAAGTTACGCCAAATAATAGACAAGGAGCCAATTCTGAATCATCTAAAATGTGGAGATTGCTTTTGGAGTAAGTTGCGCCCAAAAATAGACAAGGAGCCAACTCTGAATTATCTAAAATGTGTAGATTGCTTTTGGAG
>JBDKTD010000085.1:0-5426 GCA_039680365.1 Clostridiaceae bacterium
CGGCGATCTTGGTGGAACCGCCCGTCAAGGCAGAGAACAGTGTTTCGCGCAACGGGTTTGTCGCTGCTTCTGGGCTCGTTTTCATCGTGCTCGGCATCGTTTTGCAAGGCGCGCTGCGGGATGGAATCACCACCTGGATCCCCTCCTATCTTTCCGAAACCTTCCGGCTTGGCAGTTCGGTTTCAATTTTAATGACCGTCGCGCTGCCGCTGGCAAGCATCGCCGCTTTCCAGATCACAACGCTTCTCAACGAGCGCATTTTCCGCAACGAGCTTGCCTCCTCGGCGCTGCTATTCGCCGTTGGCTTTGGCGCGCTGCTGTTCCTTTCGCTGTTCAGTTCGTCCAGCGCGTTTCTTTCAATCGTGCTTGCGAGCCTCGTCACCGGGTGCATGCACGGGGTGAACTTGTTGCTTGTCGTGATTCTCCCCAAGCGGTTGGGCCGAAACGGTCATATTTCCGGCATCTCCGGCCTGCTGAACTTCTTTACCTACGTCGGGAGCGCAATCTCCGCTTTTGGCGTTGCCAGACTGACCGAACTATCAAGCTGGCATGTCAGCATGTTTATCTGGGCTGCCGCCGCATTGCTTGGCGCAGCCGTGTGCTTGCTCTGCGTGAAAAGATGGCGGACGTTTTCCAGCCAACAGGATTTTTAAGCGACGCCTGTTCAACTGTCTACAGCGGTGCATTCCGGCTGAACACAGCGCATAACAGAAGCCGTCTGAACATCGGCTTTTCTCATTCGGGCTGGACTGCTATTGGGGTGACACCTCCCCTAATCGCGCGCTTTCCAGTGCGGATTTTTGCATGCCAAAATTGCGAAATTGTTGCAACCCGGGCGCCATGCTGTTTCATATGTGCAAAAAGACGCGGTACTCACTAGAATCCATCCTTGCGAACGCGATCCGCTATTTCTTCCGCCGTAATCTGCCTGCCGTCATATTTGAGGGCGCTGCCTGTGCAAACGATTCCGGTTTCTTCCCGAATCAGTCCGGCAAGCTGTATTAATTCGGCGGGGAATCGCGCTGCTATGAAAATGAAACACAAATCCAGCGTTTCTCTGGCAGACCGCTTTCCAACTATAATGACTGAACCGATCTTCGCTTTCTATTCATCATGCAGCCGGCGAAAGACGAACGGCATGATATCGTTTCGCCCGAAGCGCGGTGTAAGATAAACGATTTGAGATTATTCGTTGCATATTCAACGAGACCTTGATATGAAAAAACACTCTTTTTGCGTTAATCGGCGTTCAATGATATGATACAAAAACGTATTCAATTCCGCATGTGATAGCACACTGAGATTGATTGAAACGATGCGAGAGGAAACAACCCATGATCCTTCGTAACAGTCGAAGCAGCATCTTGCGCATGCCGCTCAAGGCGATTCTTTTTACTTTGTTGATCGTTGCGGTCACGGCTTTTTTGTATCTTGGCGTCAACACGTTTACTGCCAGCGAACAGATGCTGCGCGCCTGTGACGAAAACTACACAACCATCGCATCGATCGAATATCTGGGCGATAATTACCCCGACGAATCCATCTATGACGAGGCAATGCTTTCCGAAGTATCGCAGATCGATTTCAACGTTATCGCCGGTCAACCGGAAGTGCTGCTCTGGCAGCCAACGGATTGCTCCATCGGCCTGATCGACGGATTTGTTGCGCATTCCGCATCCGTCTACTACCGTTTGTTCAACGTGCTGGTCATCACGGATGTGACGCCTTATCAGACCGGCGGGGAGTTCTATGCCAAAACTGTCGACTGCCTCTATTCCTACCGGACGGACATGCAGGGCAAACACTTCTTTTTCTACACCGACGGGTTTGATTTCGATCCGGATCCGGATGCGTATTATGTAATCCACGGTTATTCCGAAGGACTGTCGTCTTTTCTCCAGACAATTCAACTCTCGCCGTTTTACAGTTATGCCGCAACGCTTTCCGGCGTTGACTGCTCGGCAATTTCTCCCTGCCTCCAAATTGAATCGCCGGAAGCGCTCTACGCCGAGCCGAACAACGTTTACCTCGCCATGGCGGATTACTACAACGTCATGAACAACAAGGTGTACATCTATCGCACGCAGGCGCTTGCGGATCTCGAAGAATTCCATCAGGAGCGGCTGCGCCTTGTTTCCGGCAGGCTCTTCACCGAAGAAGAAGCGCAAAGCGGCGCAAAGGTCTGCGTCATGACGGAGACGCTTGCCAACGCAAGCGGATTTGCCGTCGGCGATACCGTCACGCTCCGCACAATGAACAACACCGGCCTGCCCGCCGCGGACTGCTACTGGGGCACGGGCAGTCTTGCAAATTCGGACGATTACGAAATCGTAGGCGTCGTCAATTATTATGAAGGTCTGCAATACAACGTCTACGTGCCGTCCGTTCCCGCTTCGGCTCAGCCGGAAAGCTACGTCTACAAACTTGGTCAAGCTACGCTGAAAAACGGCAGCGCGGACGCGTTCGTTGAGGCGGTTACCCCGCTTTTACCGGCGCGCGCAACCATCGATATATACGACCAGGGATATCAGGCGGTTGCGGATTCGCTCAGTGTGATCCGCGGCGCGTCCGCCGCGCTCTCCGCCGTTGCGTTTGTCGCGGCGGTCGTCGTTTTGCTGTTTTTTGCGTTCCTTTTTGTTGAAAAACAGCGCGACACAGTCGAAACAATGCGCTGTTTCGGCATGTCAAAGGCGGAAACGCGCCTGTATCTGCTCTTTGGCGCCGGGCTGATCGCGCTGATCGCCGTCTGCATCGGCGTCTGGATCGGCACGCGGTTCGCCGCGCAGATGATCTCCCGAGCGTATTCGTTTGTTTCCGAACTTCAGACGGTCGATCTGCGATACAGCAGCGGATATCTCGGTATTGCCAAGAATTTTACACCGGTTCCCGTTGCGTCCGTCCCGCTCGCCGTTCTCGTCGCCCTGCTGGTCTTTCTGCTGGCGCTGGGTTTCTGCCTGCACTTTGCCGAGCGGACGATCAACGGGAGGGTTCTGCAGACAAAGATTCGAAACAGGAATTATCGCCCGCCGAAGCGCTCCTCCACCGCCGGAAGAGGCGCCATGCGGTATTCGATGCTTTCGATTCGCCGCAGCGGCGCGCGCACGTTGATCGTGCCTTCTCTGGCCGTCGTCATGCTTCTGTTTATAGCAACGCTGCTTTCCGCGCTGTCTTCGTATGAAACCGCAAAAGAAGCGCTCTACGATACCACGACGCTGCGCGGATACTGCACGACCATGACCGGGAAATACGCCGGAAATCTGCTGATCAGAAATGATTACGTTCAGCAGTTGATCGATTTGGGTGATCTCGACGATATCGCTCTTACGTACCACAAGCGTTACCGTTATCTTGGCGTTTCGGAGCAACGCGATGGGACGGGCGGCAACGCGGCAGAGGTGCCCGCGCCCACCGACGGCATCCTCCTGACCGACATGCTCAACCAGATTGCCGACGCGCCGTACCTTGTGTTCACGAACAACGTCGCCGACGCGCCGGAGTTCTATTTCAGCCAGTTCACAGGCGAATTCCTGCCGGGTTACGACGAATCCATGTTTGCCGAACGCAACTGGACGGAGCCCGCATGCATCGTTTCCACTCAATTTCTGGAGAACAACGGCGTTCAGCTCGGCGATACGATCCGCATCTATGTCGTTAACGGAACGAGCTACAGCAGTTCCGACGCAAACAACCCGCCGTTCATTGGGCTGGAGTTAAAAGTTGTCGGAACCTTCTACCGGCAGGCAAGCGAGGACTACATCTACTGTCCGCTCTCCGGAGGCGTTCTGAATCTTGACAGCCAGCCGGACGGTGAGACCTCCAAATTGTGGAAGTTCAGCTCCTTTGGATATCTGCGCCGCGGACACGAGGACATAACGGCGCTGACGCCGCAGCGTCTGTTCGACGTTCTGCTTGACGAAAGCTACGTCTCGTCCTTCAGCTTCACGCTCAAAGACACGCGCAGACTCACCGAGTTTAAGGACGCACTGGAGACAATCGGATTCTCAGGGCCTAAGCAGGATCGCGATATCCGTGTTGCGGTCGCAATCGAAGATAAGGCATTCGTCGAGTCTGTCAGCAGCATTTCCCAGCGCAGCACCTATTTGGAGATTCTCTATCCCGTGCTGCTTGCGCTGGTCTGCGCCGTCGGCGTCATCGCGGCATTTCTGATGATCAACAGCAGGCGGGAAGAAATCGCCGTCATGCGCGGACTCGGGACGCAGAAAAAGAGGATCTTCCTCATATTCTTCTATGAGCAGCTGTTCCTGCTGGCGGCCGGCACGCTGTGCGGAGCGGCCGTCTGGCTTTCGTTTGGCGACGCGGCGCAGCTGGGTAAGCCGGACTTATATGCGTTCTTTGTGTGTTATGCGCTTGGCGCGGGGATCGCGTTGTTTTTACAGAACCGGAAGAGCGCGATATCCATTTTGTCCGAAAAGGAATAAGGAGACCTTTATGAGCATTCTTTTGCTGGAAAGCGTAACCTACACCTACAGGAGCAAGTACCAAACCCTGCAGGCGCTTAAGGGGATCACCTGCGATTTTGAGCAGGGCCGCATCTACGCCGTTGTAGGCAAGAGCGGCAGCGGCAAATCCACCATGCTTTCACTCATGGCGGGACTCGACCTGCCGGAAACCGGAACGGTGGTTTTTCGCGACCGGGCGACGAACACACTCGATCTCGACGCATACCGCCGCAACGACGTCGCCATGATCTACCAGAGCTTCCGTCTGTTCCCGCTGCTGACCGCGGTGGAAAACGTTATGTTCCCGATGGAACTGCACGGCATATCGGCCAGGGACGCAAAAGAACGCGCGCAGGAGCTGATCCTGCGCGTCGACCTGCCGGAGACGGTGTTTACGCGGTTCCCTGCCATGCTCTCCGGCGGAGAACAGCAGCGCGTCGCCATTGCGCGCGCGCTTGCAATGGACACCGACCTGATCCTTGCGGACGAACCTACCGGCAATCTCGACAGCGCCAGCAGCCGCAACATCATCAATATCCTCCGCCGCCTTGCGCATGAGCAAAACTACTGCGTCGTGGTCGTAACCCACGATATGAGCATTCTGGATTCGATGGACGTCATCTACCAAATGCAGGACGGAATGGTGAGCCGCGTCGAAAAAAACGGCTGACCGGTTCCTCGCGATATTTCCGCGGCAAAAACCGCCATACGGCGATTTCGGTCTGTCAAATCTGTTAAAAACTCTGGAATTGTCAGAAGCGGCAGTCTTTGACGGCTTAACTCCGACTGCGTTGAACGATTGAAGGATCAGTTCTTGTAGTAGCATATGCTTATTGTTCAGCTTAAAACAAAGGCCGCCGTTTGGCGGTCTTTGTTTTACTTCCTGCAGGCTCAAGCCTGTGAATTTGCCCGAAAGCGAGCTTATCAGTCGTCTGAACAACGATGTTCGGTTCAGTCCCGACGACT
>JBDKTD010000196.1:0-6486 GCA_039680365.1 Clostridiaceae bacterium
CCGGAATGGCGTTCATCAGCACGGTGGAAGGGTAGCTCGCCGTGCCGCCGGGGATATAGAGCCCCACGCGCTCGATGGGCGTAATCTTTTGCCCCAGATACGATCCGTCCGGCCTTTGAATGCGGAATCCCTCGCGCACCTGCATGCGATGGAACGCGCGGATGTTCTCCGCGGCGGTCTGCATGGCAAAAAGGAGCTCTTTTGGCGTTTCTTCCAGAGCGGTTTCCAGTTCCGACTGCGGCACTTCGAGCGAAGTCAGCTCCGCGCGGTCGAACAGTTTTGCGTAATGGAACAGCGCTTTGTCGCCGTTCTCCGCAACGTCCCGAATAATCTCGCCAACCAGCGAATGAACGTCGCTCTGCTCCGACATGCGGCCAAAGATCGACGAAGATTCGGTTTCGCTTTGTGTATAGATTCTCATGTCGCTAGCACAACTCCTTCCAGCCCTGTGCGCAGAGCTTCTATTTCCTTTCCCCGAAACGAGAGGCTCGCCTTGTTGGCAACGAGCCTTGCGCTGACGGGGGAGATGGTTTCCAGCACCGTCAGCCCGTTCTCCGCGAGCGTCTTGCCGGTTTCCACGAGGTCGACAATCACGTCGGACAACCCGAGGATGGGCGCAAGCTCGATGGAGCCGTTGAGCTTGATGACGTCGATTTCCCGCCCCAGCCCCGCAAAATACGCGCGCGCAATATTGGGAAATTTGGTCGCTACCCTGAGCGTTTTGTTATGCGTATCCCGAAATCCGGCAAATCCCGCGACGCACATGCGGCATTTGCCAATGTTCATATCGAGCAGTTCGTAGAGGTCCGGCGCGTATTCCAACAGTACGTCCTTGCCCGCAATGCCGACGTCCGCCGCGCCGCGCTCCACATAGATTGGCACGTCCGAAGGCTTGACCCAGAAGTAGCGCACGCCGGCCTGTTCGTTTTCAAACGTGAGCTTGCGGTTGTCCTCCAAGAGCGCGGGGCAGCCGTAGCCCGCGCGTTCCATCAGCGAGTAAGCCTGCTCGCCGAGCCTGCCTTTTGGCAGGGCGACGCTGAGCATTCGTTTCATAGGCGCGTTCCTCCGGTAAAGCGGATCACTTCGCGGCAGGTTACGTCCGCCTGCGCTTCCCGCTGGACGCGGACGCTTTTGACGCGGCGCCGGAGCGCTTCCACCGTACCGATCAGTTCCGCCGGGTCGGCGGTATCGTCGTAGAGCACCAGCGCATCCACGTCGAATGCGGGCGGCTGCTCCATGAGACGTTCGAGCTGGTCAAGGTAGACCGCAAAGCCGATAGCCTCGCCCTGCTTACCCATACGAGTCATCAGGTGGTCGTACCGCCCGCCCGCGAGCACGCCGCTGGGCGCGCCCTCCACAAACCCGCGAAAGATTAGGCCGCTGTAATAATCCATATCGTTGACCACCGAGAAATCGAGGTTGATGTTTTCAATTCCATAGGCCGCCATGGAGCGCGCAATCCGGCGCAGGCTCTTGAGCGGCTCACGGCAGTTCTCCGGCAGGGCTAAGCGCTCCACGGTATCCAGCGTCGCTTCCAGTGGGCCGCTGGCGTTCATCAGCGCTTTGAGCAGCAGCTCCGTTTTTTGAGAAAGGCCGAGTTCGCTTGCGAGAGCCGAGAGCCCGTGCGCGTTTTTTTCTCCCAGTACGGCAAACACCCGCGCCATGTCCTCCGGGCCGACCGGTTCGCTGGCGAGCACGCCCGAAAGGATGCCGATATCCGAAACATCCAACGAATAGGAACTCGAAATCGTCTCCAAACTCCGTGCGGCGAGCATCAGCACCTCCGCCATGGTGTAGTCGTCCACTTGGCCAATGCACTCCAGCCCCGTCTGCGGTATCTCGCGGAAGCCGCCGGCGTTTTTTGGCACGCGGTAGACCGTTTCCGTGTAGAACACCTTATGCGTCTGCCCGTCGGCCTTGGCGTTTTTAACGATGGAAAGCGTGATATCGGGCTTGAGCGCCATAAGCTTGCCGTTTGTATCGCTGAAAGTAAGCACCTGTTCGCTGGCGAGGAACTTTTTGTTGCGCAGGTAGAGGTCGTACTCCTCGAAGCGCCCCACTTTATAGCGCGCGTAGCCATACGAGCGGTAGAGCTCGCGCAGTTCGCCCGCGAGGCCTTCGAGAGTTTTCGGCGTTTTTTGCTCCATATCGGGGTATTGTCTCCTTTGGATTTTCGCAAAGCCGGTCACTTTTTGCGTTTATAGTTTAACATGATAACACTTTAGCATAATAAAGTAAAGAGCAATTATGTGCGGTTTTCTGCCGTCGGGATTTGCAGCTGCGAGCGCTGAAAAAAAACCCCTGTCCGAAACGGCAGGGGGAGCAGACCGGCGAATGCGTTATTATGTGCCTTTGCCGCAGAGAAACCGCAGCGCCTCCAAGTACCCTTCCAGCCCGTGACCTTTTATGGTTACGGCGCACGCCGGGCGGATATAGGAAACATGCCGGAAGTCTTCCCGACTGTCGGGGTCTGAAATATGCACCTCCACGGTCGGAACGCCCACCGCCTTGACCGCGTCCAGCAGCGCGATGCTCGTATGCGTATACGCGCCGGGGTTGAGAATGACGCCGTCCATTGCTTGATAGGCGCCCTGAATCGCGTCCACAAGGTCGCCTTCGTGGTTGGACTGCATGAATAAGACTTCCGCGCCAAGCAACTCCGCTTCCGCGCGGATGAGCTCCAGCAGGTCGGCATAGGTGCGGTTTCCGTAAATTTCCGGCTCGCGCAAGCCAAGCAGGTTCAGATTCGGCCCGTTAACGATTAAAATTCTCATTGTATTCCTCCCAGATTTCCCGCGCGGCTTGTTCGGCGGAAGCGCCGTTATGCGCGCTCGCGTCGCGGAAGCGCTCGTAGAGCGGCTGGCGTTCTAGCAGCATGGCCGCGAGGTCCGCGTGCTCGGAGAGCGGACGCCCCGCGCGCTCCAGCCTGGCAACGTCCCGCTCGATTTGGTAGATGCGCCCGTTCTGCTTCAGGGGGGCGTAGTTGCGTTCGTCCTTGACGATGCCGCCGCCGGTAATCAGGATCCGCCCGTGCTCCGCGCCCCAATGCCGCGCCATTTGACGCTCCAGTTCGCGGAACGCTTCCTCGCCCGATTCGGCGAAGATCTGCGGGATCAGCTTTCCCGCCGCAAGCTCGATTTCCCGGTCAAAATCGACCGTTTCGCGCCCGCTAAGGCGGCCAAGCGCCGCGCCGACGGAGGATTTGCCGCTGCCGGGCATGCCGACGAGCACGATGTTCTGCGCTTGCTGTTTCAGGAGGAGATCGATTCGCGTGATCTCGCTTTCCGGTAACGTCTGATCCCAAAAGAGTTCTTCCGCCGCCTTCGCCTGCGCCGTGAGCATGATCAACCCGTCCGAAACGGGGATGCCAAGCGACTGCGCGCGGAGCGTCAGCGCCGTGCGGAGCGGGTTGTATACGAGCTCCAGCACGCCCTTGCACGCGGGAAAATCCGCGGGGTCGGCGGGGAGTTCGCCTACGTTCGGGTACATGCCGACGGGGGTTGCGTTGACCAGCAGCTCCGCGTCCGCATGGCGGCTGAGCGTTTCGTAGGTTTCCGGCCCGCTGCGGGAGACGACGACGACTTCCCTCGCGCCGCCCTGCTTTGCGGCGTACTGCGCCATAAGCGATGCGCCGCCGCTGCCGAATACGACCACCTTCCGCCCGGCAAAGGAGAGGTTTGCGCACTCCGCCATACACGAAAACCCGTATACGTCCGTATTATACCCGATAAGCTTGCCGTCGCGGGAGCGGACGATGGTATTGACGCTGCCGACGGCGCGCGCCGTCTGGTCCAGCGCGTCGCAAAAGGGAATCACGTCCCGCTTGTACGGAATCGTAACGTTCAGCCCGCCGATATCCTCCCGCCGGAGAAACACGCATAGCTCTTCAGGCTCCAGCTCGATTAGGCGATACTCGGCGTTTCCCAGCTCGCGGTGGATCAATTCGGAATAGCTGTGCCTGAGCGAGCGTCCAAGAAGCCCGTAGATACGCTTATCCACGGCTTACACCATGGAGTAGTTGCCCAGAAAGAGGAACGACTCACTGATGCGCTCCAGCTCCTCTAAAAGCGGCAGTACGCCCGGTTCGCGGACGGAAGCGTCCAGCTCCATGAAAAACTCGAATTCGAAGTTGCCGCCCGTCACGGGGCAGCTTTCGAGCTTGCTCATGTTTACGCCGTGCGCGGCGAGCTTGCTTAGTATCTCATTCAGCGCGCCGGGCTTGTTCTGGCAGGCCAGAATCAGGCTGATGCGGTTTGCGCCCGCGTAGATAGCAGGCTTTTTGGTCACGCAGATAAAGCGGGTGTAGTTGTTGTCGCTGTCCTGAATGTCGCCATTGAGCGTTTCGAGGCCGTATAGCTCCGCGCAGACATGCGAGCAGATGGCCGCCGCGCCGGACTCCGCGCTTTCGGCAACCATCTTGGCCGCGAGCGCCGTGTTGGCGCAGGGGGTAATCTTCACCTTGCCGCTGAGGTTGGAAAGATACCGTCCGCACTGGCCGAGCGCCTGCTCGTGGGAGAAGATTTCCGTGACGTCGGCCATTCGGGTTCCGGGTTTGGCCATGAGTTCGTGGCGGATGCAGAGGCTCGTGCCGCGCACGATGGAGAAGCGTTTTTTTTGCAGCAGGTTATACACCGCACGGACGGAGCCGTTGGTGCTGTTTTCAATCGGGAGCACGGCAAACTGGCAAAGTCCGGACTCGACGGCGTTGAACGCCGCTTCGAAACTCTTGACGTAAACGATGTTTCCGCGCGGAAAGAGCTTGTCGCTTGCGGCCTGCGAGTTTGAGCCTTCAATGCCCTGGCAGGCGATCACGCCCGTGCGCGGGAACGCCTCTTCCGGCGCGGCGAGCGCCTGCTCCACCAGCGCGCGGATGCGGGAAGCGCCCGCGTTGAGCTCGGCCTGGCGCGCCTTGGAAAGCTCGAAGAGGTTCGTAAAAAACTGGTGGACATACGGCTCCAGTGAGCCGGTGTTCTCCGTTACGCGCGCAAGGATTTCCCGCTCGCGGGTTTTGTTGGTCAGCGGCAGGGAATGCGCGCGCTTATAAGCCGCAACGCGGTCGCTCAGCACCATGCGCTCCAGAAACAGCGCGAGCATGTTCTCGTCTACGGTATCGATCCGCTCGCGGATTTCGTCCAGTTCCATCGGTTGGCTCCTTTCGGGGGTTCAGTTAATCAGTGCAAGGTTGGGCAGGCTTGGCTAGGTTACCGCCAAAACGAAGTTTCCTCCAGCAGGAAGTCCAGAAGCACGATGGCGCAGACCGCCTCCACAACGGGCACCGCGCGGTGCGCAACGCAGGGATCGTGCCGCCCGCGAATTTCGAGCTCCGCGTTTTCCATTCGGGAGAGGCTGACCGTTTGCTGCGGCTTGGCGATGGACGGCGTGGGCTTGATTGCGACGCAAAAGACCAGCGGCATGCCTGTGGTGATGCCGCCGAGGATGCCGCCCGCGTTGTTGGTTTTTGCCGCAATGGTTCCGTCCGCCGACATCTCGTACGGGTCGTTGTTTTGAGAGCCTTTGAGCAGAGCAGCGCCGAAGCCCGCGCCGAATTCCACGCCCTTGACGGCGGGAATGCCGAACAGCGCGGCGGATAGCCGGTTTTCCATGCCGCCGAACATCGGTTCTCCAAGCCCCGCAGGCAGACCGACGGCCACGCACTCGATCACGCCGCCGACGGAGTCGCCTTCCGCGCCCGCCGCGAGAATCGCTTGCTGCATGCGTTCATCGGAAGCGTTGCTCAGCGTGGGGAACGGCTTTTTTGCGACGGTTTCAAACAGCGCGCGATCGGGGTAAAGCGGAAACGGCTCGTCCGTAATTCCTGCGACGCTTTTGAGGTGCGCGCCGACAAAGATGTTCCTGCGCGCTAAAATCTGCCTGGCGATTCCGCCCGCAATGCAGAGCGGCGCGGTCAGCCTGCCGGAAAAATGCCCCCCGCCGCGCAGTTCGGCTTTACCGTTCCATTTATAATAAGCGGCAAGGTCGGCGTGGCCGGGACGGGGCGTATCAAGGATGGATTCGTAATCGCCGGAGCGCGCGTCGCGGTTTTCAATGATCGCGCAGAGCGGCGCGCCGTTGGTTGAGCTGTTGGTGAGACCGGAGAGAAAGATCGGCTCGTCCGTTTCCTGCCGGGCGCTCGAAAGCGGGGAAGTTCCAGGCCTGCGGCGCGCCAGAAAGGCGGCGAGTTCCGCAAAATCGACGGGTTCTCCCGCGGGCAGACCCTGCATGGTTACGCCGATGGCGCGCCCGTGTGATTCGCCGAATACGCCGACGCGGAGGCGGTTTCCCAGTTCAGACGACATGCCATGTTCCTCCCAATCGCGCAAAATCTTCAAAGAATTCGGGGTAGGACTTGTTCACCGCGACCGCGCCAAGAATGGTGACGGACGCGCGGCAGGCAATGGACGCGATTGCCGCCGCCATCACGATGCGGTGGTCGCGGCAGCCGTCCACCGTTCCGCCGGTTAACCGTCCGCCGGAGACGACCAGCCC
>JBDKTD010000288.1:0-4334 GCA_039680365.1 Clostridiaceae bacterium
GGCGTTTACTTCGGCTTCGAGCTTTTCAACCAGAATCTGGCTGCCAACCTCTACCTTGTACTGCTTACCACCGGTTTGAATGATTGCATACACGATAACTGCACCTCCTCATACCAGACTCGCCCGATCGCGGTGTCGCGCAAAGAGAATTGATTCCAATTTCAAGCGCGCACTTACCGACCGCCCCGGAGCGGCTCACCGCAAAATGATAACACAGATGATGTTCGTGTGTCAATGCGGGATTTTCTGCGGGTTTTTCGTAAATCACGCGTAAAAAACCGTTTGCTGAACGCCTTGCGTGAAACGCCGGAATTAATGAATGACTTTGCAGTCGCGCTTGACTTCCGGAATACGCTTTTCCGCCAGCGGGCGCACGGTGAACTTTTCAATATGCAGCCCCGGCACGGCGCGTACGTAATACGTTCCGCCTTCTTCCGGCGGGAAGATCGCCCCGTGCTTCTTTTCAGCGCGCTCCATGGCGTCCACGACGTCCGGATGCGCCTCAATGAACATACGCTTGTTGTTGCTGCCCTTGATGACCTGCACGGTCTGCTTGCGGATGCGGGAAATCATCGTTTCCGGCGCGAGCACCTTTGCGTCTCCGCTGCAGTACGGGCAAATCTGCTGGAGCGTATCCGAAATGCTCCTGCCGGTCTTTTTACGTGTCATTTCGACCAGGCCCAGATGCGTAAAGCCAAAAACGTGGCTGCGGGTATGGTCGTCCCGGAGGGCGGTCTTAAGGGTGTTGAGCACGATCGCGCGGTTGGCTTCCTTCTCCATGTCGATAAAATCGATAATGATGATGCCGCCGATGTCCCGCAGGCGCAGCTGTTTGGCTATCTCCTTTGCAGCCTCGCAGTTGACCGCCGTAATGGTCTTTTCGAGATTGTCCTTGCCAACGAACTTGCCGGAGTTGACGTCTATGGAGGTCAGCGCTTCCGTGCGGTCGATGATGACATACCCGCCGCTCTTGAGCCAGACTTTCCGCGCCAGCGCTTTTTCAATCTTCGTTTCCGTTTCATAGCGGTCAAAGAGCGCTTCGCTCTCCTTGAGCAGGATGCGCGCCTTGAGCTTTGGCGCCATCACGTCCGCAATCTCCCGCAACTGGTCGTAACAGCAGGTGTCGTTGACGAACACGCGGTCGATATCCTTCATCAGCAGGTCGCGCACGGTGCGGAATAAAAGCGACTGCTCGGCATGCAGCAGCGCGGGCGCTTTTTTGCTCGCGGCCTTCTTTTCAATTTCATGGTAGAGTTTGACCATGCTCTCCATGTCCTCGGCAAACGCTTCCTTGGGTTTGCCCGCGGACGCGGTGCGGACGATCACGCCCATGCCCTTCGGTTTGATCTCGGTGAGAATTTTGCGGAGGCGCTGACGCTCCTCGTCCTTGTCGATGCGGCGGGATACGCCAACGTAGTCCATGGTCGGCATGAGCACAAGCGTGCGGCCCGCCAGCGTGATATGCGTGGTCACCCGCGCGCCTTTGGTGCCTACGGGGTCTTTTGCCACCTGCACCATGATGGTCTGCCCGGGTTTGAGCAGATCGCGGATGTTCCGCGAGTCCACCACCTGTTCAATTTCGTCGTCAGGGTCGTCCGAAAGCACGATGTCGCCCGCGTAGAGAAACGCGTTTCGTTCCAGCCCGATGTCGATAAACGCCGCCTGCATGCCGGGCAGAACGTTTTGCACCTTGCCGTTGTAGATGTTGCCGACGAGCCGCTCGGTGCCCTCCTGCTCGACGTAGAGTTCGACGGGAGCCCCGTCCTCGACAACCGCCACGCGCGTGGCAAAGCCGGTTGCGTCAACCAAGATTTCCTTATTCATTTTTACCTTCTCTTTCTTATTCGGAAGGCAAGCGCGGCAAAAAGCCATCATCGGCAAAGTACATGCGCATACGGTGAAGAGCGTATGTCGCCTGTGCATCCAAACGTTCAAGCAACGCGTCGACAAAGGCGTCGACCCGCAGCCCGCCATCGGCTTGCAGTTTGCCGAGAACCCGGAGGACGGCTTTCCCGTCCCCGACTTCTTCCACGGAGACCTCCAGAATATACGGACGCATGTCTACGGGGCGAACCCCGCTCTTTGTCCGTTTGTTTACTACAATTTCGCCCGAAAGCATGGCTTCGAGCGTTTGGCTGATTCGCTCCGCGCTAACGGGAGCGTCAAAGCTGAGTTCCACGCGGTAGAGCGCCGCGCGGAGTTTGGCCGAGAGCGAGCCGAAACCTTCCGGCGGCTCATGTGCGTCCGAGACGGAAAGCCCCTCCGGCATAGCCGCGTTTGCCCGGCGGACGAACTCCTCCGGCGCAATCGGTTCAAACAGCTGGACTTCGAACCACTCGCAGTCGCTGGACATGCCGGTGGCGGCGGCGGTTGCAAACGAAAACTGGGGATGCGGGTTAAAGCCGTTGGAATACAGCAGCGGAAGCCCCGCACGACGAAACGCCCGCTGGAGCGTCCGCTGCACGTCGAGGTGGCTGATCATGCCGAGCGCGCGGCCTTTATGATAAACGGCAACTAGTTTCATGGTTCGCTCCAAACTTTACTTCAAAATCCAGCATTCATCCCGCGTTTTTCGCCGTCGCGAGCGACGGTTCTTTCGCGGTGTTTATATTATTTCGCTTGTTTCAGCGAGAGGCAGTCCGCGTCCGTTTTTTGGCCGAAGCACGCATGGCAGTGCTCGCGGCAGTCCGGGGTGGTCTCCT
The DNA here is from genome assembly GCA_039680365.1 of Clostridiaceae bacterium. Taxonomy (GTDB): domain Bacteria; phylum Bacillota; class Clostridia; order Christensenellales; family CAG-138; genus UBA7703. The sequence goes on from JBDKTD010000288.1 coordinate 2,703, forward strand.
CCTGCTGAGAACGCAGGAACTCCTTTTTGAGGTAGTCCTTTGTCACGAGCATATCCACATAGTCCCAGGGTAGCTCGTCTTCGAGGCCGTACGCGCGCTCGGCATACTCCGCGGCGCTGAGTCCGCAGTCGGCAAACGCCTGCGCCCAGGCCTTGGGCTGAAAGTGTTCCGTCCAGGCGTCGAACCGGCAGCTGAGTTCGTAGGCGCGCTTCAAAACGTCCGCGAGTTTTTCATCCCCGCGCGAAAACGCCGCTTCCAGCACGGAAAGCTCGGAAAAGTGGCAGTGCAGCTCCGCGCCGCGAATGCCGCGAATCGCAGTTTTGAGCAGCTCCTGACGGCGGCGGATCTCTTCGGAAGGCACCTGCCCGCACCACTGAAACGCCGTAAACGGCTTTGGCACAAATGTAGAAACGCTCACGGTGAGCCGCAGTCCCTTGCCGCGCTGTTCCTTTGGCAGGCTGTGAAACTGCTGGGAAACTTTTCGAGAGAGCGCCGCGATGCCGAGGATATCCTCGTCCGTTTCGGTTGGCAGCCCCAGCATGAAATAGAGCTTTACGCTGCTCCAGCCGGCGGAAAACGCATCCTGCGTGGCACGGAGAATATCTTCCTCCGTTACGTTTTTGTTGATCACGTCCCGCAGCCGCTGAGTTCCCGCTTCCGGCGCAAAGGTTAAACCGGCCTTTCGGACGCTCTGCATGACGGAAAGATCGTTAGCAAGTTCCGAATCGACCCGCAGAGACGGCAGGGACACGGAGACCTTGCCCTGTTCCATTTCGTGTATGATCTGCGGCACGAGGGTATGCACTTCCGAATAGTCTCCCGTGCTGAGGCTCAAAAGGGACACTTCGTCGTAACCCGTGCAGGCGATCTGCTGGCGCGCCTGCTGCATAAGCGTTTCGCTCTTTCGCTCGCGCACCGGCCGGTAGATATACCCCGCCTGGCAGAAGCGGCAGCCGCGCGTGCAGCCGCGCATGACTTCCAGCGACACGCGGTCGTGGACGATGTTCAGATACGGCACGATCGGCTCGCCCGTGAATACCGCCGTATCGAGAGAACGCACGATCTGGCGCGTAACGCGCGTTTCCTTGGTTGTGAGTGAAGGAATATAGAACCCCCGGATGCCGGAGAGCGTTTTGAGTAATTCTGCTTTGCTTTGATGCGCCGCCTTCGCCGCGCGCCAGGCGTTCACAAGCTCGAGCACCATCTCTTCCCCGTCGCCAATGAGCACCGCGTCCATAAACGGCGCGATGGGTTCCGGGTTGCAGGCGCAGGGGCCGCCGCAGATGACGAGCGGATCTTCTTCCCCGCGCTGGCTTGCCAGCAGCGGAACGTCCGAAAGCGCCAGCATCTGCAAAATGTTGGTATAGCACATTTCGTAAAGAAGCGAAAAGCCGAGAATATCAAACTCCTTCAGCGGTCGTTTCGTTTCCAGCGAAAAGAGCGGTTCCCGTTCGTCGATAAGCGCCTGCTCCATATCCGGCCAGGGCGCGAACGCCCGCTCGCAGGCAACGCCATCCTGAGAGTTGAGCGCGTGGTAAAGGATGCGCGAGCCAAGGTGCGACATCCCGATTTCGTATACATCGGGAAACAGCAAGGCAAAGCGCATTTTTGCGTTCTCTTTCGCCACGCTGT
>JBDKTD010000121.1:0-3271 GCA_039680365.1 Clostridiaceae bacterium
CGGGCCGAACGGCGCGGGCAAGACCACAGCGTTCAACTGCATTACGGGGCTGTACGACCCGACCAACGGCGTTGTCCGCTTTAACGGAAAGACCATCGTTGCCAACCATCCGCGCGGAAAGATGAAAAAGCTCTACGCCGGCGAAAACGCGCGCGCCTACCTGACAACCAAGACCATCGATCCCACGCCGGATCAGGTGACCAAACTCGGCATCGCGCGCACGTTCCAGAACATCCGGCTTTGGAAGAGCATGACGGTATTTGAAAACGTTTTGACCGCAAAGCACATGCGCGCCAAGCAGAACGTCTTTACCGCAGCGCTCCGCATTACCTATAAGGAAGAGCGGCGCATGCGCGAAGAAACCGCGGCTCTGCTGGAAGAACAGAACCTGCTCAAGTATGCCGACGATCTCGCCGTGAGCCTGCCTTACGGCTTGCAGCGGCGGCTGGAAATTGCGCGCGCGCTGGCAACGGGGCCGTCGCTCCTTCTGCTGGACGAACCCGCGGCGGGCATGAACCCGCAGGAAACGCAGGAACTGGGCGAGTTCATCGTGCAGATCAAGAACAAGTACAACCTGACGGTGTTCATGATTGAGCACCATATGGATTTGGTCATGCAGTTCTCCGACCGCATTTATGTCATCGACTTCGGCAGGCTGATCAGCCACGGAACGCCCGCCGTCGTGCAGGCGGATCCCAAGGTGATCAACGCGTATCTGGGGGTGGGCGAATGAGCGAAACAATACTGAGCATCCGTGACCTCAAGGTCAACTACGGCGGAATCGAGGCCGTTAAAGGCATCAGCTTCGACGTGCCGAAAGGCGATATCGTAACTTTGATCGGCGCAAACGGCGCGGGCAAGAGCTCCACGCTGCGCGCCATCGCGGGGCTGGTCAAGCCCAAGGGCGGCGTTATCGAGTTTGAAGGCGAAAGCATTACCGGTAAAGACACTACGGTGATTGTGAAGAAGGGCATTACGCTGGTTCCCGAAGGCCGCCGGATCTTTCCCGACCTGACGGTGCTGGAGAACCTGCGCGTCGGCGCGTATATGCGCAAAGACGATATCACGCCGGACGTCAACTGGGTGTTTGAGCTCTTCCCGCGGCTCAAGGAACGCTCCTGGCAGGCGGGCGGCACGCTCTCCGGAGGCGAACAGCAGATGCTCGCGGTCGGCCGCGCACTGATGAGCCGACCCAAACTCATGATGATGGACGAGCCTTCTCTGGGGCTCGCACCACTGATCGTTCGGGATATCTTCTCGATCATCAAGGAGATCAACAAGCGCGGAGTGACCATTCTGCTCATCGAGCAGAACGCGAACATGGCGCTCTCCACGGCGGACACGGGGTATGTCATGGAAACCGGCCGCATTACGCTGACCGGCCCCGGCAAGGAGCTGCTCGTCAACGAAGCGGTCAAGGCCGCGTATCTTGGCACCTGATTTACCGTGCCAGCGCGTACGGCATGTCTTGATTCGACTGGTTTTCGCATAATATAAGGCAATAAAAATGATTGAGCCGCCGGATTTCTTCGGTGGCTTAATTTTTAGAAGCGTTTGGGCCGCCGGATTGCTTCGGCGGCTCTGTTTGTTGTATACTGAGTTGATATTTGGAAAGGCGTTACAGAATGGAAAACGAAAAACTCAGCGGTCTGCCTGCCGTTCGCAGACTCATCGTTCTGGTTGTGCAGGGTGCGATTATCGGCGCGGGCGCAATCTTACCGGGCATCTCCGGCGGCGTGCTCTGCGTCGCGTTTGGCATCTACCAGCCGATGATGGCGATTTTGGCCAAACCATTTAAGAATATTCCCCGTTACTGGCGTATGTTCATCCCGATTTTGATCGGTTGGATCGCGGGATTTGTAGGCCTTGCCAAGGTGATTTCCGACCTGCTCGAGGTCAACTCCGCCGTCGTAACGTCGCTGTTTATCGGCTTGATTGCGGGAACGTTCCCTTCGCTGTTTAAAGAAGGCGCAAAGAACGGGCGGACAAAGGGCATGTGGGCGGCGCTCTTTATCAGTACGGCGGCTCTGCTGGCGTTCTTCTATGTACTGAAGTATGGTTCGCATATGGCGGTAACGCCGTCGTTCGGCTGGTACGTGTTCTGCGGCGTGCTTTGGGGCATCAGCCTGATCGTACCCGGCATGAGTTCGTCCTCCGTTCTGCTGATGCTGGGGCTCTACAAGCCGATGTCCGCCGGAATCGCCGCGCTGGATATCGCTGTGCTCGGGCCGTTCGCCATCGGCATTATCGGCACGGTCGTCCTCCTGGCGCGGCTGGTCAACGGCCTGTTTGACAAGCACTACGGCATTGCGTTTTACTGCGTAATCGGCTTTGTAATCGCCTCCACAATCCCCATCATTCCGCTCAAGTTTACGGGCTTTGGCGAAGCGCTGGTTTGCATTGCCGTCGCGGGCGCGGGGTTTGCGGGTTCGCTTTTGATGGATCGTTGGAGCGCTAAGCACCCGCCAAAGGAAGAAGAAACCGTCGAAACGGCGGAGAAAATCGAATAAGCAGAGTAACTTCTCTCGACCCGTCCGCCGGCAAGCGGGCGGGTTTTTCATGATTGGCAGTTACGTGATTTTATAGTGCGGCGGAAACGTTAAAAAAGTGCGGCTTTGTGACCGAGTCGCTTGACAAAACCGCCGCTTGTGATACGTTACAGGTATCAGCACGAAACTGTTGAGAATTGGAGGTTCTTTGCATATGAGCAAACAGACGATAACAAAGATTACGGCGCGCGAAATTCTGGACTCGCGCGGCAATCCGACCGTGGAAGCGGAGGTCGTGACCAGCGGGGACGTAACAGGCTGGGCAGCCGTTCCTTCCGGCGCGTCCACCGGCGCTTACGAAGCGCTGGAACTGCGCGATGGCGACAAGGCGCGCTACCTTGGCAAAGGCACACTCAAAGCCGTGCGGAACGTGCGCGAGGTGATCGCGCCCAAGCTCCTCGGCATGGACGTCACCAGCCAACGCGCAATCGACCTTGCCATGCTCACGCTCGACGGCACGCCCGAAAAGGCGAACCTCGGCGCAAACGGCATCCTAGCGGTATCGCTGGCCGCGGCGAACGCTGCGGCAAAGTCGCTTGGACTGCCGTTGTACCGCTCCATTGGCGGAGCCAACGCGCATGTACTGCCCGTGCCTATGATGAACGTCATCAACGGCGGCAAGCACGCGGATAACAACATCTCCAGCCAGGAATTTATGATTATGCCTGTCGGCGCGCCTTCGTTCGCGGAAGGCCTGCGCTGGGGGGCGGAAGTCTTCCATA
>JBDKTD010000150.1:0-12354 GCA_039680365.1 Clostridiaceae bacterium
ATTTTGACCAGTTCCATTTGTCCGGCTCCTTTCGTTCAGAGCCAGACGATTGGCGCGTTTTTGAGCGCACGAAAAAAATGACCCGGCACGCGGCACAAAAAAGCGCCGCTCGTCGGGCCCTATTCAATTGTAATGCGCTATATCCTTAACCCCTGGGGGCGGCAGCCGGAAGATCAGGTCACGAGTTCCAGTAGCCAGGGAGCGACCGGTCTGCCGATCAGCCGCGCGTTTAGATAAGCCATCTCCAACGTCAGGCAGGTATGGCCGAGATAATAGCCGTCCATTGGCGTCAGTGTCATGGCGAGGTCAATGTGTTCGGTATCCAGCAAGCACAGAGGAAGCAAGAACTGCACCTTGCCCTGATATCCCTGCGGCACCACGATACCGGGTTCAAACGACGCCTTGCGTCGCGCCAATTCGACGGCGGTTTCAAGCAGAAGCGATAGGTTCTTCGCTCGTTGCACCTCGACCGGCAATCGCGCGAAGTTGTCCGGATCGCAAAGAATATGATTAACGTTTACGCGTATGTCCCACGCGGGGAAATACGTCATTCCGATGAGCGGAAGTAAGAACTCCGGTTTATCCGGCAATGGTTGCACATACTTCATATCGGGCGCGATATCGTCAAAGAATCCTCGAAAAAACCAGTCTTGCATCGCGTCTTTGCGTTTATTACGAGTGAAGCATCCAAAGATGCTCTTGTAGTTCTTGGTGTAGAGACCTGTGTTAAAACATGCTTTTTCATTTCTGACATAAAATAGTCTGTCCGCATATTCAGGATTGGACTCGTAGTTGAAGTTGTTGAAATCGATGATTTGCTTCCTGAAAACGTATTTGATGTATCTTTCGAGGATCGGAGTATCGGTATTTTTTGATGGTAATAGTGGATGGGAAAATCGCCATGACTCCGGCATAGCCATTTCTACCAAAGAGTCGAGATGGTCAAGCCAATTAGGGACATACGCGAATTCAAAGAGGTCGGGTAATAGTGTCATTTGCAATGCTCCTTCCAATTAGGTAATTCTTCGATTAGTTTCTGCCGCAGTGTCTGAAAAGCATCCTCCGAAAAGGCCTTTTCTTGCTTACCGTTTGCGTCCCGTCGGACGATAATTGATAAGAACAACATGAATGGTTCGTACTCGATTAGCACTTCATTAATCGCGCTTTCGTCGCCGCGAGTGGCGGCTTCGATCGTTTCATATTTCAAGCTCATAAAAATCCTTATGTTTTTGCTATGTGTCCTTGTTGTTTGTCCAGTAGATTTTTTACGGCATCCCGCGGGTAATAGAAAACCATCTCCGTATTTTCTCAATCGCACGGCTTCGCGTATTCCGAACCGTCCGATCCGTAACTCCAAGCGCCTGAGCAATCCGTGCGTCCTTCCATTCCAGCCAGTAGTCAAGAATCAGAACGCCGAGTTCGCGCTCCTGCAACGTATTCATCGCAAGGTAAAGCGGTTCATAGTCAAGCTGGTACCGCTTTCCACGGTAGCTGATATAGAGATGGCTGCTCGGGTGGTCGTCATCGGAAAACTGCTCCACCTCTAGAAACGATTCTGGATCGTCTAATAAAATTTCAAGCTTTTCTTTATAAGAATTGTGTCTGTTGTAGTCACGAATCGCATTGCGGAGGATGGTATGACAATAGCTGTCAAACTGCGCACATCTGGCTGCCTTTTCCCGCTCAGAAAGCATGCTCGTTCCTCCGCAATATGCAATTTTGAAAGGTTCTATATTCCTCCCCTAAATAACCAAAACGATCCAGCTTTCCAAAACCGGAAAGAAAACCTCCATTTTCTTGAAAATATATTATTTTGATGTATTTTCGAGCTTCTTTTGATATGCATCCGGTGGTCTCGGACTCAAATTCTGCTCTAGCGCGAACTCTCAAAAATCATCCTCCGAAACCTCCACGGAGGATTATAAGCACTACTTACTAGCCCATCTATACAACCAATTCATCGATGGAATCGAAAAGCGAGACGGCATGCGGCAAATTTAGAAATAATATATTTTGTTCCGATCTCCAATTTCGCTATTCGTTTCAAATCAAATTTCAAACATTAATCCGTCGCAACTTCCCAAAAATGAAAAAACCCGCACCCTCTGCGGGTTGCGGGTTTACAAATCTATACAGTTGCTATACTATCAATTTTAACTCACGCGGAGCTCTACGACCACCGTCCATCCTCATCGAAGATGTATGTATCTCACGCACCTATCCGAATCGTGTATCGGATTCCACATCCACCTGCACGTAAACTGGCGGCTCTGCACTATCCTTCGCTTCATCAATATAATAATCTCTACCGTACTCAGTGTACTTACTTTACTGAAAACCATGATATAAAAACTTCATGTAGAGTTGAAAACAAATATGTCGCAAACTCGTCCGATGCAGTAAGCGCCAGAAGAATATTGATAAAGAATCCCATCTATCGTGTGAAAATAAATTTTTCATTTCCTATATAACTTCGGATGCAATTGGAATTTTTTGAGTAAACTGGAGAGAATATATATAGGCGGTCCCACTTTTGCTTCAGCCGCGGCTTATCTTCGATTTCTGGGCGGTGTGGAACTAAGGAACTTAGAGATTATGGCGGTATACCGGTTTGGACGATATAACAACCGACTGAAAAAAAGTAAACAGTCAAAAAATATCCCTTTTTGATGTTGCAGTGTCCTTCTGTTTAGACTATAATTATCACGGATGTTTGTAGTACTGTGTGTGGAGAGAATCATGCCACATCAGTAATTGTTAGAAGCACGATGTTTTTAATGTTGAGACAATTCAGTATATTTTTGCCATAATGGCCAAAATATTGCATTCAATACTCGGGGGGGGACGGAACGCAAGTGCAGTATGATTATTTAATCGTAGGAGCGGGATTATACGGAGCGGTTTTTGCGCGGCAAATGACCGATGCGGGAAAGAAGTGCCTCGTTATCGAACGCCGCGGCCATATCGCGGGAAACGCCTACACGTTAAAAACTGCGGATATCGACGTACACGTTTACGGCGCGCACATTTTTCATACGTCCAACGAACGCGTCTGGATGTACGTAAACCGCTTCTCCGCTTTTAACAGCTATATCCATACGGTGATGGCCAACTACCGCGGCGAGCTTTACAACCTCCCCTTCAATATGAATACGTTCGCCCGCATGTGGGGCGTTGCAACGCCGCAGCAGGCGCGTGAAATCATTGAGCGCCAGCGGGCGGCCGCCGCAGACGGCGTGCCGCGCAACCTGCGCGAGCAGGCAATCCGCCTCGTCGGCACCGATATCTACGAAAAACTCATCCGCGGTTATACTCTAAAACAGTGGGGGCGGCCCTGTGAGGAGCTCCCGCCGTTCATCATCCGCCGGCTGCCGGTGCGCTACACGTTCGACAACCGCTACTTTAACGACGTTCATCAGGGCGTGCCGGAAAGCGGCTACACCGCATTGTTTTCGCGGTTGCTCAGCCGGATTGAGGTCCGGCTCAACACCGATTATCTGCTCGATCCATACGCGTTCAGTGCGCTTGCCAAAAAGACCGTCTTTACCGGAGCGATCGATTCGTATTTCGGCTATTCGCTGGGGCATCTGGCTTACCGAAGCCTGCGCTTTGAAAGCGAAACGCTCGAAACGCCGAACTTCCAGGGCTGCGCGGTGATGAACTACACCGACGCGGAAACGCCCTATACGCGGATCATCGAACATAAGCACTTTACATTCGGTATGCAGCCGCAGAGCGTGATTACGCGCGAGTACCCCGTCGAGTGGACACCGGGCACGGAGCCGTACTATCCGGTCAACGACGCGCCGAACCAACTGATTTACGATCGCTACCTCGCGCTTGCAAAAGCGCAGCCGTCGGTTCTGTTTGGCGGCCGGCTCGGCGAATACCGCTATGCGGACATGGACGCGATCGTCCTCTCCGCGCTGGAAGCGGCTGACCGGGAGACGGCCCTATGAACGTGAAAATCATCGTCGCCGCGCATAAGCAATACTGGATGCCGAATGATTCACTATATCTGTCCCTCTATGTCGGCAGCGCGGGCAATCCGTCCATCGAAGGGTTCCAGCGGGACGACGCCGGCGCGCACATCAGCGAGCGTAACGCGTCGTTTTGCGAGCTCACCGGTATTTACTGGGCATGGAAAAATCTGGATGCGGACTACATCGGCCTTGCGCATTACCGCCGGTATTTCGCCCGCCGTTTCGGCTTTTCGAAAAAGGGCCGTATAGCGACGCGGGAAACCATCGAGCGCGCGCTCGCCAAGACGGACGTGATTTTGCCAAAGGAGCGCCAGTATTATATCGAGACGAGTTACTCGCACTACGCCCACGCGCACCACGAGCAGGATTTGATCCTCACGCGCGAGATCCTCCTGGAGCATTGCCCGGACTATCTCGCCGCATGGGAACGCGTCATGAACCGCACGCACGGACACCGCTTCAACATCTTCGTCATGAAAAAAGAACTCCTGAACCGATATCTGGACTGGCTGTTCGATATGCTCTTCACGCTGGAAACGCGGCTTGATATCTCGACGTATACCGGAACGGACAGACGCGCATTTGGGTACGTATCCGAGCGTCTGCTGGACGTTTGGATTGAGCACAATCAGATTCCCTATGTCGAACTTCCGGTCGTCAATCTGGAAAACCAGCACTGGCTGAGTAAAATTTTGAACTTCCTAAAGCGGAAATTCGCGTATCGGAACGTTGAATAAGCGTTTCGTTTTTTGCAGGAAGGAGCGCGTATGGCAGACGTGCCGCTGATTTCCATCATCGTACCCATCTATCGCGCGGAGGCGTATCTGCGCCGCTGTGTTGATTCGATTTTTGGCCAGGATTTTCGGGATCTGGAGCTAATTCTGATCGACGACGGCTCCCCCGATGGCTGCCCCGGCCTATGCGATGCGTTTGCAGAGTCCGATTCGCGTGTCGTCGCAATCCACCAAAAGAACAAAGGCGTTTCCGCTGCGAGAAACACCGGTCTGGACGCCGCTCGCGGCGAATACATCGCTTTTGTCGATGCGGACGACTGGGTGGAGCCGGACTATCTTTCTTATCTTGTGCATCTGCAGGAGAAGGGAAACGCTTCGATTTCGGCGTGCAACCACTATGTGACAGCAGGCGGCAGGGATACTGCAAAATTTCCCGTCTCGCGCGAAGTATGCTCTCTTTCCAAAAAGACGGCGTACAGCGGGCTTCTCTATCATCGGCCGCCTGACGCGAGCGCCTGGGGGAAACTGTATGCGCGCTCTCTGTTCGATCAACTGCGTTATCCAGAAGGGCATGTTTTTGAGGATACCTGGATGATTGCGGATCTGCTCGAACGCGCCGGCACGCTTGTATACGGAGCGGAACCGAAGTACCATTATGTGTATCGGGCGGGCACGATCAGTAAAAGCGCATCCCGCGATCAGATGTGGGATTTCTGGGACGCCGTCTGTCACCTGACGGAGATCGTCCTCCGTTCGTACCCCGACCTTTCGCCGGGCTGCACGCGAAGGCGCGTACACGCGGCGCTGAGTATTCGGCGTTTGCTCGTCCATGCGGACGCGTCGGCCGGGAGCGATATTGAGCGCTGCCGGTCCATCATCCGCGAAAACGCGAAGGACGTACTTTTTGATCCGCGCGCGCCGCTGCGCGACAAAGCGGGCACACTGCTTTCACTCGCCGGACCGGGCGTATTTGATGCGGCATGGGAATTCTATCATAAAAGGCGGAGAGATTTTTAGTGATTCGAGTATTGGTTGCGGGCATGACCGGTACGGTCGGCGGTCTGGAAAATTTCATTATGAACTATTACCGGCAGGTTGATAAAGAACTGTTCCAATTCGATTTTCTGTGCCGTTTTCCTCGCTGCGCATATCAGGAAGAAATTGAAAGGAATGGAGGTCGCTTTTTCAGCGTAACACGCCGCAGCAAGAACCCATTTCGCTATTATCGGGAGATTCATACTTTTTTTCGAAAACACGGTCATGAATATGACGTGTTTTGGGATAATGAGTGCATGTTCAATGACGTCACCCCGCTGCAGCTTGCACGACGGGAAGGAATTCCGGTCCGCATAGCGCACAGCCACAATGCCGGCAACATGGACACCAGCCCCAAGGGGCGGCTGCAAGGATTTCTCCATCGTTTGCAAAAGTGGCAGGTTGTACGCTGCGCAACGGATCTTTGGGCCTGTTCCGACACCGCTGGCGCATGGGCATTTCCCAAAAGGTTTCGAACGGGTAAAAAGTACCGGGTGGTTTTAAACGCCATCGATACGGAGAGATTCGTCTTTAGCGACGCTTCCCGCAGTGCCTGCCGCAAGCAGCTTGCGCTTGGCGATCATTTTACGATCGGCTGCGTCGGTCGTCTGCAGTATCAGAAGAATCAAGCGTTTTTGCTGGAAGCCTTCGCCCTGTTTACGAAAAGCTCCATCGGAAAGGATGCGCGTCTATTGCTTCTGGGAACGGGTCCGGACGCGGAAGCGCTGCAAGAGCAGGCGGTTTCGCTTGGGATTGAACGCTCCGTAATGCTTATTGGGTACCGCCCCGATACAGAACACTATCTGCAGGCAATCGACGTATTTGCACTTCCTTCCCGGTTTGAGGGGTTGGGTATCGCGGTCATCGAAGCGCAGTGCAGCGGGTTACCCTGCCTCGTCTCGCAGGCGGTTCCGACAGAAGCAGCCGTTACGGATCTTGTCCGCTTTCTGCCCGTCGAGAATCCCGCCGTCTGGGCCGATGCATTTTCGCAACTCGCCGAAAACCGTCCGGCACGGTATTCGAAAAACAAAGAAATTAACAACGCGGGCTACGAGATAAGCACCGCCGCCAAAGGGTTGGCCGAACTGCTAAAAAAGCGAACAGGAACACCTACGTATGAATAAACGGGGAAAATACATCCTGCAGATACCTGAAACGGAATCGTTTGCGAACGCTTTGTCCAAAGCGCGCCGCGATGTGGAGCAGCTGGCGGTCGAGCGGGGGTACAAACCGTTTCTTTTCCGAGGATTAGATAGCGCGCACGGCAATCGGCTTGCATGGGTCCGTTTGGGAATTCTCTGCGTTCACGACTGGCTGCGATTGCTTCTTTCCATCCCCGGCGGGTCCCTCGTACTTGTTCAGTATCCGCATATGCCACTGAAGTCCGTACCGATCGTGCGTTTCTTTCTACCCCTGATTGCCCGCGTCAAGCGCTGCGCGTTCGTGGCATTCATACACGATCTGGATTCCATGCGCGCCATCAACGGCGCCGCGGCGATGTACAGCGACAAAAAGCTGCTGCAAACGTTTCAGGCGGTCGTCTGTCATAACGAACGGATGCAGAGCGCGTTACTCTCCCTTGGAATCCAGCCGGACAGGATTTTTCTTCTCCATTTATTCGATTATCTCTGCGACGACGTCCCGGAAAAGCCCTGCACCGCAACAGGCGGAAAGCGCATGGAAGTCGCGTTTGCAGGCAATCTGTCCGCGGAGAAATCGGCGTTCCTGTACAAGCTGCCACCACTGTTGGATGATACTGTTCTGTTGACGCTTTACGGAAACGGGTATTGTGAAATAGAATCAAGTCATGTACAATACCTTGGAATTATTCCGGCGCAAAGGCTGCCTGCCACGATAGACGCGGACTTTGGTCTGGTATGGGATGGTTGCTCCGCCGAAACGTGCGAAGGCCCCTATGGGATCTACCTTGCCCTGAACAACCCGCACAAAGTGTCGCTCTACCTCGCGGCGGGAATTCCGGTGATCATCTGGAGCGGGGCCGCGCTGGCGGAATTCATCGTCGGTAACGGCCTTGGCGTTTCCATCGCCTCGCTGGGCGAACTTCCGCGTACGCTGGCAGACATAACGAAAAGCGACTATCGGACAATGCGCATAAACGCGCAGAACGAATCCCAAAAGGTTCGGACGGGGTATTATTTTCACCGCGTATTGTGTGAAGTGGAGGCTAAATGGTTCAACGAATAAAGGAATATCAGTTTCTCTTTGAGGAGCTGACAAAACGGGATTTCCGAAAAAAGTATAAACGCACCATCCTTGGTGTGTTTTGGAGTGTACTCTCGCCGCTGTTGACGCTGTTTGTCATGCAGATTGTATTCTCCCGCTTCTTTGGCGGCGATATCCCGCACTATACGACTTATCTTTTCGCCGGCAACATCGTCTTTTCCTACTTTACGGAGGCGACCAACGGCGGCATGGTGGCGCTGGTAAGCAACAAAGACATCTTCTCCAAGGTGAATATGCCGAAATACATGTTCGTTCTTTCGACGAACGTTTCGACGCTGCTCAACTTCGCGCTTTCGCTGCTTGTGTTCTTTCTCTTCGCCGCCATCGACGCGGTGACGTTTCGCTGGAGCTTCTTCCTGCTGCTGTACCCGATGCTCTGCCTGTTCGTATTCAACGTTGGCGTAAGCATGCTCCTCTCGGCGTTCAACCTGTTTTTCAGCGATACGTCGTACCTCTACCGCATATTTACGATGCTGCTCATGTACGCTTCCGCCATCTTCTACTCGGTGGATTCCTTCCCCGCGCAGGTGCAGCGGGTGTTTCTGATCAACCCGGTGTATACGTACATCAAGTTTTTCCGCATTATCGTAATCGACGGCGGAATCCCGAGCCTGCCGTATTTCCTGCTCTGTGGCTTCTACGCCGCGGTCGCGCTGGTTCTGGGCGTCGCCATCTACAAACGCTACAACGATAGGTTTATGTATTATGTCTGAGACTATGCAAAAAGAAACTGCTTTGGAAGTGCGGGACGTTTCCATCCGCTATATGACGGGCGACTTTATCAACATCGGCCTGAAGGAATTCCTTATGCGCAAACTCACGAAGAAATACTATGCGCAGGAGTTCTGGGCCGTTCGTGACGTTTCGTTTTCCCTCTGCAAGGGGGACATGCTGGGCATAGTCGGCACCAACGGCGCGGGAAAATCAACTCTGCTCAAGGCGATCAGCGGCGTTATGCGCCCAACGCGCGGAAGCGTAACGGCAAGCGGCAAAATCTCCGCCCTGCTGGAGCTGTCCTCCGGGTTCGACGGCGACCTGACGGTAAAGGAAAACGCCTACCTGCGCGGCGCGCTGCTTGGCTACACACGCGCGTTCATGAACGAAAAGTACGATGAGATCATTGAATTTTCGGAACTCAAAGAATTTGAGGACCGGCCGTTCCGTCAGCTCTCCACGGGCATGCAGGCGCGCATCGCCTTCTCCATTGCGAGCATGGTGCAGCCGGACATTCTGATTCTCGACGAGGTGCTCTCCGTCGGCGACGGCGGTTTCCGCAAGAAAAGCGAAGAAAAGATGCGCCGCATCATCAGCAACGGCGCGACGACAATCCTCGTCTCCCACTCGCTTGAACAGATACAGCAACTCTGTAATAAAGTGCTCTGGCTGGATCACGGGCGGCTGATAGGGTTCGGCCCCGTTGAATCCTTATGTGAGTTGTACACTGAGTTTTTACTCACGAACCATTTGCCAAGTATCTAGTCGCAACATCAGAAACTTCAATATGCGGCAGGTTACACTTTTCTTCTTTTTATCATAGGCTCTGGTGTAGTTCTGCTGAGCAGTATGATAATCAACAGTGGGGCATGAGAGTGACAAAAAATCCTTTTTTTTCAATAGTAATCCCGGTATATAACGTTGAAAGTTACTTGCGAAGGTGTCTTGGCAGTTTGCTTTCCCAGAAATTTGCAGACTTTGAAGCACTCTGTATTTGTGATGCATCCAATGATGGGTCGGTCGATATCGTAAAAGAATTCTGCCATCTCGATGACCGCTTTCGGTTCTTAAGTGGGATGTCAAGGGGGTTGTCTGCTGCCAGAAACATCGGATTAGAAGCTGCTTCCGGTCGTTATATTTGTTTTCTCGATTCTGACGATTATTACGCAAAAAATGCCCTCCACACGCTTTATCAGGAAATCGTCGGGCTAAATCCGGACATTCTAGTCTTCGGAGCTAGTGCAATTCCCCGAAGACCCTGCCCGCAAAGATGGTTAAAAAGGACGCTTTCAGCGAAGAATGCTGCTTATGATTTGGGCGGGATACGTTGCCTTTTTGAAAACCAAAGCGCAATGCCATTTGTTTGGAGAAATTGTTATCAGCATGCGTTTTTAGATCAGCACGCAATTCGTTTTGACGATGCTCTGCGCGTTGCCGAGGATGTTGCCTTTCAAATGGATACGTTCTGTAGAGCAAAACGTATTCGATTTATCTCAAGCAAGCTCTATTTTTATCAATGGTACAGAGAGAACTCACTGCAGCATCAATATTCCCAAAATGCCTATAAGCGACTGCTCGGCCATTTGCAAGTTGTAGACCACGTCCTAAGTCAATGGACCGAATTAGACATTTTAAACGAGAACAGATTTTCGCTAGCTGCATGGGTGTTAGGTTTTCTATTTGGCTATGATCTGCGTAACCTGCCGCTTCAGCAACGACTTGAAGTGGAACATCAAACCCTTAAGCGGATTTACGCCCTGCTGGATGAAGAAGAACTGACCAAGCTTCCCTTCTTCTCCCGCGCACAATTCACTGCAATTGCGAATGATGATTTTTCTTTAGATGGATTCATCGGCAAGGTTCGATATCACGTAAGCAAGTTATGCGTTAAGAAAGAATGGTAGCACGCCTCTTCTGCCACGCATGCTATGTATCAATCTGCTACCCGCCATGATAACCGAGACAGATTCGTAGCTCACATAGTAATCTGTTGGATTTTAAGATTTCGGTCTGTCGCAAAGCGCATCCGTCTCAAGTGATAGATAATTATCTCATTGGGCAAGCGACCGGCGCAAGAAATTACAGGAGGACTACCCGCATGATCATTACTCGAACCCCGTTCCGCATCAGCTTTGCCGGAGGCGGGAGTGATCTCGCTGCATTCTATACGCGGCATGAAGGCTGCGTTTTATCCGCCTCAATCAATAAGTATATGTATATCACGATTCACCCGTCATTTAATCGCGAAGAGACCATACTCAAATACTCCCGCACGGAGATCGTAAGAGATGTCAAGCAACTACATCATCCAGTCGCGCGGCAATTACTATTGGACTATGACATCTCCGGCGTAGAGATTACCAGTACAGCTGACATCCCCTCCGGCACCGGACTCTCTACGTCCAGCGCATACACTGTTGGTTTGATCAGCGCGCTCAACGCATTCAGCGGAAAGTATTACTCACAAGAAAAGATCGCGCGTCGCGCCTGTGAAGTTGAAATGGATGAGTTGGGCGAGCCTGTCGGCAAACAAGACCAGTTTGGAACAGCCATTGGTGGTTTTAAATTCCTCAGGTTTTGCTCGGATGGGCATGTTTGCGTCGAACAACTTATAATTCCCACGGATATTCGATCTCAATTGAATGAAAATCTAATGCTGTTCTATACAGGATTGACCCATTCCTCCGAGCTTATCTTAAGCGAGCAGAACATCAATATCGTGTCAGACGAAGATAAGTATCATTGCTTGATTAGGATGACGGAACAAGCATATGAAATAAAGGAAGCGCTTCTTCAGGGCGATCTTCAACGTTTCGGTGAAATCCTTCATGAAGGCTGGCTTCTCAAGCGCAACTTAGCCAGCGGTATCACGAATCCTGAAATAGACCATTATTATGAACTTGCACTGCAGCACGGCGCCGTCGGCGGGAAACTGCTCGGGGCTGGTGGTGGCGGCTTCTTATTGTTGTACTGCGCCAAAGAAAAACAAAGAAATCTACGAACAGCCTTACACCAGCTTGCGGAACTGCCCTTTGCTATAGAAAATGACGGAACAAAAATCATATATGTTGGAGAAAAGGACTGGGATTGATATGAAATCGATTGTTATCGGAGGCGCAGGATTTATCGGAAGCCATCTTTGCGATGCACTTCTTGCCACAGGCGGGCATGTTGCATGTGTGGATAATTTTTTCATTGGTACGCGAGGAAACATCGCGCACCTGCGCAATCAACCTTCATTTTCGTTTTTTGAAGCAGACGCTTCCGATCTCGGCTCGCTCGCGCAGATTTTCGAAAAAGAAGAGCCCGATTACGTATTTCACCTGGCCGCCAATTCTGATATTCAAGCCAGCGCGAACAACCCTGCCGTCGAAATGAAAAATACGTACACAACGACGTTTAACGTCTTGGAATGCATGCGTCGCTATAACGTGAAACGATTGTTTTTTTCTTCCACCTCCGCTGTCTATGGCGAGAAAATCGGGAATGTTTACGAAAACACTTCTCCTTTGATGCCGATTTCCTATTATGGCGGCGCAAAACTCGGAAGCGAAGCTATGATAAGCGCTTATTCATATATGAATGATCTTCGTACGCTCATCTTTCGCTTTCCAAACGTGATTGGCCCGCGGTTAACCCATGGC
>JBDKTD010000328.1:0-9965 GCA_039680365.1 Clostridiaceae bacterium
AAAGCCATCTCGCGGGAGGAAGCGGCGGCGGAGCTCGTGCGGTGCGCGGGCAAACAGTTTGATCCCGCCATCGTGCGCGTGTTCGTAGAACAGGTGCTCAAGCTCGGCTAACAACCTAAGCCGAACAAGAGAAGCAATAAAACAGCAGGCAGACCTGAACGGTTCTGCCGGCTTTTTTTCTTACGGTATGCGGCTGAAACGGCTGCTTTTATTTGAGCAGCATCACGGCGATGCAGGTTCCGCTGACGAGCAGCTGTATGATTGCGTAGCGGTAGCCTACTTGCGTATCCGACCAGCCCCATTTATAACGCGCGTGGTCGTGGAGCGGCGTACGGATGGACTTGAGGAAGTTCTTGTTCTTAAAGATGCGAATGATCAGCACCTTGAACAGGCCGACGCCGCCGTCTAGGATGATCACCAGCGCCGCTGGGAGATAGAGCAGCAGGTTACCGGTTTTCAGCGCCATGACCCCGAGGAAGATGCCGATGGTGCGCGAACCCGCGTCCCCCATGATGATGCGGCTGGGCGAAGCGTTAAACATGAGGTAAGCCAGCAGGGACGCGATGAAGATCATGTTCATCTGCATCAGGTCGAGTTCGTGGAACCGCAGCAGAAAGACGACGCCGAACGTTGCCAGAGAAACGATCGAAACCGTGCCAAGAAGGCCGTCCACGCCGTCCGTACAGTTGGTAAAGTTGATGGAAACCCAGAGCAGAAACGTCGCAATCAGCACAAACAGCCACGCGGGAAGCGCGAGGACGTAACCAAAAACGGAAACGCTCGGGTTCGGGTTAAAATACAGGTACGTCAGCGAAGCGCCAAGACAGATGGCGAGATCGATCAACCCCTTTTTCCATTCGCCCCAGGAGCTCTTGCTGCGGTCGTCAAAGTAGCCCGCGAGCATGGAAAGCAGGAAAAACGCATAGTACAGCGCATATTCCAGACGAAACGGAACGAAGAGCAGGAACACCACCGTCGAGCAAATGCTGAAAATCAGCCCCGCGCCGCGCGGTTTGCCCTTGCTGAGCTCGCCGTTGACCGCGAACGCGCGCCCCTGATCCTTGGGGAGCCGCGACAGCCCTTTCTGTATAGCCGCCAGCGTGATAAAGAACGAGACCAGAACGCTGATCAGAACCCAGACGGCGCTGAAGTTCAAGTGAAAAACTGTATATAACATGCATGCCTCTCCGGTAAAAATCAAAATCAGTATACAGCCCAAACGCCGCAACCGCAACCTTTTTCCGTGTTCGCGGGCTTCTGCCTGCTGGCAAAGGATGGCTGCGGAGCAAGTACCGGCGGCTCCCGGCGGCGGGTCTGTTCGAACGGAAACCCAGCGGACAGGGCGTTTGTTCTTCTCAGCCGAAAGCAAACGTGGTAGGATAAGTCGAATCGCCGGGGGAGGCAGGAAGACTGTTTCCGCGGCAAAAGGAGAACGCTGTGAAACCGAAGAAAACCATTTGGAGCCGGATAACCGAAGCGCTGAGCCTGATACTGATGATTGGCACGATTGTTTACCTGATCGTGATGTGGAAGTCGATTCCGGATACCATACCGGCGCATTACAACGCCGCGGGAGAAGTGAACCGCTGGGGCGACAAGAGCGAACTGATCTTCCTGCCGATCCTCGGCGGGATGCTATACTTTCTGATTACGCTGATTCAGCAGTTCCCGGCGGCCTGGAATACCGCAGTTACGGTAACGGAACAGAACCGCGAGCGGGTGTACCAGATATTGGGTAACCTGATCGGCACGACAAAGTTGATGATGCTGGCGGTGTTTTCCAGCTTGACCGTGCTTTCGTCCCTGGGGCTGTCGCTGCCCATCTGGTATCTGGGTGTATTTCTCGTGCTGCTGTTCGGCGCGATTGCGTTCTTTCTGGTGCAGCTTTCCAAGGAGAAACAGAAGTAGAGCTTTCACGAGCAGAATATCCATATAGAAAAAACCAGCCCGCTTTAACAGTTGGGCTGGTTTTGTGTTTTGGGCGCTCTATGCTTTGACGTTGACGGAGTCGAACTCCTTTTGAATCGCTTCGCTCGGCTTTTTGGTCAAGAGCGACACAACGATAATCGTCAGGCAGGAGAACAGGAACGCGGGCAGCAGTTCGTAAATGCCCCATACGCCGCCGAGTTTACTGATGACGAAGTTCCAGAGGAACACCATGCCGCCGCCGGAGATCATGCCCGCGATGGCGCCGGCATAGGTCGTGCGCTTCCAGAACAGCGAAAACAGCATCAGCGGGCCGAACGCCGCGCCAAAGCCCGCCCAAGCAAAATCAACGATGGAGAAGATCACCTTGTTTTTGCCCGTAGCAACGAAAATGGCGAACACCGTGATAAGCACGAGCACGATGCGGGAAACCCACATGGTCTCTTTTTCCGACGCGTTTTTGCGGATCAAGCCTTGCCAGACGTTCTTGGAGACGGCAGAGGCGGAGATGAGCAGATACGAGTCGGAAGAGCTGATGGCCGCGGCGAGGATGCCCGCGCAGACGAGCCCTGCCAGCAGCGGCGGCAGCATCTTGGTGGCCATGAGAATGAAGATGTTCTCCGTGTTGCCGGAGCCGTATACCATGTAAGCGTCCGGGAAAAGCACGCGCCCGATCAGGCCAATGAACACGGCGGTGGTAAGCGAAATAATAACCCACACGGTGGCAATCCGGCGCGAACGGGTCAGTTCATGCTCGGAGCGGATGCCCATAAAGCGCAGCAGAACCTGCGGCATGCCGAAGTAACCGAGACCCCAGGCCATGGCGGAAGCGATGGCGAGGCCGGAATACTGCTTTGCCGCGCCAAAGAGCGCAGATCCGTTTGCCGCTTCACCGGTCGGGGTTGCGGAAGTGAGCAGGCTCAAAAAGCCGGGAATCTGTTCGGCGTTGGCGATGACCGCGCCGACGCCGCCCGCGGCGGCAACGCCGAGCACAACAACAAGCACCAGCGCCAGAATCATCACGACTGCCTGCATGAAGTCCGACGTGCTCTCTGCAAGGAACCCGCCGAGGAACGTATAGGTCAGCACAAACAGCGCGGAAGCGATAACCATGCCGTTATAGGAAACACCGAACAGCTGGCTGAAGAGCTTGCCGCATGCCATGAGGCAGCTGCCCGCATAGGGCGTGAAGAACACGATGATCATAACCGAGGCAATGGTCATTAGAACTTTCTTATTTTCGTGGAAGCGCTTGGAAAAGAAGTCCGGAATCGTAATCGAGTCGGTCGCCACGCTGTAACGGCGCAGGCGCTTGGAGACGATCAGCCAGTTGAGGTAGGGGCCCAGCGCACGGCCGATGGCCGTCCAGCCTGCGTCGGCAAGGCCGCTCCAGTACGCAAGCCCCGGTAAACCCATCAAGAGCCACCCGGACATATCGGAGGCTTCCGCGCTGAACGCTGAAACCCAGGGGCCGAGCGTACGCCCGCCGAGGAAATACGCCTCGGTGTTTTTGTTTGCGCGCTTGGCAAACACGATGCCAATCACGATGACGACCGCCATGTAAGCCACGATGGAGATCAAATGCTGAATGTTTTCTCCCGTCATACCAATCCCTTTTCCCATCTTGCCAATTTAGCATAAACATGCAAAAAATGTGTTTGAATTATACGTCATTTCGCGAAAAAGCGCAAGCGGTTCGGCGAAAGTGAGACATAAAAATGCCTGTGCGCCGCGCCCGGCGAAAAGGTAAGCGCAGCTGAGGAGTAAAACAAACAGCATCCGCTTGAAAGGCGGATGCTGTTGTTTGTACCTTTTAGGGGAGTTCCGGTTAAAAGACGCTTCCCGCGCCGGATTCCTGACGAAGCCGGATCGCTTCCGGGTCGAGGATGTACTCGTCAAAGCTCTCGCGCCGGTCGATGAGCCCGCCCGGCAGCAGCTCGATCATGCGGTTGGCGACGGTCTGGATGACCTGATGATCGTGCGAAGCAAAGAGCATAACGCCCGTAAACTCCGTCATGCCTTCATTGAGCGCGGTAATCGCCTCCAGGTCGAGGTGGTTGGTCGGCTCGTTGAGAATGAGCACGTTCGCGCCGGAGAGCATAATCTTTGCCAGCATACAGCGGTTCTTCTCGCCGCCGGAGAGCACGCAAGCCTTCTTGAGCGCTTCTTCGCCGGAGAAGAGCAGCCTGCCCAGCCAGCCGCGGATGGTGGACTCGTATTGATCCTTGGAGTATTGCCTGAGCCAGTCCACGAGCGAGAGCTCCACGCCGTCGAAGTAGACGGTGTTGTCGGACGGCATGTAGGCCTGCGTGGTCGTAACGCCCCACTTGAAGCTGCCTTCGTCGGGCTCCAGTTCTTCCATGAGGATTTGAAACAGCGTGGTGCGCGCCAGTTCATCTTCGCCCACAAACGCGACTTTGTCGCCAGCCTGCACGATAAAGCTCACGTTGTCGAGCACCTTGCGGCCGGCAACGGTCTTGGAAATGCCGCTGACGGCGAGGATGTCGTTGCCCACTTCCCGGTCGGGCTTGAAGTGGATAAAGGGGTAGCGGCGCGAGGAGGGCGCAAAGTTATCCATCTGCAGGTTGTCGAGCATCTTTTTACGGGACGTCGCCTGCCGCGATTTGGAGGCATTGGCGCTGAAGCGCAGGATGAACTCCTGCAGTTCCTTGGCTTTCTGCTCGTTGATCTTACGCTTGTCTTTTTCCTGCCGCGCGGCAAGCTGGGTATACTCATACCAGAAGTCGTAGTTGCCAACGTACATCTGAATCTTGCCGTAGTCGATATCCACGATATGCGTGCAGACTTTATTTAGAAAATGGCGGTCGTGGGAAACCACGATGACCGTGTTCGGAAAGTCCATCAGGAACTCTTCCAGCCAGTTGATGGCGTAGATATCGAGGTTGTTGGTCGGCTCGTCCAACAGCAGAATGTTGGGCTTGGCAAACAGCGCCTGCGCCAACAGCACCTTCACCTTGCTTGGGCCGTCCAGTTCCGCCATGGTTTGGTGATGCGTTTCCGCGGGAAGCCCGAGACCGTTGAGCAGAATCTCCACGTCCGACTCGGCGTTCCAGCCGTCGCGCTCGGCAAACTCACCTTCGAGCTCCGCAAGCTTTAGGCCGTCGGCGTCGTCAAAGTCCGGCTTGGCATACAGCGCTTCCTTTTCCTGCATGATCTCATACAGGCGGGGATAGCCCATAATGACCGTGTCGATCACCGAATACGATTCGAACGCATAGTGATCCTGACGAAGCACCGCGATGCGTTCGCCGGGGGTGACGTGGATTTCTCCCTTACTCGGTTCCAACTCGCCGGAAAGGATACGTAAAAATGTGGACTTGCCCGTTCCGTTCGCCCCAATGAGCCCGTAGCAGTTGCCAACGGTAAACTGAACGTCCACGTGTTCAAACAGCGGACGCCCGCCGAACTGGAGTGATACTCCCTGTGCGCTGATCATAGTGCTTTCTTTCGTTTCCTATTCATAAAATACGGTTTAGCATAACACAACGCGCGCCGTTTGCCTAGCGGTCTAATCTGAAGGGGCATAAAATTTACCGTTTTTCCGCACTTGACCGTTCGCCGCCGGGCATGGTACGTTTAAACAGGAAGATATGGATCGCGGGCTTTGGCGGTACAGCACAACGCCGAATCCCCGCGGCGGATTTCGCAAACAACGGAGGGCAACCGTATGAACGCTGTTTCGAACATCTCCGGCCAACAACCCGGCGCAGGCAGCCCACCTGCATTCCAGTATGAGGCAAAAGAGGCGCTTTCGAAGAACCCTTATCCCCGGACGCAGGAACCGACGGAGTTTGAGCGCGCGAAGTTCCTGTTCTTCTTTGCGCTGAGCTTGCTGATGATCGCGCTGGCGTTCTTTTTTAATACGCCGCGGGAGATTCTGCGCGGAAGCCTTACCATTCTAACTTCGCCCGCCAATCTGCTGACGGATTATTTTCAGCTTGCCAACGTCGGGGCAACGCTTCTCAACGTCGGCGTCATGACGCTGATGAGCCTTGGCCTGATCAAGCTGACGAAGGCTGCGTTTTCGGGGGCGGTGATTGCCGGAGTGTTTACCATGCTCGGGTTTTCGTTCTTCGGCAAGAACTTTTTCAACACAATTCCCATCGTTCTGGGCGTGTTTATGTATGCAAAAGCCTCCGCTCAGCCGTTCTCGGGCGTGTTGCTGCATGCCTTGTTCGGAACCGCGCTGAGTCCGCTCGTGAGCGAGCTGTCGTTCAACATGGGGCTACCGCTGTACATCGGCATTCCGCTGGGCGCAGCCGCGGGTTTGCTGGCGGGGATGCTGATCGTCCCGCTTGCCGCGCACTTTGTCCGCTTCCATCAGGGGTACAGCCTCTACAACATCGGCTTTACCGCGGGAATTATCGCTATGCTGTTCACCGCGGTGCTGCTGGGTTTCGGCGTAAAGATCGGCTCCGTTTCCATCCTCTCATCGGGCAATAACGGCGCGTTTTCGATTCTGCTGTACAGCCTGTTCGGCGTGATGCTTCTGTTCGGGTTCTGGATCAACCGCTGGTCGCTGAACGGGTTTGGCCGTCTGCTCGCCCTGCCGGGCACGCTGCCTTCCGACTTTACGGCAATGGTTGGCCTTGGCGCGGCGCTCATCAATATGGCGCTGCTCGGACTTCTCTGCGTGAGCTATGTGCTTGCGCTCGGCGGCGAGCTCAACGGCCCGGTGATTGGCGGCATTTTTACGGTCGTGGGGTTTGGCGCTTACGGAAAACATATTAAGAATGTTTTTCCCATATTGATCGGCGTGCTGCTCACCAACTTTTTTAACGTGCACGAAAGCAGCGCCGCTTTTGCCATCATGGCGGCGCTGTTCGGAACGACGCTTGCGCCCATTGCGGGGAAATACGGAATCCTCGCCGGCATTCTGGCGGGGTTTCTGCATATGTCGCTGGTTACCAACGTCGGCTTTTTGCATGCCGGGTTGAATCTCTATAACAACGGGTTCTCAGGCGGGTTTGTCGCCGCGTTTCTCGTGCCGGTTCTGGAAGCGCTATCTCAGCTCCGGCGGCCGAAACTGCTCTGAACGCGGGCAAATACGCGCATACCGGCGAAAAGTGCAGGAGCGGAAGCGTTACTGTTAATATATCTTGGCTAGGAGCGAACGATGAAAAAGTTTTACGGAGTTGCGCAATATAAAGACTACCGCGTCGGCTGTGCCGGGCAGACGGTTTATGTGACCGATGTTCGGGGAACGGAGATTGCGCATCTCAAAGATATATCCTATGCGTACACCGCGGCGTTCAGCCCGAACGGCAGACTGCTGGCGGTGCGCTCGACCACGCCGTGGTTTGCGTTCTACGCGCCGCCGGACTTCCGGCTCGTTCAAAAAACGCGGATGCGCCGCCCGAACAACCAGCCGCAGGACGAGGGATTCTGCTTTTCGCCGGACGGAAAACTGTTTTGGAGTTTGGAGTACCAAAACGACTTAACGACGCATCTGGTTTCGTACGATACGAGCACGTTTGCCGAGACCGGACGCTTTTTCGAAGGCGGGCGGTACGTTTTTTCGCATATCGAGCCAACAGCCGACGGCGGGTACGATTTGCTCGGCTTCCGCCGCGAACCGGGAGAGGACGACAACTCGTATTGGCTCGTTCGGTTCGACGGGGAGAAGATCGTCTCCCGCAAGTCGCTGACCAGTTTTGTCTGTCAGCGCGCTTCGACGCTGAAAAAGATTGAGCTAGGCGGCTTTACGGAACGAATCCATGCGATTTGGAGATTGAACGAGAGGCTGACCTCGTTAGCCCCGCTCGCAGAGCTCTGCGAGGCGCTCGAACATGAATAAACAAACGCCCCGTGACGTTCGCGCGCACGGGGCTGTTTTCATGCAAAAACCGCAATCAGCGGGGAAACGCTTTTTGCCGCTAAACGAGCGGTTCAGCGTTTCGTTTTTCCAAAGAACCGTCGCAGAACATGGAAACAAGCGCGAAACGGCTTTGTGATTCTCCAGCTCGTCGAATTTGAGATTTCCGCGTACGCCTTTTCCGTCCGCGCCAGCTTCGAGCTGAGCTTCTCTATCTGCGTTACCGCTTCCAGATAGCGCGCCTCCGTATAGCCGGGGGCTTCGCTCAGCCAGTTGAAGCTGATGCCGCCCGTGAGCGCGTAAAAATCCTGCAGGGTATAGCCGTATTGCTCCCGCAGGGTTGCCAGAACGTCCGGGCTTGCGCCGCAGTGTTTGTAAAAGAAGTTAACGGCGGAAAGCTTCCTCTGGTTGCCGCCGAACACCCAGTGATCGAGCAGCAGAAAAAACTTTTCGCAAGTCAGTTCTTCCGGCGTTTTCGCATTCGGCTTGCGGAAGAGGCTTTGGAACGCTTCGATAAAGAGCTCGTTCGAAAGGCCGTCAAAAAAGGTTTCGGAGAGCAGATACATCTCCGAAAGCGCGCGCAGGCTGTTTTCCGGCTTTGGGGCGCTGGTGTTGGCGTGCGTGGCAAGGTGCCTGCGGTGCAGGGTCAGCTGATCCTGCAGAATGGTAATAGGCGCTTGCTTGACGAGTCGAATCCATTTATCAAAATCCTGCAGCTGCCGGAGCGCGCGGTTCCTGCCGAGGTCAATCAGAATATCCCGGCGGATGAGAATGCTGGGGTGACAAAGGCAGTTGCTCTTTGTAAAAAAGTACCTGAGCCATTCCGCCTGCGTCCGGTTCGGCTGAATGAAGATGTTTTCCTTCATGTCGAACTTAACTTCGGGGTTGCCGTGCTCGTCGATCAGCGCGGCGTGGGTAAAGCAAGCGGCGCAGTCGGGATGCGATTCCAAGTAGGCGACCTGCTTTTCCAGTTTCTTTGGCAGCCAAACGTCGTCGGAATGGATGATTGCAATGTATTTGCCGGCCGACATATCATACAGCTGCGCATTCAGACAGTAAGTGTTCTCGGTCTGATATAGAGCAATGATCCGCGGATCGGAAAAGCCGCGAATGACTTCATCCGTTCCGTCGGTGGAATGGTCGTCCGAAATGATGAACTCGAAGTTGGTAAACGTTTGACGTAAAACACTCTGAACAGCTTCGGCGACGAACGCTCTGTGGTTATAGGAAGACATGACTACAGAAACGAGTGGGGGCAAAAGAATCACCTCGCTGTTTATTCGTTTTTGTTGACACCATCAAAGCTGAGGCTGGATACATTTCATAACAGTCCTTTCTATTTTAGCGCAAGCACGGTTCTATGGCAATCACCGCGCGCCGGAAATCTCCTTCGAGCGGGAACCGCTGAAAAGTCATAAAGGAAGGCTCCTGATGAAAGCGATGCATACAGAAGCCGCGCAGAAACAACGAGTATTTACAAGGGCTTTATCAATATGTATGATATACATACTAAATAGCTGTCCAGCCGTTCTTTTTTTTGCGAATCAAAGGAGGTGACGAATTGGGCATTGCAACCGAACAAGCGACTCGTATCTACGCCGGTTTTATCAAGACCGGAGAACGTGCAAACGAGTACTTTAAATCTTGGACTTTTGACGAGCCGCTTGCCGTTTCTGAGTCAACCGATCAGAAGTTCCGTTCCGTCCAGCGCTTGCTGCACAAGGCGATTCGCCATTTTGTATTGAATTACGCGCAATTTCGCCATCTCATGCCGGTGTCCGCCGAGGTTGAGGGCATTTGCGCGCGCGCAGCGCAAAAAGAGTACAGCGTTGGCACCTACCGGGCGGACTTTATCATTGAACCCGATAACAGCATCCGTCTGATCGAGATGAACTGCCGGTTCCCCCTGAACGGCTTTTTTATCACCGGTTTTTTCAACATGGTTGCGGATGCGTATGCCAGGGAAACCGGACTGAGCAAAGTTGACGACTATACGCCGTTTTTCGATTACCTTGTCAGCTATTTCGGAGCGTTCGACGACGTCTGCATTCTCAAAAAAGGTTCGGAGAAGCGCAACGAAACGAAATTTATTCAGGAAGTATTCACCGAAGCGGGGTTTGCGGTGCATACGCTCGCCTGTGAGGAAATTCCGGCGAACCTGCGAATGCTGGAAAACGCCGCCGTCATCTGCGAACTGGACCAC
>JBDKTD010000035.1:0-24384 GCA_039680365.1 Clostridiaceae bacterium
GTCCATCGACAAAGTCCTTCGAACTTTGCCGATGGATTTTTACTGTGGGAAAAAACACCGCTATCGCGGTATTTTCTGCAAATTCGGCGAATCAATCGCCAAATTTGATGAAAAATGGGGGATTTTCGAATCCCCCAAACCCCCTAAACGGGTTTGTCGATATGCAGAGGAGAACGTCTTTTGGCGTTCTCCTTTTTCTCGCTGCGATTTGCAAGGGTTCCGGAACCGCCAAAATTTCGCCGCAATAATTACTATATTGGAAAGATTCTGAAAACAAATCGACCCCTGCGGCTTAGGCGGCTTGTCAGTTCGTATCCATTTTGGTATGATACACGATGCACCTTTGTTGAACGGCGCGCGAGAAAACCGACTGCGTGAAGTACGGGTGATTTTTTTTGAAACGCCGCGCCAACAGGGGAGAAAACCGAAAGAATCGGGGATACGATGGAACGACGCCCTCTTGGTAAAAAGAGACAAAAAATCGGACATATCGACTATCCCATCGTTTTGATGGTCGGGCTTCTTTGCGCGTTCGGCCTCGTTATGGTATTCTCGGCGAGCTATTATTACGCGCAGAACACCGCATCCGTGGGCTACGACGGGTACTACTTTATCCGCAAGCAGGCCATGTACCTTGCCATCGGATTTCCGATGATGCTGCTGATTTCGCTGATTGACTTTCGCAAACTGGAAAAATTCAAGGTCATCGCGATTCTGGTTTCCATCATCCTGCTCGTGGCGGTGCTTGCTTTCGGCCAGGAGACCAACGGCGCAAGGCGCTGGATCGTGGTCGGCGGCCAGAGTATTCAGCCTTCCGAGATTGCGAAATTCGGCATGATGCTCTACATGTGTTCGTTCATGGCGAAAAAGCACGCGGTCATGCAGAACTTTACCAAGGGCATGCTGCCCATGCTGCTGGTCATCGGCGTCATCTGCGGCCTGGTCATGCTGCAGCCCAACATGTCCATGGCTGTTATCATGGGTCTGATGGGGTACGCGCTGCTGTTTATCGGTGGTTGCGACACCAAGCAGATGCTGTTGCTGCTGGTCGTGTTTATCGGCCTGTTCGCGCTTTTGGCGGTCATCGAGCCGTACCGCATGGCGCGCCTGACCTCGTTTGTCAATCCCTGGGCGGATGCGCTGGGCGACGGTTATCAGCTGATTCAGTCTTATTACGCGCTGGGTTCCGGCGGGCTGTTCGGCGTCGGCCTCAACAACAGCCATCAAAAGCTGCTGTACATGACGTACGGCGAGTCGGACTTCATCTTCGCCATCGTCTGCGAAGAGCTGGGACTCATCGGCGGGCTGCTCGTCATCGCGGCGTACGGATTCATCGTCTACCGCGGCATTCGAATCGCCCTGCAGTGCAGGGACCGGTTCGGCAGCATGCTCGCGGGCGGCATCACGGTGGTTTTCGGCCTGCAAGTATTCGTAAACATCGGCGTCTGCACAGGCCTGCTGCCTACGACCGGACAGGCGCTCCCGTTCATCAGCGCGGGCGGCTCTTCAATGATGATCTTCCTTGCCGCTATCGGCGTGCTACTCAATATTTCCCGCTTTAACAACGCGCAGAAACCGGCGAAAGCGTAAGGCCGATTAAGGACAGAGGCTTGAACCTGGAATTTTAACAAAACTTTAAATCGACAGATCCGGCGGAGCCGGACGGTCGGGAACGGATCAGAGCGGCTGCGGTCATGGCAAAAAACAGAGACCAAAAACCGAATACCGAGCAGAAGAAGACCAAGAAGCGCAGCTTTTGGTCCAACTTTTTCGAGCCTGTTCCGCCGGATGAAGAGGTCGATCCCGCTTCGGCAAACCGCCAGTACGGCGAGCCGCCGGAGCCTTCGCTGACGCACCTGTTCAGCGAGGACGATCTGGAGTTTTCCGACGAGGAAGACGCAGAAAACATTGCCCACTTGACGTGGGACGACGGCGAAAGCGTTGTTTCCGACACGGCGCGTATGCGATACCGTGCGGAGGAAGCGCAGCGCGAAAAGCGCCCCAGAAAGCCGGAGGGCGAGCATATCCGCCTGTTTGATGAACAGGGCGGCTACGCCGAGGACGAGGATGGCACACCCGTTCGAACCGAAACGCAGCGCACGCGCATTTTCCGCACGGGTGCTTCCACCACCGCGCGCATCCATATCAACGAAACGGAAGAAAGCATCCGCATGGCGGAAGCGCAGAAGAAAGCGCGCGCCAGAGAAGCCGCCCGCAAACACGAAGAGTATATCGAGCGGCAGATTCGCAAAAAGAAAAACGCGCAGATGCTTAGAAAGCTCTTTGGCAATCTGGCGTTCGTGCTCGCGCTGCTGGCCGCGGTTGGCGTTGCGCTCTACTACGGGTTTTTGCTTTCGGATATCGTGGTCATGGGTAACGACAAGTACTCCGCGGACTATATCGTCGAGCTTTCCGGCCTCAAGCTCGGCACGCATATGCTCTTTTGCGACCTGGACGAGGCGGAAGCGAACATCAGCGAGGATCCGAACATACAGGTCGAGTCGGTTACCTATATCTTTCCCGCGCGCGTGCGCATCATCGTAAGCGAGCGCAAGGCGGTCGCGGGCATCGTCGGTCTCGACAGCAACGTCATTATCGATAAAAACGGCTACGTGCTGGATATGAGCGGGGGAACGGACCTTTCCGGCCTGATACAGGTGAACGGCGTCAGCATGACGGGCTTCCAGCTTGGTCAGCGGCTCGGTCAGGGCAACGACTTTGCAACCGCAACGCTGGTGCAGCTCATTTCGGTGCTGGAGCAATACTCGCTGACCGGCTCCATCAAGTCCATCGACTTGACCACGCCGCTTGCCATTACGATGATCGCTTCCAACGGTCTTAAGATCCATGTTGGCCAGACGACCGATCTGGACAGCAAGATGAGCGTACTGGCGCGCCTGCTGCCGGAGTTTGTGAGTAAAAACGTCTCCAACGGCGTTTTATACCTCTCCGCCAAAGGCGGGACGGTGTATTCGCCGACGTCGCACGACAACCTGCCGGATATCGATCTTGACGCCCTCTCGAACGGCGATACGACGACGCCTCCGCCCACCTTCATCGACGAAAACGGCGACGGCGTTGACGACGTAACCGGAGCGACGCCCGTTCCCGCGACGCCGCCTCCCTCGCCGACGCCCGCTTCGCCCGGCGGCGGAGACGACTTCTCCGGCTGACGAAAACGAAAAGAATAAACCCGTCCGCAGCGATGCGGACGGGTTTTGTTTTGCACTGCCTAAACCGGCGGGGTTACGGTTCGTTTTTCGTTTATTGAAACGAGTGTCAGCCATTGATCATGCCGAGGATGAACGCCTTGTTGCGTGCGCCGACGGCTTTGTCCGCAACGTCCCCGTCGCGAAAAACCAGAAGCGTCGGGATGCTCATAACGCCGTATTGCGAAGCGAGAGCGGGCTGTTCGTCGATATTGACCTTGCAGACCTTGATGGTTGGTTTTTCTTCGGCAATTTCGTCCACGATGGGGGAAACCATGCGGCAGGGTCCGCACCACGGCGCCCAGAAGTCGACCAGCACGGGACGATCCGATTCCAGCACTTCGGTTCGGAAGTTGCTGTTGGTAACGTTGATGACTGCCATGTTCAGGACTCCTTTTCTTGTGAATTTTCGCCGCGCCGCCGGGTTGAAAAAACGAGCGCGGCAAGGATTTCTATTTATAGTATACCGTATTTTACCGTGTTTGTGCGGGGTAAATTGCGAAAAGATTGCGTCTTTCGCTCTCGAGAACGCGGTTTGCAATTGTTTCTTTTCTTTTTATGCCCGTTGCGGTAGAGTAGAGAAAAGCGCGCTTCCGCCGCAGCTGCGGCAGCAGGGAGCAAAGAAGCAGGAAAACTCCAACCATGCGCCCTCTGATCCTCAAAATTGACGATTCCACCGCCGGACGAGCGGTCAGGAGCCTGCTCAAGCGCGAGCTGGCCGCTTCGGACGCGCATATTTCGCGCCTCAAGCGCCGCGAAAACGGTCTGCTGCTCAACGGCAAGCGATGTTACGTCACCGCGCGGGTGCAGGCGGGCGACGTGCTTTCCATGGAGATTGGCGACGAGCCGGACGGGCATATCGTGCCCATGGCGTTTCCGCTGGACGTGCGCTTTGAGGACGAATATCTGCTTGTTATCGACAAGCCCGCGGGAATTGCCGTCCACCAGTCCACGCGCGATCCCGAAGAGCTTGCGCTGGAAAACGCGGTCTGCGCCTATCTTGGCGGATGCATCTCCCCGCATCCTGTAAGCCGCCTCGACCGGGGTACTACGGGGCTGATGCTGTTTGCCAAGAGCGGATATCTCCATGAGCGGCTCCGGCGCGCTCAGCATACCGGCGCGTTTTTGCGCATCTATCAGGCAATCGCCGTCGGCAGGGTTGAGCCGGCCTGCGGCAGAATTGAGCGTCCGATCGGCCTTGCGGAAGGTTCGACGTACCGGCGCGCGGTCATGCCGGACGGCGCTCCCGCGCGGACGGAGTACCACACCCTTGCGTATAGCGAACGGCTGACGCTGCTCGAACTCCTTCCAGAGACGGGCAAAACGCACCAGCTGCGCGTGCATCTTTCGTCCATCGGTTTCCCGCTGGCGGGGGACTGGCTCTATGGCGAGCGCAACGACGCGCTGATACCGCGCCCCGCGCTGCACTCCTGTCGGCTCGCGCTGACCCACCCGATTACAGGCGAGCGGATCGAGCTGGTTTCCGAACTGCCGGAGGACATGCGCGCGCTGACACGAGATATGATTTGGATGGAAGAGGATCAATAAAATGGAAACAAAGGTGATTGAGATAAACGGGCGAAGCATCGCGGTTGTGACGAGCGGCGAACCGGTGCTTACGGGCGTACAGGCCGCGCTGGATTTGATGGCGACGGTGGAGTACGAAACCGGCTGCGAGCGCATGGCGATTGAGAAATCCGCCGTGGCTGATGAGTTCTTCATCCTGAGTACGCGCCTTGCGGGGGATATCCTGCAAAAGTTCGTCAACTACCGCAAGAAGATCGCTATCTTCGGCGATTTTTCACGCTATACCAGCAAGCCGCTGAAAGACTTTATTTTCGAAAGCAACGCCGGAAACGACGTGTTTTTCGTGGCCACGGAGCAGGAGGCGGTCGAACGGCTGGCGAACGCAAAATAAACGCAGCAATATAACACAGCAACGCAAAAGCCCGCGCATTCCTGCGCGGGTTTTTGTACTCTGTGCAAGAATCAGATGATTTTAAGCGGGATCAGCACCGCGAGCAGCACGATATTGAGGCAGACCAGAGAAAGGATCCACTTTTTCTGCGTCTTGGGTTCCTTGTCGTAGATCAGGTAGGAAGCAAGGAAGAACGGAATGTACGTCGTGATGAACACCGGGATTGCGCCCCACCAGGGGTAAACCCAGATGAACGCGGGCGTAGAGGCGAGGAAAATCTCCACGAGCGAGAAGAACAGCGCGCTGCCAATGGCGAACGCAATACGGTTGTTGACGCCGAGAATCTTCATGTTCTTGTCTTGTGGCAGGAGCTTCGAGGTAAAGCCTGCGACCGCGAACATCATGGAGAGTTCCCAGCTCACGCCGATGAGCAGAATGTAGGACGTGCTCTCCGGCGATACCGTCCAGAGCGCGTACCCCGTGAAGTGCGCAATCACCGCGTTGGCGATTTCGTAGAGCCAGTGCACGCTGTAGAGCATCAGGGCGGCGGCGATGGCTTTGTAGTTCTTCTTGTGGATTTCGTCCACATAGATCATTACGACAAAGGCGAAAATCGCAATGAACGTCCAGTGAAAGTTGGATGGGTCGCGGACGGCGGCGTTTGCGGCGTCGGCGGCGGACTTCAGGTTCGGGTCGCCAAAGAGCATACGAACATCAACCTCCCAGTTTAAAATTGTGGCTTGCGTTTGGAATGAATTAGAATCAGATTTGCTGGGATTATTGTATTCCTCACGAAGTCCGATGTCAATTTGAACGGCGGCGAAATTGCCGATCGTGCAACGCAAAATGAATCATCTTGCAGCAAGAAACCATGCGTGATATCATCGCGGCAGGGAATGAAAACGAGCAAAACAGGAGGGGACGGCATGTCAAAAGCGGAAGTCGGCTGCTGCGGCGCGTACTGCTTAACTTGCAAGGTGTTTAAAGAAAATCTCTGCAAAGGCTGCAAACTCGGTTACGGGCCGGGCGAGCGCGATTTAAGCAAGGCCAAATGCGCCATGAAGGTCTGCTGTATGCGACGGGGGCTAATGAGCTGCGCGGACTGCGCGGAATTCGAAACCTGCCTTGTTCTAGCGGCGTTCTACGGGCACGCGGGCTATAAATATCGCAAATACCGCGAAGCGGCAGCCTTTATCCGCGCGCATGGGTACGACGCGTTCCTCCGCCGGGCGGACGGGTGGAGCGGCGCTTACGGAAAGCTAAAATAGCGAATAAAGGCGGTTTAAGCGGCTGCCTTTTTGTTTGCGTTATTGTTTGGCCGCGTATTCGCGCGGCGAAATGCCGTATTCGTTCTTAAACGCCTTGTAGAACCCGCTGTACTCCGAAAACCCGCATTTCTGGGCAACCTGCGTCATCGACAGCCCGTCCCGCATGAGGTTCCGCGCCAATATCATCCGTTTTTGCAGGAGCATCTGGTAGATCGAAACGCCGGTTTCGCGCCGGAACACGCGCTCGAGATAGTACTTGGAGAGAAACACGGTCTGGCTCAGTTCGTCCAGCGAGATTGGCTCGGACAGATGCGCGTCAAGGTAAGAAGAAACGGTCTTTACCAGCACGCTCACGCGGATATCCGCGCGCGGCAGGGCGCGCTCCCGCCCGGCGAGCGCGCGGTTGAGCGTTACAAGCAGGCTCGTCACCAGCGAGCGGCAGAGCACGTCCCGCCCGAACTGCTCGGCGCTGGTTGCGTTTAGAAGCGAAAAGAGCTGACGGGTCATGCTCTCGCGCTGCTCCTGCGAGAGTCTGTTTGCGCTGAGGCGCTGCGCCGAGAAGCAGGCGGAAAGGTCGCTTTCCGGCGTGGAGAGCTTTTCAACAAACGAGCGCGAAAGCCAGAGCACAATTCGCTCGTAGGGCTTGTCCGTCTGCGTAAAGAGCGGCCGGTGCAGCTGGTTTGGGCCGATGAGCAGCAGGTCTCCGGGCAGTATTGAAAACGACGCGCTGTCGATTTGATAGCGGATGTTGCCGGAAAGCAGCAGGTAGCATTCATAAAAGTCGTGAAAGTGCAGCGAAACGTGCAGTTCCCGGCTGTCTTTATAATGGTAGATTTCGTAATCTTCCAGCAGCATATGCTGCCGCTGCTGAAAGACATGCTGTATGGTTTCCATTGCGCCCTCCCGTAAATAAAACGGCAGAAAACAGAGACTGCGGTTTGTTTTTTAACGTCGTTCCCGTTTTCTATGAGTATAGAGCAATATTAGCAATGTTTCAAGCAAGAATAGGATAGAACATTTCGAATCCTGCTGATATGATGGAGAAAATGGCGGAATGACGTTCGCCTGCAGATCCATTTACGATTTTGTTCAGTCGCCAGATTATCAGACCATATAGAAAGAAGGATCGGCTATGCCAGTAAAAGCCCGTTACGCAATCGCCTGCCCAACGAGCATGGGCGTGCGCATGACCCCGGAAGACCGCAGAAGCGTCCAGGTGAGCAACCGCTACCTGCTGCAGAGCACGAGCGCGGAATCGAACGTGCTCAATATTGCAAGCTCGCTGGGGCATGAGTGCCTCGTTTTGACCAAGTTTATCGAAGGAAGCCCCATTTCGCAGTTTATCCAGAGCGAACTCAGGGCGCGCAACATCCGCTACGAAGGCGCAAGCGTTCCGCAGGGAGGCCCCTGGGGCTACCGCCATCAGTTCAACATTGCCGACAGCGGGTTCGGCCTTCGCGGACCGCGCGTCTGGAACGACCGCACGGGCGAAGTCGGGCGCACGCTTTCGATTGACGAGTTCGATATCGAGCGCATCTTTGGCGAGGAGGGCGTTGAAATACTGCACCTCTCCGGCTTGTTTGCGGCGCTCTCGCCGGAAACCGCCGCGTTTTGCGAAACGCTGGCCAAGCGCGCCAAAGCGTATGGCACCAAGATCGCCTTCGACCTCAACTACCGCGCCTCTTTCTGGAAAGGGCGCGAGGAGGAGCTTTCCCGCGTGTTTCGCAGCATTGCGGGGCTTGCGGATATCCTCGTGGGCAACGAGGAAGATTTCCAGCTCGCGCTCGGCATTCAGGGGCCGGAAGCGGGCGGTAAGGGTCTTTCCGCTAAGATTGAAGGCTTCAAGGGCATGATCGGTGAAGCGAAAAAGGCGTACCCGAACGCGAAGTATTTTGCAACGACCCTGCGGGAAGTGGAAAACGCAAACGAGCACCTCTGGGGCGCCATTCTTTCTGCGGGCGGCGAGTGGTTCGTCGAAGAGCCGCGCAAAATCCCCGTGCTCGACCGCATTGGCGGCGGGGACGGCTTTACGGGCGGACTTCTCTACGGCGTGTACCGCGGCTTTACGCCGGAGCAGTGCCTGCAGTTTGCCTGGGCCTGCGGCGTGCTGGCCGTGACGGATTATACGGACTATGCCTCTCCTGCGGACGAAGAGCAGGTTTGGAGCATCTATAAAGGAAACGCGAGGGTAAAGAGATGAAAAAAGCGGATATCGGACTGATCGGGCTCGCCGTGATGGGCGAAAATTTGGTCATGAACATGGAATCGAAGGGCTTCACCGTAGGAGTGTACAACCGCACGACGGAGAAGGTGGATAAGTTTTTGGAAGGCCGCGCGAACGGGCATAACATCGTTGGCTGCCATTCGCTGGAAGAACTCAAGGACGCTTTGAGCGCGCCGCGCAAGGTGATGCTCATGGTCAAGGCCGGGCAGGCGGTAGACGAGTACATTGAAAAACTGCTCGCCATCCTCGAACCGGGCGACGTGATTATCGACGGCGGCAACAGCCATTTTCCGGACACCATCCGCCGCACGGCGCTGGTGGAGAGCAAGGGCTTGCTGTACGTCGGCACCGGCGTTTCCGGCGGCGAAGAAGGCGCGCTGAAAGGGCCTAGCATGATGCCCGGCGGTTCGCCCAAAGCCTGGCCGCTCGTCAAGCCCATCTTTCAGGCCATTTGCGCCAAGGTCGAAGGCGGCGTACCCTGCTGCGACTGGGT
The DNA here is from genome assembly GCA_039680365.1 of Clostridiaceae bacterium. Classification (GTDB taxonomy): domain Bacteria; phylum Bacillota; class Clostridia; order Christensenellales; family CAG-138; genus UBA7703. The sequence continues at coordinate 9,113 of JBDKTD010000035.1, forward strand.
CGGCGAAAACGGCGCGGGGCACTTCGTCAAGATGGTGCACAACGGCATTGAATACGGAGACATGCAGCTCATCTGCGAAGCGTATCAGCTGCTCAAGGATGTGCTGGGACTGAGCGCGGGCGAGATGAACGAAATCTTTGCCGACTGGAACAAGGGCGAGCTGGACAGCTACCTCATCGAGATTACGCGCGACATCCTTGGTTACAAGGATGCGGACGGCTCCGCGCTTGTGGACAAAATTCTCGACACGGCGGGGCAGAAGGGCACCGGCAAGTGGACGGCCATCGCCGCACTGGACGAAGGCCAGCCGCTGACACTGATTGGCGAAGCGGTGTTTGCCCGCTGTCTTTCCGCCATCAAGGAAGAGCGTGTAACCGCCGCAAAAGCGTTTCCGCGCGAAATCCCCGCTTACAAGGGCGACAAAGCGGCTCTGGTGGAATCCATCCGCCAGGCGCTCTACGCCAGCAAGATCATCTCCTACGCGCAGGGGTATTCGCTGATGCGCGCGGCGGCCTCCACCTACGGCTGGAACCTCAACTACGGCGGCGTAGCGCTCATGTGGCGCGGCGGTTGCATCATCCGCAGTGTGTTTTTAGGCAAGATCAAGGAAGCGTTCGACTGCGATCCCGCGCTGAGCAACCTCCTGCTCGACTCGTATTTTACGGAGACGATCAAACACTGCGTTCCCGCCTGGCGCAAGGTCGTTGCCGCCGCTGTGGAGCGCGGCGTGCCGGTTCCGGCCATGAGTTCGGCGCTGGCGTATTTCGACGGCTACACGAGCGAACGGCTGCCCGCGAACCTCTTGCAGGCGCAGCGGGACTACTTTGGCGCGCATACCTACGAACGGGTCGATCAAATGCGCGGTCAATTTTTCCATACGAACTGGACGGGCGAAGGCGGAGATACCGCCGCGTCCACGTATACCGTCTGAGGAGGCAAAACAACAATGAAACTGGCTTATAAACCGGACTTTTCCGGAAAAGTTGCCGTCGTCACCGGCGGCGCGGGCGTACTCTGCAGTATGTTTGCCACAGCACTCGCTCTCTGCGGTGCGAAGGTTGCCGTGCTCGACCTTGCTGGGGACAAAGCGGAAGCGCTTGCCGGGGAACTTCGTGAACTCGGCGTAGAGGCGATTGGCGTTGCCGTCAACGTGCTCGAAACGGAGAGCGTGCAGGCCGCGCACCAGAAAGTGCTGGAATCTCTCGGCCCCTGCGATATCCTGATCAACGGCGCGGGCGGCAACAACGCGCGGGCGACCACAGACGACGAGTTTTTCGACCGCGACACGTCGCTTGCCGAAGGGAAAAAGAGCTTTTTCGACCTTGACCCGGCGGGCTTTGATTTTGTGTTTGGGCTCAATCTCAAAGGCACGCTGTTGCCGACGCAGGCTTTTGCGCGGGATATGGCGGAACGGAGCGCTGGCACGATTATTAACGTATCTTCCATGAACGCGTTTACGCCGCTGACGAAGATACCCGCCTATTCCGCCGCAAAGGCCGCGGTTTCCAACTTTACGCAGTGGCTCGCGGTGTATTTTTCCCAGTCGGGCATCCGCGTCAACGCCATTGCGCCGGGCTTCTTTTCGACCCAGCAGAACGCAAAGCTGCTCTGGAACGACGACGGAAGCCCCACGCCGCGCACCAACCAGATTTTGCGCAACACGCCCATGGGCCGTTTCGGCGAGTCCGAAGAGCTCATTGGAAGCCTGCTGTTCCTCTTGGACAACAACGCCTCGAGCTTTGTCACCGGCGTGGTGCTGCCCGTTGACGGCGGATTTTCCGCCTACTCGGGAGTGTGAGCCGTATGGATCTTTGCCTGCGCGCTCAAACCGAAGCGGGGCTGACAGACGGCGAGCTGAAAGCGGCGCTGCTTGCGCTGCTTTCCACGCGCCCGGCAAAGCGGGTGCTCATCCTGCCGCCGGACTTTACGCGCTTCCACAGCAAGGCGGGGTTTTTAACCAACGTCTGCTATCACTATTATGCCGACCGCGGCGCACAGGTGGATATTCTTCCCACGCTTGGCACCCACCGCGCCATGACCCGCGCGGAAGCGTTGGAGATGTTTGGGGACGTGCCGTTTGAGCGATTTCTGGTTCATTCCTGGCGCACGGACGTGGTCAAGATCGGCGAAGTGCCGGGGGCGTTCCTTGGCGAGATTACGGAAGGGCTTTGGACGGAGCCCATCGAAGTCGAGGTCAACCGCCGCGTGATGGACCCTTCGTACGATTTGATTCTTTCGCCCGGACAGGTCGTGCCGCACGAAGTCATCGGCATGGCGAACCATTCCAAGAATATCTTCGTTGGCGTCGGCGGCGCGGAGATGATCAACAAGTCCCACATGGTCGGCGCAGTCTACGGCATGGAGCGCATGATGGGGCGGGATTTTACGCCCGTGCGCAAGGTGTTCGACTATGCGCTGGAGCACTTTTTGCGGGAGCGTCCGCTGCTGTTTTTACTCACCGTGACCACCGCGCCGGGCGGAAAAACCGCCACGCACGGCCTGTTTGCCGGGCGCGAGCGGGACGCGTTGGAGGCGGCCATTGCGCTGGCGCAGCAGAAGAACATCGATTTTGTGGAGCACGGCATTCAAAAGTGCGTGGTCTATCTCGACCCTTCGGAGTTCCACAGCACATGGCTTGGCAACAAGGCCGTTTACCGCACGCGCATGGCCGTTGCCGACGGCGGCGAGCTGCTCATCCTTGCCCCCGGCGTGGAAACGTTCGGCGAGGATTCACAGGTGGATGCGCTCATCCGCAAGTACGGCTACTGCGGCAGAAAAGCCGTGCTGGAGCTGTTCCATCAGCCCGCGTGCGCCGACCTTCGCGCCAATATGGGCGCGGCGGCTCACCTGATCCACGGTTCTTCCGACGGGCGCTTTACGGTGACCTACGCAGTGCAGCCGGAGATGCGCGGGCAGATTGAGGGCGTGCATTTCCAGTCGGCGGATGTAAACGAACTGCTGAAGCGCTACGACCCCGCAGCGCTGAAGTACGGCTACAACACCCTGCCGGACGGCGAGGAGATTTTCTTTATCCCGAACCCCGCTTTGGGTCTTTGGATCGACCGCGAACGCTTCGCCCGCGAGGGCGGCGCACTGGCATAAGGGCTTTCCTTTCTTTTTCTTAGAAGAAAAAGAAACAAAAAGAACCGAATATACTTTACTTTTTCTTGAAAGAAAAAGTAAAACAAAAAGAACTTCTCTTTTAGCAAGAGGAGTTCTTTTGCTTCTTTTCTTTTCAGAAAAGAAGATTATTTTTTCTTGCTTACTTTTTCCATAAATTTCGCGTTCTCAACGATGAACCGCTCCTGCGTGCCTTCGCCGATTAAGCCGGCTTCGTCGTAAGCGCGGCAGTGGAACACGAGCCGGCGGCGATCAACCTCGACAAGTTCCGTTTCGCAGCGCACGCGCATGCCGACTGGCGTTGCCGAGAGGTGCTTAACGTCGATGGCGGTGCCAACGGTGGAGAAGCCTTCGTCCAGCAGCTCGCCAACGCTTTCCGCCGCGCAGAGCTCCATGAGCGTGATCATCGCGGGGGTGGCGAAGACCGGCAGGCACCCGCTGCCAAGGACGGCGGCGGTGTTTTCCGTGGTGACCAACAGGGATTTCTTTCCGCGGATGCCGGGAACGATGGGCTGCTGTTCCATATGAGCTGAACCTCCAAAAGGATGAATACGATTCTGCGTAACTGCAAAGAATCGCTCCCGAATCCAGCGGGAGCGGTTCCTTGCGTCAAAAAGGGAAAAAGGAGAACCGGCCGGTTGCCAGTCCCAAAGTCGAATGCCAGCGCTCAGTAGGAGGCGGCAGCCGATCGGTTCCGTATGAAAAATGGCAGCGGCGCTGATTGTGCGGTTTCGCTTCAGCGCCCGGCGTTGCCGGGAAGGTCGCGTTCGCCCTGCGGGCGGGTCAAGTCAAAGCGGGTAATACCGCTTTTTGAGGGGATTGCCTGACGAGAGGCGGGGTTTGAGAGTTTTTGCACGTAGAATACATTATTCGTAGTCTACCACATCTACCCACCGAAATAAAAGCTCTCTTTCTTCGGGTTTTCCTTTTACCGACTGGGAAGCGGCAACAATGGGGATCCACTTTTGCACGTACTGCCGCGCGGTGCTGCTCTTTTGGCAGAAGAGCGAGAGATACGCTTCCGCCGTTTCGGTTTCCCCGGCGAGCGAAAAGAGTAAAAACGTGCGCGCAGCGTCCGCGGAGGCGTTGCCCTGAGTTGCGTGCGACCAGTCGATAATAAACGGCGTACCGTCGTCGCGAATGATGATGTTGGTCGGGTTGAAGTCCCCGTGGCAGAGCTTGTTATGGCGCGGCATGGACTCCAGACGCGTGTGCAGGTCGTAACGGGTTGCGGTGGGCAGTTCGGTCTGAAGGATTTTGCGGTTCATCTTGTCCCGAAGCCGCGGCAGCAGCGGGCAGATTTCCCGATGCATGGCCAGCTGCAGTTCCACGAACAGCTCCAGATGTTCATCCTTCTTTTCCGGATGCTCCGCCATCAGCTCTGCGAGGGTCTTGCCGGGGATATATTCAATTGTGATGGTCCATTTGCCGTCGATCATGCCGACGCCGTAGAGCTTTGGCACATGCAGGGCGGTCTCTTCCACGCGCGCGTGGTTGAGCGCTTCATTGAGTACGTCCGCTTTTCGAAAGCCTTCGCCGAATACCTTGACCACCGTGTCCCCGTCGCGATAGACGGTCTTGTTTGCGCGAACCGCGATTACATTCGATAGTTCCATAACAGTTCCTCCTTCAGACGGTTTCGTGCGTTCCATAGTAGGCGTTGAGATACATCTGCTTGATCTCGCTCATGAGCGGGTAGCGGGGGTTGGCGCCGGTGCACTGGTCGTCGAAGGCCTGTTCGACCATCGCGTCCAGACGAGCGAGGAAGTCCGCTTCGTCAATGCCATAATCACGGATCGTCTTTTTAATGCCGACGCGCGCTTTGAGCTCGTCGAGAGAGGCAATCAGCGCTTCGAGCTTATCTGCGTCGGTTTTGCCCTTGCAGCCAAGGTAGTCCGCAACTTCGGCGTACCGCGCGAGGGTATGCGGGTGGTCGTACTGCGAGAAAGTGCCCATCTTTGCGGGGACTTCCACGGCGTTGAAGCGCAACACTTCGTCGATCATCAGCGCGTTGGCGATGCCGTGCGGCAGATGGTGGAACGCGCCGAGCTTATGCGCCATGCTGTGACAGACGCCGAGGAACGCGTTGGCGAACGCCATGCCCGCCATCGTGGCGGCGTTGCCCATCTTTTCGCGGGCGACGGGGTCGTTCTGGCCGTTGTCGTAGGCGCGGGGCAGGTATTCGAAGATCATCTTGAGCGAGCGCAGGGCGGTGCCGTCCGTATAGTCGGTTGCCAGCATGGAAGCGTAGGCTTCCAGGTCGTGGGTGACCGCGTCGATGCCGCTCGCGGCGGTGAGACCCTTAGGCGCGTTCATCATCATGTCCGCGTCCACAATCGCCATATCCGGCATGAGCTCATAGTCCGCCAGCGGGTACTTCACGCCCGTTGTTTCGTCCGTAATGACCGCAAACGGGGTGACTTCGCTGCCGGTGCCCGCCGAGGTCGGGATGGCGATGAAATACGCTTTTTCGCCCATCTTGGGGAAGGTGTAAACGCGTTTGCGGATATCCGCAAAGCGCATGGCCATATCGAGGAAGTTCGCTTCGGGATGTTCGTAGAGCACCCACATAATCTTGCCCGCGTCCATGGCCGAACCACCGCCGAGGGCGATAATCACATCCGGCTTGAACGCCGCCATCTGTTTTGCGCCTTCGCGCGCGCAGGCCAGCGTTGGGTCGGGGGCAACGTTGAAGAACGCTTCGTGTACGATGCCCATTTCGTCGAGCTTGTCCGTTACGGGCTTTGTGTAGCCGTTTTCATAGAGAAATGTATCGGTCACGATAAAGGCGCGCTTCTTGCCGAGGACATCCTTGAGTTCGCCGAGCGCAACCGGCAGGCTGCCTTTCTTGAAGTATACCTTTTCGGGTGCGCGGAACCAAAGCATATTCTCTCTCCTCTCGGCAACGGTTTTAATGTTTAGCAGGTGCTTGACGCCGACGTTCTCCGAAGTGGAGTTACCGCCCCAGCTGCCGCAGCCAAGGGTGAGAGAAGGCGCGAGCTTGAAGTTATACAGGTCGCCGATGCCGCCGTGGGAGGACGGGGTGTTTACGAGAATGCGGCAGGTCTTCATCCGTGCGGAGAACTTTTCAAGCTTGGCCTGCTCGGTGACGGCGTTGAGATAGACGCTGGAGGTGTGGCCGTAGCCGCCGTCCGCGATTAAGCGTTCGGCTTTGTCCAGCGCTTCGTCAAAGCTATTCGCGCGGTACATGGCCAGCACGGGCGAGAGCTTTTCATGCGCGAACTCTTCCGTAAGCTCGACGCTCTCGACTTCGCCGATAAGAATCTTGGTTGCCTGCGGCACCGCAACGCCCGCTAACGACGCGATGGTAAACGCGGTCTGGCCGACGATCTTTGCGTTGAGCGCGCCGTTGATGAGGATGGTTTTGCGAACCTTTTCGGTCTCTTCCGCGTTTAGAAAATAGCAGCCGCGCGCGGCAAACTCCTTCTTTACTTTGGCGTAGACGGAGTCGAGCACGATGACGCTCTGTTCGGAGGCGCAGATCATGCCGTTGTCGAAGGTCTTGCTGTGGATAATCGAGCTCACCGCCAGCAGAAGATCCGCCGTGTCGTCGATGATCGCAGGGGTGTTGCCGCTGCCTACGCCGACGGCGGGTTTGCCGCTGCCGTACGCCGCTTTAACCATGCCCGGGCCGCCGGTGGCGAGGATTAAATCCGCTTCCTTCATGGCGAGGTTGGTCAGCTCCAGGCTCGGCGAATCGACCCAGTCGATAATGCCTTCCGGCGCGCCGGCGGCAACCGCCGCGTCGAGTACGATTTTTGCCGCCGCGATGGTGGCGTTCTTGGCGCGCGGATGCGGGCTGATGAGGATGCCGTTGCGGGTTTTAAGCGCAAGCAGCGTCTTAAAAATGGCGGTCGAAGTCGGGTTTGTTGTCGGAATTACTGCGGTGATGACGCCGACGGGTTCCGCAATGCGGACGATGCCGTAGGCCTTATCCTCTTCAATTACGCCGCAGGTTTTCGTTGTGCGGTAGGCGTTGTAGATATATTCGCTGGCGTAGTGGTTTTTTATAACTTTGTCTTCCACTACTCCCATGCCGGTTTCTTCCACCGCGAGCTTGGCCAGCGGGATGCGCGCCTGGTTGGCGGCGGTTGCGGCCGCAAGGAAAATTGCGTCCACCTGTTCCTGCGAGAAGGTGGAAAATTCCTTCTGCGCTTCGCGGAGCCGCTTAAACGCGCGTTCCATGGACTCTACGCTGTCGATCGCTTCTCTTACTCTCTGCTGTTTCATACGCTCCATCTCCTCTTTGTTCCTCTCGGGTAATCGCGCCTTGCTGTATATGGCTGCAAGCCCTGCGTTTTGTTTTCAATCGATAACAGTTAATCGATTTATATAACATTCGCATTACCGTTTCCCCGTTCATTGACCGTAACAACCGCGTTTCTGCAGTGTTTTCGGCGATTTTGGCATTCTATGCAGGGGATACGCCTCTTGCTGACTCTAGAATACCGTAGAATGGGACAGGCAAGAAGACAGAAATTCGGAATACCGATATATAAATATCGATATATTAATATCGATTAGTGCAATAAAATGCGAAAGTCAACGAATTGCACCCGTTTTTCCTGCGTAAACGAAAAAAGCCCGCGAAAGCGGGCGGAAGGAATATTCGATTTACCGACTGGGGACGGCTGCGGCGGAAGCGCGCAGTTTTTCAAGAAATAGCAAATCTTCCTGCGTCATACGGTAATTTTCGCGCCAGATGAGCAGGTCGCGAAAATCGTTTTCCGCCATGTCGCAGCGCTTTTGCACCAGCCCGAAGCACGCCCAGGAGTCTTCGGGTTCGGGCGAAACCAGCGCGTATGCGCCGTGAACGCTGCCGAGCAGCTCCATCTGGCTTGCGCGCTCAAAGACGGAGATGGTCTTTTTTGCTTCATAGATCTGCGAAAACTGCCGCGCTTCGGCAACGGGCAGGGAGGGAACCGACCAGTCGCCGTAGAGAATTTGCGTATACGGCGCAAGGTCGCTTTCGCCAACGTTGTCCAGATGCGCCAGCGGATGCGTTTTACTCATGAGTGCCGCGCGGGAGTAACTGCGGATGGGTTCGTACTTGAGCGCTCGCTCGGCGAGTTCGCCAAGGAAGTATTTTTCGTAGAACGTCTGGCAGCGGACAATGCCGAGGCGGTTGACTTCGTTGGAAACGCTCTTGATGACCCGCATGGGCCCGCTTTCGCGATAAGAAAAGGCGATATCCACTTCGGGGCCGATTTCGCCGATCAGCGCGGAGAACGCGCGGCTGATATAGCCCGCGCGCGGCGCGCAGAGGTCGAAGCGGAGCTTGCGGTCGTTGTCGGGGTGATACAGCGCCTCCATCTCCGCAACCTGGGACAGGATGGCGCGCGCGTAGCTCAAAAACTCCCGCCCTTTTTCGGTGGGGACAACGCCTTTTGCCGTGCGGTCGAAGATGGCAATGCCGATATCGTCCTCCAGCTCGCGGATGGCCTTGCTGAGGTTGGGCTGATTCATATAGAGGTTTTCGGCGGCCTTGCTGATGGAGCCGGTTTTTTCCACTTCGACGGCGTATTTCAGCTGCAGCAGGTTATTCATTGTGCTTCTCCTTTCGAGGGGGAACGGGCGCGTTACTTCACCCGCATGGCGCGCCCCGCGCGGCGGAACGCGGCTTCGTCCAGCGCTTCTCCGTTCAGAACGCACGTGCCGTTGACGAATACACGCTCGATGCCAAAGGCTTTCGGCTGATCGGGAATGCCGTTCTTGAGCGCCTGCTCGTCAAACACGGTCAAATCGGCATAGTATCCGGGCTTGACCAGGCCGCGGTGTTCCAGCGAGAACCGCTCCGCCACGGCGCCGGTCATCTTGCGGATGGCGTTTGGCAGGGTATCTCCCCTGCCGTTGAGGGAAAGGTGCAAAAACTTTGGAAAGCAGTCGTAGATGGCGGGATTCTGTACGCCGTGCTCTTCCACCCAGGCGTCGGTCATATACAGCACGTTCGGGTGGCGGCTCAGGCTTGTGATGATTTCGGGCGTACTGTAAGGCCCCATGTTCACGCGCCCCATAAACCCGCTTTCCTCGCAGAGCATACAGTAGGCGTCCAGATCGTTCATGCCGCGCTCTTTTGCGATTTCGTGGACGGTTTTACCTTCGTAGTTTTCATACCCCGGCCCGATATAGGCAATTTGAATATCGTTGAACCCAAAACCGAGCAGTACGATGGAAGCGTTTGCCAGCACGCGGAAACGGGACTTGTTGACGAACTTGCGCTTGTCCTCTTTTGAAAGCGCCTGATACCAGGTTGGCATGATCACGGTGATGACCGAAACTCCGCAGATTTCGCTGTAGAGGTCGAACATGGTTTCTACGCCGTTTTTACGCATCCGCTCGAGAATCTCCACCAGCTCGTCCTTGCATCGAAACGAGCTTTTGCCAACGAAGATCGCGTGGGAGTACTGGAGTTTGACGTTCAGGCCGCGGGTGACCTCCTCAAGCTCGTCCAGCGCGCGCAATAGGTGCGGCCGCCCCAGCAGCTCCGGATACGCCATGGAGACGGCGGAGCAGGCGCGCGGGTGCACCGTCAGCGGGCGGTTGTAGCGCGCGCAGAGCTCGGCGACCTTGCGCAGTTCTTCTTTCGGCGCGTAGATGCCGGGTTCGTACATCAGCCCCAGCGAAACGCCGCAGGCGCCCTGCTCCAAACTCTCTTCCAGCAGGGCGAGCATGCGCTCCATTTCAGCCGGATCGAGTGCGCCGCAGTCGTTGCCCGAAATGCTGGCGCGCGCCGTGCAGTGGCCTACAAGCGAGGCGATGTTGAGCGGCGTATTTTGATCGATTGCGTCAAACAGCGCGCCCGTGGAAGGGTATTCCCCCGTGAGGTCGCGCATATAGAACAACCCCGCGCCGATCTTGTCCTTATAGGGGCTTCCCGGTTCGAAACCCGTCATGGAAAGCCCGCAGTTGCCGGTGATAAACGAGGTGATGCCCTGGCGCACGAACGGCTCGAAATAGCGGTTTGGCTCGCGCTTTGCCGCAAACCAGTCGTTATGCGAGTGCGCGTCGATAAAGCCGGGGGAAACGGATTTTCCGCCGAGGTCGATTACTTCCGCGTCCTCCGCCTTGATCTGCGACCAAACATCGAGAATGCGGTCGTCCTGAATCAAAATGTCGCCACTGAACGCGTCAGCCCCCGTGCCGTCGTAAATGCGGCAGTTTTTCAGTAATGTCTTCATAGTCAAAAACCTCTCATCCCAATACTTTAGAATACCATATTGCGCAAAAAAATTGAAGTTCCGCTTGCAGAAGGCAAATCTGCTCGCAAGGCGGGGAGATGTTCCTTAAGCGGGATTTGCTGAAAGATGTTGACAAGACATTACGACATGTCTACAATAGTAGATGCTAAAACTGCAGCAGTAGACGCAACATACAAGCCCGCGTTTTTTGGACGGCGGACGGCAGAAGGAGCATACGAGATGAAAGAAACGCTTTCCCGGCACGAATGGGTGATTATGGAGACGCTCTGGCAGCGCGCGCCGCTGTTTTTATCCGACCTGATGAGCGCGATGGAGACGAGCGTGGACTGGAACCGTTCGAGCTATTTAACGTATCTCAAGCGCATGACGGACAAAGGCTATATCGGCTACGAAACCGTGCGCGGAAGCCGCCGGTATGTTCCGCTGATCCGGCGCGAGGACTGCGTGGCGGCGGAGAGCGCGGCCATGCTGGAAAAGATGACCGGCAAGAGCGCAAAACTGTTCCTGGTCAGCCTTGTGGAAAAGAGCGGCCTGGACGAAAGCGACCGCGCGGAACTGCAGGCGCTGATTGCGCGCCTTGGCGAAGGGCAAAAGGAGGGCGAGAGCAAATGAACATCCCGCAAACGCTGTTGGAGATCTCGGCGTATGCCGCGGCGATCTTCCTGGCCATCCTTCTGTTCCGTATGCTGTTCAAAAAGAGCCTTTCACCTGCGGTGAAATACGCGCTGTGGTTTCTGCTTCTTGCGCGCTTGCTCCTGCCGGTGACGCTGGATACGGGGTTGCGGCTGTTTCCCCTTCCGGCTCAGGATACGCTTCTGACGGCGGCTGCAACGGACGAGCAAACCGCGCCGCAATCCGCTCCGGCAGCCGATACGGCGGCGGAGCAGGCGGCTGCGCCCGCGCGGACTGCCGGGATGAGCGCGGGCAGAAGCGTGCTGACGGTCAATCAGGTTTTGCCGGTGGTCTGGCTCGTTGGCGTTGCGCTTGTGGGCGGCTGGATGGGAGTAACGTACGCCATTCTGCGCCGCAAAATCCGAAAAAACGCGGCGGAACCGAGCGCGCGGCTCTGCGCGTTACTGGCCGAAGCCAAGGCGGAAACGGGCGTGCGCGGCAACATCCGTCTTTGCTGCCAATACGCCGTCGGCGCGCCGGCGATGGTGTTTCCCGGACTGCTGTTTTTACCGCTGGGTGCGCTGGTTTCAATGAACGACGAGGAAGTTAAAAACGCCCTGCGGCATGAAATGACGCATCTTAAACGCGGCGACTCCGCCGTCAGCGTGCTGCTCGCGGCGCTCTGCGCGGTCTACTGGTTCAACCCCGTCGTTTGGATTGCGGCGTTTTTGATGCGCGCGGATATGGAGACAGCCTGCGACGCGGCGGTCACAGAGCGTTTCTCCTGCGACGAAAAGGAGCGTTACGCGCATCTGCTTTTATCGCTTTATTCGCTGCCCGCGCTCGGCGCGCCCGCGCTGGGGCTTTCGGGGCGCGGGGTTGCCCGTCAGGCAGAAAAGCGCGTTCGCGGCGTGTTTACGGCAAACAAGAGCGGCGTTTCAGCCAGGATTGCCGTTCTTGCGCTCTCGCTCCTGCTCGCGTTCGGGTGCTTTACGACCGCCTGCCAACCCGCGACCGGCACGGACGGACACGAAATGGATCGGAACAATCCCTGGATTTCGGACGTGCCGGGCAAGGTGCTCAAGCACGTAACGCTGGAGCCGGAAACGCTGCAGGAGAACTTGACGTTCAAGGTGGACGCGGACGTGACGGAGCCTGCGTCATATCAGCCGCTTACGGTGGACGTATCTCGCCGATCGATCAGTTTTTCGGAGTTTCAGCAGAATCTTACGGCGCTGATGCCGGAGGTTACGTGGGCGAGCTCGCAAAACGACGACGGCACCCAAATGACCGCGACCGGCGAACGGAACGGGGAGGCTTACACGGCGTATTGCGTCCAATACAACGATGGAACAGTCAGTTTCTCGATCAGTCCGAATGAATACTGCATGATTCGCGAAGGGTTTTTAGTGAACGACATTGAGATGAAGCAGGACTATTACGGCGTGCTTCACCAGCCCATCCAAACCACAGCAGCCGAGGCGCAGCCAAAGGCGGACGCGGTGGTAAAAGCGCTTGGTGCGGACGGTATGATGCTGCAGGGCACGGAGCGCGCCTGCCGGTTTTCTCTGAATGTGCCGGGGAATGTCGTACTTTCAAGCGGGTGGTGCTTTGTGTATGTGCCGGACTGCGGCGGACTTCCGGCGCATTACCGCATGGGGCGCTCCGCCAGCAACGGTACATATGGCGACGGGTATTATGGCGAGCCGATCAAGTCCGTACTCAGCGTGTATGTGGACGAAACCGGCGTGTCGCTTGTGGAATGGCGCGACCCGATCATGACAACTAAGACGAACGCACTCTCCGATCCTCTGCTGGGGTACGATCAGGCGATCGCGCTTGCCAGAGAACAGACGATAGCGGAGTACGAAGACCGGGAGCTAAACACGCCGTTTATGATTACCGTAACCGAGGTTCAGCTGGCTTCCATCATCGTCAGCAGCGAGCGCATGAGCGAATCGGCGGCGTTCAATTACACGGGAGCCGCGGGGCGGCTCGTACCCGTTTGGGAGGTTATTTGCGCGGAAAGCAATCCGGAGGGAACCTTCTGGCGTTCGTTTGTTCTTCCGTTTACCGCTACCGACGGGTTTGCGCTCACGCGGCAGGAGTAGAAAAAAGCGTAGAGAAAAACTTCTTACCCTCCACGCCGCGATTGACGGGGCGGGTAAGAGGCGATATAATACGGCTAAATGAATAGCGTGCGATTCCGCGCCGGGGACGGCGCCGGCGCATCCGGAAACGGAAACAATGCGTCGAGGGAATGCGGATGAAAATTCCGAGCTACCCCAGTAACCGTGAAGCTGACGAACGGACACAAACGAGCCACTGCTTATTACCAGCGGGAAGGCGTCCAAGTAGGATGAAGCCAAGCCGGGAGACCTGTTACCGCATGATATGCTCCTGGGGTGGAGTGAAGCTATGCGGCGGAGAAAAACGCAGGTATTTTTTCATTGCTCCTCTCACAAGAGTGGAGCAATTTTTATTGTGCTCCTTCCTCTCTATTCATTACAAAACATCCAAAGAGATTTGAAAGGAGTCCCCAAAAGAAATGAAAGTCAAACAAACACTCGCTCTCCTGCTCGCGCTGCTGCTGGCGCTCACCGCGTTCTCCGGCTGCGCGGCAGCCAAACCCGCCGGTGCGGAACCGGAAGCCGTTCCAACGGAAGCCGTCGAAACAGCCTCCACAGCAACCGCCGAACCCGCGGCGGAAGTAGCCGCCGAACCCGTTGCCGTAACGGATATGACCGGGCGTGAAATCACGCTGGAATCGCCCGCAACGCGCGTGGTCGCGCTCACGGCGGCGGACTGCGAAATCCTCTACGCCATCGGCGCGGGAGCTACTCTGGTCGGCCGCGGCGAATACTGCGATTACCCGGCGGAAGTCTCCGCCGTGCCCGCCGTGCAGTCCGGCATGGAAACCAATCTCGAGCAGATCATCGCCCTTCAGCCGCAGGTGTTGATTATGAGCACCATGGCGCAGACCGAGGAGCAGGTCGCCTCTCTGGAAGCGGCGGGCGTAAAGGTTGTCGTTTCCGACGCGCAGAATATCGAGGGCGTGTACACCGCCATTTCGCTCATCGGCGCGCTGACGGGAAAATCCGCCGAAGCGCAGGGTGTGATCGACGGCATGAAGGAAACGTTTACCGCTCTCGCCGCGCGCGTTTCCGAACTGGAAGGCAAATCGGTTTACTTTGAAGTCTCTCCGCTGCAGTACGGCCTCTGGACGGCGGGCAGCGGTACGTTTATGGACGAAATTGCGAGCATGCTGGGGCTGAAGAACATCTTTGCCGATCTTTCGGGCTGGGCGGAAATCTCCGAAGAGCAGGTTTTGGAACGCAACCCGGATATCATCGTTACCATTGCCATGTACTTTGGCGAAGGGCCGAAACCGGTGGATGAAATCCTCTCCCGCACGGGCTGGCAGGACGTTACCGCCGTCAAAAACGGCGATATTCTGAACCTTGCCAACAACGAGCTTTCCCGCCCCGGCCCGCGTCTGGCGGAAGGCGCGCAGGCGCTGTTTGACTTTGTGCTTGCTTCCCTTGCGCAAGACAATGCCGCGTAACCGAATCGATAAACAGGGGGGCGCTCTTGCGTCCCCCTCAGACCTTTCACTTGCCGCAAAAAGCGGCGGTTACAGCGCGGCGCAGATCGCGCTGTTTTCGCTTGCCGCGTTTGCGACCTTGCTGTTTTGCGTCTCGGCGGGGAGCGTCGGCATCCCCGTTTCCGAAACGTTTGCCGTCATCTGGAATGCAATCTTCGGTCTGCCGCAGCCGGATTCCATGGCGGTTTCCATCATCCTCTCCGTGCGCCTGCCGCGCGTGCTGTGCGTGGCGCTCACGGGGGCGTCGCTTTCGCTCTGCGGCGCGGCCATGCAGGGTCTGCTCCGTAACCCGCTCGCGGACGGCAGCACGCTGGGCGTTTCCAGCGGCGCGTCGCTCGGGGCGGTTCTCGCCATTGCGTTCGGCATTACAATTCCGAGTCTTCCGTTTGCGGGCACGATGGTGCTGGCGATGGGGTTTGCGTTCCTTTCGCTGGTAATCATCCTGTCGCTTGCGTATAAAATCGACTTTTCGCTTTCCACCAACACGATCATCCTTGTGGGCGTAATCTATTCCATGTTCGTTTCGAGCATCCTTTCGCTGGTGGTTACGTTCGCTTCCGACCACCTCAAGAGCATTACATTTTGGACGATGGGTTCGCTGCTTGGCGCAAGCTACAATAACGCGCTTGTGCTTTTGATTGCTCTTATCGTCTGCGGCGCGGTAATTTTGCGGTACGCGCGCGAGCTCAACGCCTTTTCCATTGGCGAGGATAACG
>JBDKTD010000152.1:0-4602 GCA_039680365.1 Clostridiaceae bacterium
CAAAGCTGTCGTAGAGCGTAACGTTCAGCTCGTCCCAGTAGTCCAGCCCCGCGCGCTTGAGCTGTTTATCATCCAGCGAAAACCCCAGCGGGCGCACCAGATGCAGCGCCGCCCCCGTTACCGCGCAGGTGCGCGCAATGTTACCGGTGTTCTGCGGTATTTCCGGCTCAACCAACACAATGTGAAACACGAATGTCCCTCCGGTACGATACTTTGCCGCAGAGCGAACGCCCTGCCGACAGAATGATTCCTCGTTTGTTTAAAACGTTTGTTGCGGCGGTTTGCAGGCGGTTGCAGCGTTTCGCGCGGCCTCGACCATCAGCGCCATCCGCTCGCAAACGTCGTCCGGCGAGAGGATGCGCATTCCGCCGCCAAACTGGAATACCCAGCCGAAAAACGGCGGAGAAACACGCACCGGCGCGGAGACCGTGAAGGTCGTTTCGTCCAGCGCCGCAATCGGCGCATCCTCGCCGAACCGGTCGATGACCGCACCGATCAGGGATTTTTCAAACGCAAGCCGCACCCATCTTGCGTCGCCCGGATACATGGAAAAGAGTGTTTTTTCGTACCGGGCTGGGTCAAACGCGGGATCGAGCGGCGCGCCGGGTTCCTCCAGCAGGCGCACGTTTGCCATCTTATCCACGCGGTAATGCGCAAAGCCCTCGTGGTGCGGATGGTCGGCAAGCAGGTAGCAGCAGCCGTCCATAAACAGCGTCATGCAGGGGTTCACCGCGTAAATTTCGCCGTTCCGGCGCGAAACCAGCGTTTTTTCAACCGTATGCCGGCAGTATTGAAACGAGAGTTTCTTGCCGTCCGCCAGCGCTTCGTAAACGCGTTTCAGGCTGCCGTACACGCGCTCATCCGCCGCATGTACACAGGTCGTCTGCTCCAGGCCGCGGCATAGGCGCTCCGCTTCGAACCTGCCGAGCAGGGACGCAAGTTTTCGCGTCAACGCGTCGCCATGCTCGCGCGAAAGCACGCGGCTGGCGCGCACGAGGTCGATCAGCAGGCGAACTTCCGCCGGTTCAAACATCCGGCGTTCGAGGTAATAACCGAACGGGCGCGACTTCTTTTGCGCAACCGGCAACCCGCTCTGCCGCAGCAGGTCAATATCCGCGTTCACCGACCGCCGGTTGGAAGCAAAGCCTTCGCATTCGAGATGCGCGGTCAGTTCCGCAGCGGAAACGGCATGGCGTTCGTCCGTACGCTCAACTAAATACGCGCGGGTTAACAGCAGCCTTGCTCGCGGATCCGACATGACTTCTCGCCTCCGGGCTCTCAGGTAAGCCCGCGCTTATGCCGAATAGCGGGTAATTTCGTCGATTCGTTTGAGCTGCTCCGGCGTGAACGCTGGCGCGCTGAGAATGCCTGCGTTCTCCTCGATCTGCTTGGGCGAGGAAGCGCCAATGAGTACGCTTGTGACCGCTTCGTTTCGCACCACCCAGCTCAGCGCCATCTGCGAAAGCGTCTGTCCACGTTCGGCGGCGAGATCGTTGAGCGCTTTAATCTGGCTCAGTTTGTCCTCGGTGAGCTGCTCGCGCTTTAAGAACGGCCCGCCCTTGCCGATCCGGCTGTCGCTCGGAATTCCGCCCAAATAACGGTCGGTCAGCAAGCCTTGTGCGAGCGGGCTGAACACGATCAGCCCGAACCCCGCCTGCTTAGCCGCTTCCATAAGCCGGTCGGGCTCGATATGCCGGTCGAAAATGGAGTAACGGATTTGGTTGAGTACAAACGGGCAGTGCAGCTCGCCCAGGATTTCCGCCGCGCGAAGCGCCGTTTTCGAGTCGTAATTCGAAATGCCCGCGTAGAGCGCGCGCCCGCTCTTGACCGCCGTATCGAGAGCGAGCATGCTCTCCTCCAGCGGCGTTTCGGGGTCCATGCGGTGGTGGTAAAAGATATCAACATACGGCAGTCCCAGGCGCTTGAGGCTTTGGTCGAGGCTGGAAAGCAGGTATTTTCTGCTGCCGCGGTCGCCATACGGCCCCGGCCACATATAATATCCCGCCTTGGTGCTGATCACGAGCTCGTCGCGGTGCTGCGCCAGTTCCTCGCGCAGGATCCGGCCAAAGTTCGTTTCCGCGGATCCCGGTTCGGGGCCGTAGTTGTTTGCAAGGTCAAAGTGCGTGATTCCGCGGTCGAACGCGGCAAAGCACATCCGCTTCATGTTCTCGTAGTCGTCGTGTGTGCCAAAGTTATGCCAAAGCCCCAGCGAAAGCAACGGCAGTTTCAACCCGCTGTCCCCGCAGGCTCGATACGCCATGTGCTCATACCGTTCCGCGTTTGCTAAATATGCCATATTGCGCCTCCTTTGTTCCGCCCCTGCCTGAAAACGGCGGATTTTTCTAATGAAGGTATTGTACCATACGGCGGCTTTCTTCGCGCGGCATATTCAAAAATCTCCCCATTTTACAGCGGAGTTTGGTGCGCAGCAGCGCCGAAAGACTGCGTGCGTAGGAAAGCGCCAAAACGTTCATTAAAATATTCGTTTTCGTTCATTGACATTCTTCCCCGAATGAAAGAAAATAGGAACAGCCGAGTTTTGGAATCGTAAAAACACCTGCTCCGCAGGGATTACGAACGTTCCGTTCGGCAATATGATTCAACAATTCCGGCGTCTCGCTTACCGGCGGCACGCCGAATGGAATCCCGAGGAGGATACACATTTGGTCACCAAAGTACCCGTAGCCACCATCGAAATGCAGACCGGCGGCATCATCAAAATTGAACTGTATCAGGACATTGCGCCGAACACCGTTTGCAGCTTCATCGCCCTTGCCAACAAGGGTTTTTACGACGGCACCGTTTTCCACCGCGTCATCAAGGGTTTCGTCATTCAGGGCGGTGACCCGACCGGCACCGGAACCGGCGGCCCCGGCTACCGCATCAAGGGCGAGTTCACCAACAACCGCTTCCATAACTCCCTTTCGCACGACCGCGGCGTAGTCAGCATGGCGCGCCAAGGCAACCCCTACGACCCCAAGAGCGCTTACGACACGGCGGGCAGCCAGTTCTTTATTCTGCACGCGGACGCGAAATATCTGGATAAAGACTACTGCGCGTTCGGTATGGTCGTAGAGGGCATGAGCATTGTGGACTCCATTGCCACCTGCGTAACCGGCGTCGGCAACAAGCCCATCGTCGAGCAAAAGATCAAGCAGATCCGTGTTGAAACGTTCGGTCAGGACTTCGGCGAGCCGGAGACAATCACCGATTGAGCGCCGGCAAACTCCAGATTGCATCGCATTCAAAGAAGTCCGTTTAGCGGGCTTCTTTTTTTCGCTCCACCTTGCCGAACGGTGCGATTGATCAATGCCGTATAATATTTATGTAAATTCTGTACCACGGGTTCATTCTCTGCTTGACAGTATGCGGGTTTGTCTGGTAGAATACTTAAAAATATTTAAGTATTTTTACATGCCGTTTTACATCCCTCCGGCAAGAACCGGCGGCCGGATCAATTTCATAATGGAGTGTGACTGCCTATGTCCGCATCCAAACTCAGTGAATCTATTTCTGGCTTGTATAAGAATCTCCGGCTTTCCCACTACCGCAACCTTTTTGCGCAGCTGCAGGAAAAAGCGGGCAGCCTGAGCGCGACGGAAGCATTCTCCGCCGAGGTAATCTACCTGCTCGACCACCCGACCATCAGCGAGTTCGCCGCGTTTCTGGGCATTTCGCAGCCGAACGCTTCCTACAAGGTCAACGCGCTGGTCACGAAAGGCTATCTCGACCGCGTCGGCAGTGACGACGACCACCGGGAAGCGCACCTGAATGTCACCAAAAAGTTTCTGGACTACTACGGCCGCCAGATGCCGGATATCCCCAGCGCGGTCTCGGCGGCGCTTTCTTCGTTTACGGAAGCGGAAACCGCGCTGCTGATCAAGCTCTTCGGCAAACTCAACCGCTGCCTTGCGGCGAAAGCCTGACCCCGTTAACCCGCGTGTTCTAACGCCTGCAGGCCTGCCGCAAGCGCCGGGCCATGCGGCGGACTCGGATTTTTCGTTTTTAGGAGGAAGTATTGTATGGATCTGTTTGAAAAATGCCAGCGGTTTACCGCCGTCAAGGAAGTGCGCGAGGCGGGCATCTACCCGTATTTCCACGCACTGGAATCGCGTCAGGACGCTGAAGTGGTTATGGAAGGCAAACGCCGCATCATGCTCGGCTCCAACAACTATCTCGGCTTGACCATCCATCCGGAAGTCGTTGAAGCGGGTATCCACGCGCTGGAAAAATACGGCAGCGGCTGTTCCGGCTCGCGCTTTCTCAACGGAACGCTGGTGATGCACCTTGAACTGGAGCGCGAACTCGCGCGCTTTCTGAACAAAGAAGCGGTGGTCACGTTTTCCACCGGCTTTCAGAGCAACCTCGGTATCATCAGCGCGCTGGTCGGCCGCTGCGACTATGTGATTTGCGACAAAGAGAACCACGCCAGCATCTACGACGGCTGTAAGCTCTCGTTTGGAACCATGGTGCGCTATCGCCATAACGACATGGAAGACCTCCGCCGCACGCTGGAAAAGATTCCCGACACGGCGGGCAGGCTGATCGTGACCGACGGCGTGTTCAGCATGGGCGGGGATATCGCCAACCTGCCGGAAATCG
>JBDKTD010000212.1:0-4289 GCA_039680365.1 Clostridiaceae bacterium
CGTTTTCGCCTTCGTTTCTGGCTTCAATCGACTCGCCGAGGTGCATGAGCACTTCCTGCACAATCGCAAGCCCGAGTCCCGTTCCGCCGTCGGAATGCGCGGCGTCGGCCTTGTAGAACCGCTCGAATAGATGCGGCAGATGCTTCTCGTCGATATGCCCTGTGTTCATAACGGTAACGACCGCGTGCTTGCCGTCTCCGCCGAGGGAAACGTCCAGCGTAATTGTGCCTTCGTCGCTGGCAAACTTGATGGCGTTATCGACCAGCGCAATGAGTACCTGCTCGATGCGGTCGCGGTTGGACTGCACATTCAGCGTGCGGGCGCAGTGCCAGTCCGTTTTAATGCGAATCCCGCTGTAGGAAGCGACAAGCCGCATTTGCTCGGTAACTTCTTCTACCACGCCGTCGAGCGAAAACGCGCTCTTTTCCAGCGCGACCGCGCCGGACTGCAGGCGCGAAAGCTCTAAAAGGTCGTTGATGAGGCGTGTTAAGCGAAGCGACTCCCGCAGGATATAACCGTAATAGCGAGAGCGGTCTTCTTCCTTTTTAACCAGACCGTCGTTGAGCGTTTCCGCGAGGCTCCGAATCGAAGAAATCGGCGTGCGCAACTCATGGCTGACGTTGGCGACATAATCCCTGCGCGTCTGCTCCAGCCGCTCGGAAGCGGTCACATCCTGCGCCACGATGACCGTGCCCGGCGCTTCCTCGCTGGTTTCCTGCGAAAGTGAAACCAGCATGAGCAGCTTCCGCTCACCGACGTCCAGCGCCATGGACTGCGGCCCCGCACCCTGCCGCGCCAGATCGCAGAGCGGCAGAACCGGCGTGATTGCCTGCATGAGCTCCGCGTTGCTGCAAACGCCGAATAGTTGACAGGCGGCCTGATTATGGTAGATCATCGTCTGATCCGCTTCCAGCGCGATCACGCCCTCCTGCAGGCCGTCGAGAATAACATGCAGGCGGTTCTTTGCCAGAACGAGGTCGTTGATATTGCGCCGCACCTGTTCGGAAAGATGGTTGAGCGCAAGACCCAACTGGCCAAGCTCGTCCTCCCGGCTTTCGTCCGCGCGGACGGAGAAGTCCCCGCCCGCCATGGCGACCGAAGCGCGGATCATGCTGCTGATCGGGTTTGTCATCCGGCGCGAAATAAAATATGCGGGAATGATCATGCCGGCGGAAGCGATCACCGAGCTTAAAATCAGCGCGCGCACAAAGCCCATCAGCGAGCTGTATACTTCGTACGTCGGGCGCGTCATAACGATGGCGCCGGTAACGCGCTGCATATTATCCGTAATGGCGACGCCGACCACAATACCGTCCTGCGAAAGCCATTTGGTGGAAATCAATTCTTCTCCGGTGGTCACGACTTTTTTGCCGGAAGCGAGGATCGAGTCGCTTACAATCGCGCTGGAAATCACTGCCGAGCCGCTTTCCGTTCCTATGGAATCCGACGTAAAAGCGATTAAGTCGGCGTTTTCGTCAAAAATGAAAACCCGCGTGCCCTGCTGGTTTTTGATGGCAAAGTCGATAAAGGAATCATACGAAACCTGACCGGACTGCAGCCGCTCCGCAAGACGCGCCATGGATTCCGCGCGCGGCAGCATTTCGTCCGCAATGCGCCTTGCGTGGACGCTCGCGCCCGTTCCAAGGTACACAAACACCGCGAGCGAGGACGTCAGCACGCACCCGAAGATCAGATAGAATAAAAACTTTTGAAAAATCGAACTCTTCTTCATCAAAAACCAGCGATTCTTTTAGCTCATCGGATTATTAAAACAGCGTTGTCTAAAACCAGCAATTCTTTCACGCGCAGCGCAGAGATTCAATACATCAGTCGCTCGCGCCGAACTTATAGCCCACGCCGTACACGGTGCGGATCCCCCAGCTTAATCCCTCGTCGGGGATCTTCTGGCGGATGCGCTTAATCTGCGTGTCTACCGCGCGGGTGTCCCCAAAGTAATCGTATCCCCAAATCTTGGAGAGGATCTGCTCGCGGTCGAACACGCGCCCGGGATGCGAAGCAAGCAGGTACAGAATTTCAACTTCCTTCGGCGTAAAATCGACGGGCTTGCCCTTGATCTTCACCTCGTAATTCGAAAGACTGATCTCCAGATCGTCCATGCGGATGGTCTTAGTCTCCGTTTCCGGCTCAACGGAAGCGCGGCGCAGCACGGCTTTGATGCGCGCAACCAGCTCCCGCGAGGAGAACGGTTTGACCATATAATCGTCCGCGCCGAGTTCGAGGCCGACCACGCGGTCGATCTCCTCGCCCTTGGCGGTGAGCATGATGATGGGCACCGAACTCTTCTGCCGGATTTCACGGCAAGCGTCGATTCCGGATTTTTCCGGCATCATCAAATCCATCAAGATTAAATCGGGAGATTCGCTCTCCGCCATCTGCACGGCCTGTACGCCGTTATACGCGGAAGCATGGGTAAAGCCTTCGCTCTCCAAATAGACGCCAAGCGATTCATGGATAATCGGCTGATCGTCACAAATTAAAATATGAGCGGTTTTCTGCATAGCACACACCCCTTCTTATCGTTGATTATAGTATTCGCTCTGCCACAATTCAACACAACCCGTCAGACTGTCAAAATTGTACACCATTCGTACAAGATCAAACGGATTTTACCGGTTTTTCTGCCCGATGCATAAAAATCTGCCACAATTCATAAAACGCGTTGCCGCTGGCGGCACAAAAAAAATCGCCCCGCGTTTGATCGCGAGGCGGTTTTGGGGGCGTTATGTTCGTTTTTTTCCGTGCTTTTCCTGCGGCTTGGGCGGAATCACCTCGTAAGGCGCATCCTGCGTGCCATTGGCGTTCGGTTCGCTCGGCTGCGGCGCCTCCTCGTGGAGGATGGACGGCGTAGAGCTTGGTCCCAGCGCAATGGCGTTACTGATGTATCTCTTGAGCGTAAAGTGGAAGCTGGTGCCTTTGCCCACTTCGCTTTCTACAAATATGTTTTCGCCGAGCTTGTCGATAATCTGTTTGGCAATCGAAAGCCCCAGACCCGTTCCGCCTTCCCGACGCGACTTGTCGGTTTTAAAGAACCGCTCAAAGATATGCGGCAGGTCTTCCGGCTCAATGCCGCAACCGGTGTCTGCAACGGTAACGAGAATTCGGTCGCCCGTCGTTTCCGCGGCGGAAATGGTGATGCTTCCGCCTTCCGGCGTATAGTGCATGGCGTTGTCGAGCAAAATGACGAGCAGCTGCTCCACGCGGTCGGAATCCGTCATGGCATACGGAACGCCCTTGGCGTTCAGTTCCAGGCGGATGCCGCGCTGCGCCGCCTCGTTTTGGTAGTTCTGCTTGGTGTCCTGCAGGAGCTCTTCGAGATCGACGGCGGTGACTTCCATATGCTCCGTGCCGGACTGCAGGCGCGAGAGCTGCAGCATGTCCGTAATCAGTCTGGACAGGCGGATGACTTCCCGCAGCATGATTTTATAGTACCGCTGCCGCGTCTCTTCGTCCGTAATCATGCCGTCGCTGAGCGGTTCGAGCAGGCCGCGAACGGCGGTCAGCGGCGTGCGCAGTTCGTGGCTGACGTTGGCTACATAGTCCCGGCGCGTCTTTTCCAGCCGTTCGAGGTCGGTTACGTCCTTGAACAGGCCCACAACGCCCGTGCATTCGCCGTCGTCCGCCATGACCGGCACAATCGTAATCCAGAGCGCGCGGTCCTTTGGCAGCTGGTAATGCAGGCTGACCGGCTCACGGGTTAAGTAAACCGAGTGGAACAGCTCCCAGATGGATTCGTCCGGCACAAGATCCATGGGGGTTTTGACTTCTACCGCGCCGAACATCTTCATCAGAGCGGGGTTAAAATGCGTCAGACAGCCGATATCGTCGATGGCGGCAACGCCGTCGGTAAAGCTCGAAAGCAGTTGGTTCAACTGGCGTTTTTCGCTTCTGAGCTGATAGATCGTCTGGGACAGGTTGTCGCAGAGCGTATTCAAAGCGCGCGCCAAAATACCGATTTCGCCGCTGGCTCGCTCGTTTGCTCTTGCGCTGAACCGGCCTTTGGACATCTCGATGGCCACGTTGGACATTTCGTGGATCGGCCGCGAAACCCGGTTCGTGCTCAGGGCTACGAGCAGGATCACGATGGGCGTAATGGTGACGATCGTCCATGTTAAAACGTTGTTGAGCTGGTTGAACGCGGACTGAATGCGCTTGATCTGCTTGATGATCAGGATTCCGCCCGTAACATTGCCGTCCGCGTCTCGAATCGGAATGCCGACCGAGACCGCCGTCTCGCCGTTGAGGAGCTTGAGGTCGCTGTTTTCCACGGT
>JBDKTD010000055.1:0-3508 GCA_039680365.1 Clostridiaceae bacterium
ACATGCCCGACCGGTTCGAGTCCGGCACGCTGAATCTTGCGGGAATCTACGGCCTGCACGCGGCGCTGCGTGAGCTTATGGAAGCAGGCGTCGCCGCCTGCCGCGTAAAGGAACTGAGCTTGCTGAAACGCTTCACCGAAGGGCTGAGCCGTTTAGACGGCTTCCGCACAATCGGCGCTAGCGACCTGAGCCGCCGCGTAGGGGTCGTCTCCTGCGACTTTGCGAGGCTGGACAACGCGGTGGTCGCCGACCGCCTTTCGAGCGAATACGGCGTTCTCACGCGCTGCGGGCTGCATTGCGCGCCGAACGCGCACAAGACCTACGGAACGTTTCCACAGGGCACGGTTCGCTTTTCGATGAATCATACGAACACCGAGCAGGAAATCGACGCCGCGCTCGCCGCGCTCGCCGAAATTCTGAAAGATTGATTCCTCCTTACAACAAAAATCCGCCATCCGGCGGATTTTTGTTTTGATCGATCTGTAACTATCTGATTCCAATGGTTATCGCTTTTCGACAGGGGTTTTGGGGCGCAGCCCCCAGAAAATCCCTTTATATTAGGTAGATCGCTTTTTCTTTTTGGGGCAGAACAACCCCGATGCGCTGGGCGCTGGGAACGCTGGCGCGCAGATCCCGCTCCAGCGCGTCCGCATCGAGCGGATCGACCGCAATGAGCAGGCCGCCGGAAGTTTGGGGGTCGTACAGCGCGTCCCGCAGCTTGAGCGGGAGCGTCCCCTCGTCCACGGAAGTCTCGGCAAAGGCGCGGTTGCGGTAAACGCCCGCGGGCAAAAGCCCCATGTTGGCAAACTCCAGCACGCCGGGCAAAAAGTCGATGGCGCCCGTTTCCACGCGGGCGGAAGTGTCCGAACCCTGCATCATTTCGAGCATATGTCCCATCAGAGAAAAACCGGTCACGTCCGTGCAGGCGTGGACGCGGTAGTTCACAACGCAGTCCCGCGCGCTTTTATTGAGTGTTGTCATGAGTTTGATCACCACTTCCAGCGCGTTTTGGTCGATCATCTCCGCCTTGTGCGCCGTGGTCAGAATACCGACGCCAAGCGGTTTCGTCAAAAAGAGCACGTCGCCGGGCTTTGCGCCTAGGTTTTTGAGCACCTTATCCGGGTGTACAAACCCCGTGACGGAAAGGCCGTACTTCGGTTCCTCATCGAAGATGCTGTGGCCGCCGGTGATGATCGCCCCCGCTTCGAAAACCTTGTCGTAACCGCCCGCAAGGATGGCGTGCACCGCTTTGGAAGGCATGCTCTCCGGCACGCAGAGCAGATTGAGCGCGAGCTTGGGCTCGCCGCCCATGGCGTATACGTCCGAGAGCGCGTTGGTGGCCGCTACCTGTCCGAATGTGAACGGGTCGTCCACGATGGGCGGGAAAAAGTCCACCGTCTGAACGAGAGCGAGCGTGTCGCTCACGCGGTAGACGGAAGCGTCGTCCGAGCGGTCAAAGCCCACGAGCAGGTTGGGGTCGGTGCGCGTCGGCAGATCGCCGAGCAGTTTTGCCAGTACGCCCGCGCCGACCTTTGCGCCGCAGCCCGCGCACTTGGATAGCTTGGTTAATTTTACGTCGATTTCGATTTGTTTTTCCATTCAGCGCTCCGTGTAAAAGATTGATTATCCGCTTACGCCTTGCTGCATTCGTACCCATGCTCTGCCGCGAGGTGCAGAATCGCTTCCAGTACGCCGCCGCCGACGGCAAGCGCCTTGTCGGACACCGTGTAGCAGTGCGAGAGTTCGCATCTGGGGTCCACGTCCCCGCTCTTCATACCCGCGTATACATGCAGCCCGTCCGGCAGCAGTCCGCGCAGAACGCCGGAGATGCGGCTCGTGATGGGTTCGCCGTCCACATACGCGCAGATTTCGCCCGCCTTGACCGTGTCTCCAATGTGCTTTGCGCCCTGGAACACGCCCGCGCGCGGCGCGCGTAGGATGCGCTCCAGCGTAAAGCCGCCGATATTGCCCGGCACGCCCGTGTTCGGCAGCGCGGAGCCTTCGTAATACGCTCGTCCGAGGGTATGGCCGCGCATGGTTTCCACCACCGCGTGGCAGTCCTTACCCGCCGCAAAACCGGGGCCGACGCCGACAACGATTCCCGCGTCCTGGATCGACGTGCCGAGGTTGCGCTTTGCGAGGATGGCGTCTGCGAGCGCGTCCGGAGAGAGCTTTTTGGCTTCCGCGCCGTCGGGATCCGCCAACACCGCAATTTCGCCCGTACGGAGAATTTCCCGCGCTTCAGCGGCGTTCCTGGCATGTCTGCCGACGACGTCTTCCACCTTTGCCGTGCCGTTGATGATCGCTTCCGAAAAGCAGATCGTCCGGCGGATGGAAGTCGGCTGCGGCAAATCGGTCATTACGACCGAAAAGCCGCTGTGCCAGAGCCGAAAGGCGATACCTGAGGCGATATCCCCCGCCCCGCGAATCCAAATTAACATGTTCTATTCCTCGCTTTCCCTCGCGAAAGAAGTTTCTATTGTACGCTGCGATTTATCCGTTCAAACGAGCTGCGCTTTTATTAGGTGTACGCTTCGGTTTTGCGCATTTGAGCGAGTTGCGTTTTATCATGCTTTGCCCAGCGCGGCGATTACCGTCCGCTCGACCAACCCGGTGCCGTTTAGTTCCCACGCAATCTCCAGCGCGGCCGCGTTTTGCGCCGTGTCGTCCGCCTTGTTGAGTAATACGCAAAAACGCATGGCTTCTGTAACGCCCTTCCGCTGGCCGTTGGGATGCGTCAGCACGCGCGCGGCGTCGAACGGGGTTACAATGTCCGGTTCCGTTTTGCCGGTCAGCGTGGCGTATCGCTCCGGGCGGAACGCGCTCTCCTGTATTGGCTTGCCGATTCCATCCATCCCCAGCACGGCGATGACGAGCCTCGTTTCCAGCGGAATTACTGGCTCGTGCTCGGCAGGCGCTTTGAGCGGCAGTCGCTTTGCGCCGTCTGCTTCCAGCAAAACATACTCCGTAAGGCGTTCCATCGCAGCAATCGATAGTTTTGGCGCGGAGAGCTTGCCTTTTTCGGCTGGCGTGCCGAGGCAGATGAGGCGATCTGCTGCAAGGGCGGCTTTCGCTTCCTGCTCGGTTGCGTTTGTGAGCGTCGCTATACCGTCCGGCGGGAAGATGTGCGTCGTGGTGGAAACGATGACCGTATGCCCGGTTTTAGTCAGTTCGCGGGCAAGCGAAAGCATCAGCGTGGTTTTGCCGCCGCCGCCGACAAGACTTGTTACGCCCATCGGTACGCCGAACGCGTCTGCCAAATCATCGTATTTACCGTAAAAAATGGTTTGCAATTTCGCTCGTTCTCCCCGTCTGAGAATAGCACTAAGGCGGCGGAATTGTCAAATACAGTCTAAGTCGGCTGCGCATAGCGGCATTTGATAACGATACGAAAAAAAAGAAGCTCGCACAAGTTACTGTGTGAGCTTTCTGGTGCGCCCTCAGGGATTCGAACCCTGGACACCCTGATTAAGAGTCAGGTGCTCTAGCCAGCTGAGCTAAGGGCGCA
>JBDKTD010000360.1:0-1818 GCA_039680365.1 Clostridiaceae bacterium
GGCACGCAGGAGTTCGCCCCGCCGGAGCAGTACGGTTTTTCGCAGACCGACTGCCGCGCGGATATCTTTTCGCTCGGCGTCCTGCTGGGCTGGATGCTCACCGGGCGTACAAGCGATTTTGTAATACCCGATAAGCGCCTTGCGCGAATCGTCAAAAAGTGCACCGCGTTCTCGCCCAAGGATCGCTATACCAGCGTTTCGTCGGTGCGCCGCGCGCTTTTAAACGCCGACGGTCACGTGGAAAAAGCCGCGGCTAGAACCGCGACGGCGACTGTGTTCTCGCTGGCGCTTCTTGCGGGCGGGTTTGCGCTGGGGCGGTATACGGAAGTCCGCCCGTCGCTGTTTTACCAAACAGGTTCCGCGGCGATTTCGGATCCCGTTTTGGAAAATGCCGTCCGCGCGGAATTGAACCTGACCGAGGGCGAAACGCTGACAAGCGACGAACTCTCCGGCGTGACGGAACTTTACCTCTACGGGGATCAAGCCGCCGCAAATTCGGAAGACTTCTATAGGCTGAGAAACGACGTGTTTTCCGGAGCGGCGGTCATCGGAACGGACGCCGTCAACTCGCTGGAAAGTCTTGCAAAAATGCCGAACCTGATGCAGCTTTCTCTTGCGCAGACGAACGCGACTGATCTAGCCCCGCTTTCCAGGCTGACCAAGCTGGATACCCTCGAACTGTTCTACAGTCCCGCGACGGACTTTTCACCGATTGCGAATCTGCCCAGCCTCCGCCATCTGGTCATTCAGGACTGCGGATACGTTACGGATCTTTCGTTTCTGGCAAACTGCAAAAGCGTTCGCGAACTTGTGCTGATCGGCGACAACCGGGTGGAAGATTACTCCGCGCTGGCCGCAATGGGTGAACTGCAGTATCTGCATCTGGAGGGCGTCGATCCGGAGCTGTATTTGCCATATCTGAACGGCAAGACCATCCATCAGCTCAAAATCGGCTGGCATCCGCTCTCGTCGCTGGCTGTGTTTGCGGGCGTAGCGGAACTGGAGGAGCTAATCTGCAACGGCGTCGATTTTGGCTCGCTCGAAGGCGGCGAACAGCTCGCTGCGCTGGAGCGCCTGAACATCCGCGCGGCGGACGATCAAACGGATGTGAACCTTACGCCGCTTTTAAAACTGTCAAAGCTCAGAACGCTGACGCTCAGCGAAAACCTGCGGCAGGCCGCCGAAACGGAGCTTACCGGCGCGCCGTTTGAAATCAAATACGAGTAGAAAAAATCGGACGGGTTTTCCCGTCCGATTTTTGCTATCAGGAACATGCGCTGCGGCAGTCATGCGAAGCAATCAGGTCTTCCACTTTGCTTCGGCGTGGCGGCAGATGGCGGCAAAGCTCTCCGCGCTGATATCGTGCTCCATCCTGCAGGCATCGGCAAAGGCGACTTCCTCGCTGACGCCAAGACGCATGAGAAACGACGCCAGCACGCGGTGGCGCTGATACATCTTTTCCGCGATCTCCCGCCCGGTGTCCGTTAACGTTATGCACTTGTCGTCCGCCATGCGGATATACCCGTTTTCGCGCAGAAGCTTTGTTGCGTGGCTGACGCTCGCCTTGGTGACGCTGAGATTGCTGGCAATATCAACGGAGCGCGCGCAGCCGTTCTTTTCCTGCTGGATGAGTATCTGCTCGAGATAATCCTCGATCGACTTATTCACCTGCATGCCGGTATCCTGCTTTCCCGTATTTTCCTCAGCATGGCGAAGGCTTTTTGTTCGCCAACTTGTAATTCTATGCTAACACTGTTTCGCTGTTTAATTCAAGCGTTCGGCCGTTTTTTTCATAGATTGCTTACTTATCCGGGTTTG
>JBDKTD010000184.1:0-2015 GCA_039680365.1 Clostridiaceae bacterium
TCGGTTATAATGAACTACTATCGTGCGATAGATAAAACACAGATTCAATTTGACTTTTTTGTGCATGAAACGAGTTCATTTCCACAACGCGCCGAGATTGAACAACTTGGTGGGCGTTATTTTTTGACTCCTCCATACAGCAGCGTATTTAAATATCAGAAAACATTGACGCGGTTGCTTCGGGAGAATCAGTATTATATTGTTCATTCTCATATCAATACATTGAACGTTTTCTCGCTGTTTGCCGCATTTCTCGCGGGCGTTCCCGTACGCATCTGTCACAATCACAGCACCGTATATTGGGGTGAGCGAGGGAAAGCTCTTATTAAGTATATACTGCGTCCGCTTGCCAAAATATTCGCTACTGAGTATTTTGCCTGCGGAGAAAAAGCAGGCCGATGGTTTTATGGCGATCGCCGGTTCCAGCGCGGAAAGGTGCAAATTCTGCCGAACGCGATTGATCCGGAGCGCTATCAATTCGATATAGGCGCTCGCGAAACATTGAGAGCGGAATATGGCATTGCGCCGGATACCCTGGTTGTCGGGCATGTTGGCAGATTCACCTATGCAAAGAATCATACTTTTTTACTGGACGTCTTTGCCGCACTTCACAAAGAGCAGCCCGACTCGGTTTTACTGCTGGCAGGCGAAGGAGAGCTGGAGCCCCAGATCCGCATGAAGGCACAGGCGCTGGACTTGAACCAATGCGTGCGGTTTTTGGGCGTCAGGGACGACGTAAACAAGCTGTACTCCGCTATGGATGTGTTTTTCCTGCCAAGCCATTTTGAAGGGATGCCCGTTGTGCTTGTTGAGGCGCAGGCAAGCGGGCTTCCGTGCGTGATTTCGGATCGCGTGACGGATGAAATGAAATCCGAACATCTTATTCAAAGGCTTGCCGGTTCGGAGTCGATAGACGCATGGGTGCAAGCGCTGATCTCGGCAAGGCGCACGGAGAGAAAGAGCGGAGTAAGATTGGCCGAGTATGACATTTCGATACAGGCGGAGAGACTGACTCGGTATTATCTCAGCAAGCGGGGCTTCGCTGATGAATGAAGACATAATGTTCAGTATTGTGATTCCAATTTATAATACCGGAGCTTTTTTAGAACGTTGCGTTCGCAGTATCCTTACGCAAACATATCAAAAACTGGAAGTTATCTTGGTTGACGATGGATCGACGGATCAGAGCGCGGCAATCTGCGATTCTTTTGAGCTGGCCGACAAGCGGGTTCGAGTGATTCATCAGACAAATCAGGGACAGTCTGCGGCAAGAAACGCAGGCATTCATGTTGCGCGCGGTCAATATGTTGGATTTTTGGACAGCGATGATTACTGGCTGCGCGGCGACTCGCTTGAGAGGCTTGCCCTGCTGCAGGACGAGGACAAGCAAAGCGACTTAATGATGTTCGGGTATCGGAAAATATGGAAAGAAACCGGCAGGATTCGTAATAAATCCACAAAGTCTGCATTGCAAGGCAGCGCAGATTTAATGAGAACCATGGTTCAGACGGGGGAGTACAGCAATTCT
Organism: Clostridiaceae bacterium; assembly: GCA_039680365.1. GTDB lineage: Bacteria > Bacillota > Clostridia > Christensenellales > CAG-138 > UBA7703. The sequence continues at coordinate 1,529 of JBDKTD010000184.1, forward strand.
GCATGCAACAAGTTTGTCCGGAGGGATTTTCTTTTGCGGCAAAAATTGCTGTTTCGGGAAGGATCCTTTTGCGAAGATGTGGAGTGGTGCGGAAAGCTGCTGCGCCTCAATCCAAAGAGCGTTCGTACCTTGCCGGATCCGGTCATGGTATATGAAGTGAAAACAAACACCTCAGCTACGCCAAGCATAAAAAGCTATACGGATTTCATTCAGGTATTCAAAGCAGAAACAGAAAACCTGCTTGATCCCGCGCTTGATTCCATTACGAGAGAAACATGCTATGCATATTGGGCTTATCAGATGAGCTGGTTTCTTGGTTACCCAAAGCGCATCGGGCAGGATTGTTTTCAGAACGCGAAAGAAGAATGCAAACCATTTCTATTCGTGTTTGATTATGCTATGGATGCAAAAGCGCGCCTGGTAAAAGCCGCTCTTCGTACGGCCGGGCTGCCGCTGACGATGCGAATGCTGTCTCATTTCATCTGAT
>JBDKTD010000063.1:0-10189 GCA_039680365.1 Clostridiaceae bacterium
CCGAATCGACCACTTCCGCGGGTTATCCTCCTACTGGAGCGTGACCGCGGGCGCAAAGACCGCGCGGGACGGCGTTTGGGTGCAGGGCCCCGGCATTGATTTTGTAAACACCATCAAAGCCGCCTGCCCGCAGATGGCAGTCATTGCCGAGGATTTGGGCTATCTGACCGACGAAGTGCGCAGTCTGCTCTCCGATAGCGGATTTCCGGGCATGAAGGTGCTCCAGTTTGCGTTTGATTCGCGCGAGCCGAGCAACTACCTGCCGCATACTTACGGCCGCCACTGCGTCTGCTACGCGGGCACGCACGACAACACCACAACGGCGGGCTGGTTTACGGAGGCGGATTCCCTCGCGGTCAGCTACGCTGCTCAATACCTTGGCCTGAACGAGCGGGAAGGTTATGTCTGGGGCATGCTGCGCGGCGGCATGGGGTCGGTCTCCGACCTGTTTGTTTCGCAGATGCAGGACTACCTCGGCCTAGACGCGCAGGGGCGCATGAACATCCCCGGCACGCTCGGCGGCAACAACTGGCGCTGGCGGCTGCTCCCCGGCGAGTTCACCGAAGAACTCATCGAGAAAATCGCCGCGATGACGACGCTCTATGGGCGTTAAAAACCGTATGAATCAAAAAAACGGAGCCTTGCGGTTCCGTTTTTTATATTCATTTCTGTTATTCCGTTACGCTTTTTTGCGAATCGGAATCCAAACTTCGCTGTAGTAGTCCGGTTTAGTGGAATCGCCTTCCGAATACATTTCAATTTCCATAAACTGCGCAACTTCGTACACACCGTTGGTCGGCAGCCATTCGGAGTAGATCTGCCGCGTCGCGTTCTGAATCGCGCCCGGCATTGCGCCAACGCAGGCAAAGCGCGCCCAGGTATGCGCCGGAATCTCGCGGGTAACGAGCCCTTCCGAAACCACCATGCCCGGTTTGAGCGGTTCGCCAATCATATAGGGAAAGTTACCGTTTGCATCCGCGTCGAAGCAGATACCAAACATCGGGCAAACCTGATCGGCAAGCCCCGCCTGAAAGAACTCGTCCCAGAATTTGGGTATTTCTTCCTTGCCGCTGTCCATGTTGAACGTGCGCTCCGCGCCGAACATCGTGAACGCTTCCATCTGTTCAATCTTGTAATTCATCCTTGTAAAACCCTCCAACTGTATTGAAATCGCAAGGGGATTCTGGCATTTGAGCAGCGTGCTGAAGCGGCGCGCGTTGGTCGGCGTAACTCCGTGGAAACGGGAGAACGCCTTGGTAAAGCTCTCCGGCGTGTCGTAGCCGTACTTCAGCGCAAGATCGATAATCTTACCGTCGCCCGCAATCAGTTTGTTCGCCGCCTGCGAGAGCCTGCGCGCGCGGATATACTCGCTTACGCTCATACCGGTCAGCGCGGAAAACGTCCGCTCCAGATAGAAGCGCGAGAGCCCCACGCTCCTCGCCGCGAGCGTGCTGTCCGTTTCTTCGAGCAGGTGCTCCTCAATATACCTTAGCGCGCCGTTCAAGCTCTCCACAAGTTCCAAAGCAAATGTTCCTTTCGCGTTTTCGTAAGCCGCCTGCAATGTTTGTTCCCTTGCAAAATGATGGTATCAAATCGTACGCACGCGCGTCCTGTCAATTCTTGTCACGATTTGTCCTGATTCGTCAGATCGTCTGATTCGCATTTTTATCCGCAGATTTCGTATTCAAACTCCGTGTTCGCGCGCTCCAGCAGGCTGTTTGCCTTATCCGCGCTCTTGAGCCAGTCCGCCTGCGCGTCCTGCGGCAGAATCACCGGCATGCGGTCGTGGATAAACGAAATACCGTTCGCGGCGGGCGCGGTTAAAATCACAAACAGCGGCAGCTGCGAGCCCGCTTCCGCGCGGTACAAGCCAGCGAACGTCAATAAGCCCTCGCCTTTCGGACGGAGTTTGTATTTGATCTTCTCGCTGCCGCGTTTTTCCCACTCAAAATAGTTTGCCGCCGGAATCAGGCACCGCCCGTTTATCATAGGCCCGCGAAACATGCTCTTTTCCAGCACGGTTTCGCTGCGCGCGTTGATGACGCGGCCCTTGCCGTCGAAGCGGGAGAATCCCCACTCCATCAGACGCGGGCCGGAAGCGTCCAGCACAGGCACCTTGTCCGTTGGAAAGATTTCGCCGGACTTTCGCATCAGCAGCGCCGTGTCCTCGGGATTTCGCTGGTAGAGCAGAGCTATCACCGCGCGGTACTGCGCGTCGTCATCATCCGTATAAAACCTGCCGCACATATGCTCTACCCCTTTTCTTCTCTTGCTGAAGCATTCGCTCAGCCCAGCCAGAGGCCGATGCCGATACCCATGATCGAACCGATCAGCACCTGAAACGGCGTGTGACCGATGAGCTCCTTGAGCTTATATTCCGGGAGCTTGAGAATTTTTCCCTCGTTGAGCAGGTGGTCGATAATCGCCGTGATGGTTACCGCCTGCTTGCCAGTCTCCAGCCGCACCCCGCGCGCGTCGTAGAGCACGATGGAAGCCAGCACAAACGAAACCGCGAACTCAAACGACCCCGCGCCGAACTCCTTTGCCGCCGCCGTCGTCAGCGCGCAGACGGTCGCCGCGTGCGAACTGGGCATGCCGCCGCTGCCGGTCAGCCGCTCAAAGCTGAACTGCTTGTTTACGATCGTGTAGAGAATCACTTTTGCCAGCTGCGCAATCACCCAGCCGGACAGCGCCGCAACTAAAAGCTTGTTGCGGATTAAATCGGTAAAAAACTGCTGCATATCATCCCTACCCCCCGGCACAGGCCGAATACCGGCTGCCGTATCATCTATTTTATAACACGCTCGCGGCAAGCGCAACAACCCACGTTCCGTTCGCATCCGCCGTTCTATCGTCACATCGTAACAAATCAAAATCTGTCACTTGACATTTCCTTTATAAATGCTTTACGCTTGATAAATGAAAAAACATTTTTTAACGATTTTCGTATGTATTCTGTTGCTCGGCGTTTGCCTGATGCCAGCTTTTAACAGCGCGTCCGCCGAAGAAGCTTCCGCCACCGATCTCCGCTTCGGATCCGACGGCACATTCACCGTTCTGATCTTCTCCGACCTGCAGGATATCCAGTTTGTCACGCGGCAGGTCGTCGCCGGGGAAAAGAGCGTGCTTAGCGACACGTCCGCCGATTTGATCGTCCTTCTGGGCGACCAGATGGACGGCGCGAACCCGATTATGCACATTGGCAACGGCGAGCAGAACTGCCTGAAAGCGCTCAAAGCGCTGCTCGAACCCATCGCCGAGAGCGGCATTCCGTTTGCGGTCGTCTTTGGCAACCACGATTACGACGCGCCGATCTCCATTGCCGATCAGGTCAAGTTCTACGAGTCCTACGAAACCTGCCTCGGCGTGAACTACGGAACAGGCTTATCGGACTCCGGCGCGTATTCCCTGCCGGTGTATACGACCGACGGCACGGCAAAGGCAATGGAGCTGTATTTCTTCGACTCCGGCTGCTATCTGCCCAACGGCGACTACGACACGGTTTCCGCCAAGCAGGTTGCCTGGTATAACGAACAGAGCGCGCTGACGCATGCCGAAAACGGCAATCAAGCGCTCCCCTCCATGGCGTTCTTCCATATCCCCCTGCCGGAAGTCTACGACATGCTCACCGAAGTCGAAAAAGGCACACCGAACTCTTTTAAGGGCGTCGGCGTCGGCGCGGGTAAATACTACCTGCCGGATTCCGATATGATCTTTACGGGCAACGTGAACGAGCCTCCCTGCCCTTCCAGCAGCAACAACGGCCTGTTTAGCGCGTTCATGGACAATGGGGACGTATTTCTCGCCGTCAATGGCCACGACCACACCAACTCCTATATCGGCAGCCTGCATGGCATAGACCTCGCCAACGCGCCTGGCAGTTCCTTTACGAGCTATGGAGCAGAGGATACGCGCGGCGCGCGCCTGTTCCGCTTCACCGAACACAATGTGCGCAACTACGAAACGGTGCATGTGCGCTTCAACGAATACAACACCCCCGCGAGCTTTGGTTACCTGCGGTATTTCTTTACCACGACCATCGGTCTGAACGGCGTGCCGAGCATGGCAAAGATAGCCATTTTAGTTCTGGCAATACTGATTGCGGCAATCGTTGTTCTGATCATTGCGCTGAAGAAGCGCAAAAAGAAACGCAAACTCGCGGCCGCGGCAATAGCCGCCGAGCCGAAGCCGGAAGATTCGTCCAAACAATAGTCAAGGTTTTCACTGATAAACAAAACAAGAGCCGGCGTCAGCCGGCTCTTGTTTTGATTCTGTCTCTTACGCTTCGTCCGGTAACTGCTCGTCCAGAATCTCTTCGTCCTGGCACTCGTAGAAGTTGACGATACAGTGCATCGGGCAAACCGGAATGCAGGCGCCGCATCGCGTGCAGGTGGTTTCGTCGATCTCCGCAACGCCGTCCTTAACGATAATCGAGTTCGTCGGGCACTGTTTTTCACAACGCTTGCAGCCGACGCAGGCGGTTTTGCACTGCAACGCCGCGATGCGCCCGATGGCCTTGTTGCGGCAGAGCACAATAACGGTTTGATCCTTCGGGAGCATCTGGATGATTCCGCGCGGGCAGACAGCAATGCAGACCGCGCAGCCGGTGCAAACGTTCTGATCGATCACAGCAACGCCCTTTTCCATATGGATTGCTCCAAACGGGCAGTGGTCTACGCAGTCTCCAAGGCCTACGCAGCCGAACTCGCAAGCGTTCGGCCCACCGGAGAGCGAACTCGCCGCCCGGCAGGAAGGAATGCCCGCGTACTCGAAGCGCGGTTTTACATTATCGCAGTTGCCCTGGCAGCGCACGCGCGCAACCATGGGTTCAATCGCATTGGCGGAAACGCCCATGATATCGGCGACCGCCTTTGCGGATTTCGATCCGCCCGGCGTACAGCCGCTAGTGCTCGCCTCTCCGCGGACGACTGCTTCGGCAAACGCGTCGCAGCCGGCATACCCGCAAGCGCCGCAGTTCGCGCCGGAGACCGCCGCGCGCACGGCCTGCACGCGCTCATCTACCTCGACGGCAAACTTCTTGCCAGCAACTCCCAGCACAAAGCCGAACAACACGCCAATTCCGCCCAGCGCCGCGACGGCAAAGAGGATTTTAATGATCGTATCCATTCTTACGCCACCCCCGCGAACATGTTGGAAAAGCCGAGGAACGCAATGCTCATCAACCCCGCGATGACCAGCGAAATCGGGAATCCCTTGAGGGGAGCCGCGATCTTCGCCGTTTCAAGCCGCTCGCGAACGCCCGCCATCAGCACGATTGCCAGTAAAAAGCCCAGCGCGCCGAACGTTCCGTTGAGAACGGAGTAGAGCAGGTTGTGCCCTTCCGTGATGTTGAGAATGGTAACGCCAAGAACCGCGCAGTTGGTCGTAATCAGCGGCAGGTAGATGCCCAGCGCGCCGTAGAGCGACGGAGCGGACTTTTTGAGAAACATCTCAACCACCTGCACCAGCGACGCGATGACCAGAATGAACGCGATGGTGCTCAAATACGTCAGCGACAGCGGCACGAGGATGTAATAATACACAAAATACGTAAACAAACTCGCCAGCGCCATGACGAACGTAACCGCAACTCCCATGCCCAGCGCGGTTTCCACTTTGTTGGAAACGCCGAGGAAAGGACAGCACCCGAGGAAGCGCGAGAAGATGTAGTTGTTCGTCAGCACGCAGCTGAACATAAACAGAAGAACTTTGACAATCGGGTTCATTGCTTCCTCGCCTCCTTTTTGCCGGTGGCCTTCGCGCTGACAACGTTGAACAGCGCAAGCAGCAGCCCGAACACGATAAACCCGCCCGCGGGCAGGATGAGCAGCAGCATTGGCTGGTAGGAAGGCCCGAACACGCTGTTGCCAAAGATCGTGCCGTTGCCGAGAATCTCGCGGATGCTGCCAATCAGCGTAAGCGCCAGCGTAAAGCCGACGCCCATGCCAATTCCGTCCGCCGCGCTGTGGAGCACGGTGTTCTTGCTGGCGAACGCTTCCGCTCTGGCAAGGATGATGCAGTTGACCACGATCAACGGAAGAAAGATGCCAAGGCTCGAATAGAGCGAAGGCAGAAACGCCTGCATGAACATCTGCACCATGGTTACGAACGTGCAGATGACAACGATGAACGCAGGAATGCGGATTTTATCCGGTATAAAGTTTCTCAATAGAGAAATCACGACGTTGGAGCCGACCAACACGAAGGTTGCCGCGGCGCCCATGCCGATTCCGTTTGTGGCGCTCGTGGTGACCGCCATTGTGGGGCACGTGCCGAGCACGAGCCGGAAGGTCGGATTCTCCGTGATTACGCCGTTGAGAAAGACGCTTTTAAACGTTGTTTTCTGTTCCATTGTTTAACCCTCCGTCGGCGCGCTGAGCGCGGTTAGCAGGCTTGTCGCCAGATCGACCGCCTTGGTGACCGCGCGCGAACTGATGGTTGCGCTGGTTACCGCGTCGATGTCGCCGCCGTCCTTTTTGAGTGAAACGGGCGAAAGCTTGCCGATGAATTGCTCGCCAAACCACGCTTCCTTGGTGCGCGCGCCCAGTCCAGCGGTTTCCGAAAAGCTCGGCCCGCCGACAAACACGCCCGTGATCGTTCCCGTTTCGTCAACGCCGACGGTGACTTCGATCGCGCCGCCGTAGCCCTTGGTAACGACCTTGCCGGTCTTGCCGACGAGCTTGCCGTTTGCATCGTAGCCCGCGTAAGCTTCGCTGAGGCCTTCCGGCGCGGTCAGCTCGGTAAATGTATCCGAACCCGGTAAAACTTCCCTGCGGGCGGCATCCGCGGCGATGACCGCCTGCTGCTGAATCGGCCCTTCCGTGAGCGCGTTGGTCGCTCCCAGCGCAAGCCCCGCGATTGCGGCCAAGGCAAAGAGCTTCAGCCCCAGTACCCAAATTTTATCACGCACGGGTCTTCACCTCCCCGTAAATTCTGCCTTTTGTCGCCCGGTCGATCAGAGGAGTTACGACGTTCATCAGGAGAATTGCATACGTCGTGCCCTCCGGATAACCGCCAAACGCGCGGATCAGCGCAAGGATCAAGCCCGCGCCCGCGGCGTAGATCATCTGGCCCGGATGCGTCATGGGGCTCGTAACATAGTCGGTTGCCATAAATACCGCGCCAAAGAGCACGCTGCCGGTTAAGACGCTCTGAACGGGATCTCCTCCAAAGAGATAGGTACAGAGCATGAACGAAGCGATCATGGTAACCGGAATATGCCAGGAGATCGTCTTTCGAATCAGCAGGTAGACAAGACCCAGCAGGATGGCAACCTTGCTGACCTCGCCGATGCAGCCGGGAACCCAGCCGATCAGCAGGTCAAGATTGGAAGGAATCGCGGTGGAGTGCGCCGTTGCGCTGGAGATAATGTCGATTGGCGTCGCGCTGGAGACCGCGTCAAACGGGGTCACAAACGCGCTGCTGCCGCTCATCAGAGCGGGCCAGCTTGCCAGCAGCACCGCGCGCGCAGAGAGCGCCGGGTTGACAAAGTTATCGCCAACGCCGCCAAAGAGCTGCTTGACCAGCAGGATGGCCACCGCGCTGCCGATGACGATCATCCACCAGGGCGCCGTGGAAGGCAGGTTCAACCCCAGCAATATGCCGGTGACCACGGCGGAAAGGTCGTTTACGGTGATCGGCTTTTTGAGCAGCAGTTCCCAGAGGAACTCAAAAATGACGCAGCTAGCGGTGCTGATGAGCAGCACGCGCGCGGCGTTCCAGCCAAACAGCCAGATACCCGCGGCAATCGCCGGCGTCAGCGCAACGATGACGTCCAGCATCAGAACGGTGGTGGTTTTCTTGGAAAAGATATGCGGCGCACTGGAAACGGTCAGTCGTTTTGTCTGTTCCATACTCCTTACCTCCTCGCCTTTGCGGCAAGCTCTTCCCGCGCCGCTTTAAACGACGAGGCAAGGTATCTGCGCGCGGGACAAATATAGGAACACGCGCCGCAGAGCACGCAGTCGAGCAATCCGTGCTTCTTGGCCAGCTCCAGATCCGGCTTGTCGATATCCGCGCGCATCTGGTACGGATGCAGCCCGATCGGGCAGACATGCGCGCACCTTGCGCAGCGGATGCAGGCGGATTCTTCGATTTGCTTTGCCTGTTTTTGATCAAACGCGACAATGCCGTTGGTCGCTTTTGTGATGGAAACGCTCGTGTCCGCCGCGCACAGGCCGGTCATCGGCCCGCCGGCAAAGATCTTGCCAATATCGCCGCAGAGCCCGCCGCAGGCGTCGATCGCCTGCTGATAGGTTGTCCCAACGCGGAGCCGCAGGTTCGACGGCGTGCCGACGCAGCCGGTCACGGTTGTAATCCGCTCAATCAGGGGTTTTCCCAGCAGAACGGCGTCCGCAATGGCCGCCGCGGTGCTGACGTTAAACACCAGCGCGCCCGCGTCGATGGGCAGTTTGCCGCGCGGTACTTCCCGCCCGGTCACAACGTGAATGAGCTGCTTTTCCGAACCCTGCGGGTATTTTGTTTTCAGCGGTAAAACAGACAGGTTGGGATCGTTTTTGGCTGCCGCTTGCACGGATTCTATGGCGTCCGGCTTGTTCGACTCAACCGCGATGACGCCGCAGCCGACACCCGTCGCCTTCAGTATGAGTTTCAGTCCGTTGACAATGCGCTCCGGCGACTCCAGCATCAGCCGGTGGTCGGCGGTTAAAAACGGCTCGCATTCCGCGCCGTTGAGAATCACCGCGTCTGCCTGCTTGCCTTCCGGAATCGATAGTTTGACGTGCGTTGGAAACGCAGCTCCGCCCATGCCGCAGATGCCCGCGTTCTTGACGGCGGCAATAATCTGCTCCGGCGTAACCGACTCCAGCGAGCCCGCGGGGGTCAGTTCAACCCATTCGTCCAGGCCGTCGTTCTTGATCGCTACGCAGAGTTCCGGAGCCGCTCTGAGCTGCTGGCGAGGCTCCACAAAGAGCACCTCGCCGGAAACGCTTGCGTGTACCGGAAGTCCCAGCGCGCCAACGGGAGTTGCTAACACTTCGCCCAGCTTCACGCGCTGGCCTTTTTGTACGCATGCCGCACTCGGCGCGCCAAGATGCATCCCCATCGGGATGACAACGACGTCCGGCACGACGGCGCGCACGGAGCAAGCGTTAGTCAGCGGTTTTCCTTCGCCGGTACGCCGGAGAGGATGGATGCCGCCGCGAAACGTTTTTTTCAATCGATTCCACCTGCCTTGCATTAATCGGGCATAGAAAAGATGCTTGCCCGTTCGAAACCTTATACAGTATAAGACTTTTACCGCATTGAAACAAGAGCCGTCATCAAAGAAAAGACGGAGATTCAGATGAATTCAGCGCCCGCATCAAACGCAAAATTCCGCCGCAGAGGAAAAACGTTTCGCTAACCTCGCCTCTTGTATCTAACTAAAACAGCCGCCGGAAATTCCGGCGGCTGTGAACGCTGTATTCGTTTATTGAATGCCGAGATAGCTCATAATTCCGTTTACGATGCCTTCCGCCATGGTCTTCTGGAAGTCGGAATCATTGATCTTCTTATCCTCTTCGGCATTGCTGATATGGCCGATAAAAAGCGTGCAGACCGGCGCTTCGGTCTTGTTGAAGAACGTTTCGTCCGACTTTTCAATGATGGATTCGCCCTTCACTTCGCGCTTCGACAGCCCCGTTGCATCGATATACGAACTCAGAACCGCGTTGGCTAGCTTGCTGCAGGCGTCCTTCTGATCATGCTTTTCCGGTATCCAGGCCATTGCGCCGCGCGTGTCCGTTGCGTTGACAAAGTTGCACTCAATGCGGAGAACCAGCTCCACGCCGCCGCTGTTGAAAACGGCCGCGCGCTCGGAAGAAGTCTTGTCGTCCTTGACGTCGTTGAGCGAAAAGACGACGGTTGCCCCCTCCTGCTCCAGCTTTTCTTTCACCAGCGTCGCCACCGCAAAATTCAGCCGGTTGGCGTATATTTTGGTCGAAACACCCTGTACTTTCGAGCTGTAACCGCGCGAAGGATCAATGCCGATTACGTGCCCGTCCAGCTTTCCGGCCGGTGCAATGGTCGCCGACGGCGTTGAGCCGGGCTCCAGTGAAGGCGACGGCGTCGCAGTGACCGGCGCAACCGTCGGGGTCGGCGCCGGTGTTGCGTTAGCGACACGATACTGCACGATAGCGGGGGAAATCACGCCTGCGACCAGAGCATAGGTCACACCGATGAGCAGAAT
>JBDKTD010000187.1:0-1525 GCA_039680365.1 Clostridiaceae bacterium
CGGTTGCGCGCGGCGGAAACGGCCTGCTGCGTTTGCATCAGTTCGGCGAGACGGCGCTGTTTGACGTCTTCCGGCACCTGGCCGGGCAGGCTCGCTGCGCGGGTTCCGTCCTCTTGAGTGAAAGTAAACGCGCCCACGCGGTCGAACGGGTGATCCACAATAAACTGCCGCATGCGCTGAAACTGCTCTTCCGTTTCGCCGGGAAAACCGACCATCAGGGTCGTTCGCAGCATAAACTCCGGCGCGTGCTCGGCAACATAGTCCAGCACGCGGAGGATATGCTTTTGATCGCCGCGCCGGTTCATCCGCCGGAGCATTTCGTCCTCGGTGTGCTGCAGCGGCATATCGAGATAGGGAACGATCTTCTTGCTGCCGCGGAAGCGGTCGATCAATTCCGGCGTAACGGTATCGGGATACGTATAGAGCACACGGAGCCAATGAATGCCGTCGATCGCTTCGAGCTTTGCAAGCAGTTCCGGCAGCATGGGCTTGCCGTAACGGTCGACGCCGTAGCCGGAGGTATCCTGCGCAATCAGCGTCAGCTCGCTTACTCCGCCTTCCGCAAGTCGCTTTGCTTCGTCCACCAGCGCTTCCAGCGGCTCGCTCACGAGCCCGCCGCGAATCAGCGGAATGGCGCAGTAGGTGCAGCGGTTGTCGCAGCCGTCCGCAATGCGGAGGTATGCGCTGTAGCTGGGCGTGGTGAGCACTCGCGCGGTCTGCGGCCCGCAGACGGGCGCGTCCGAAACGGCGCCGAGCAGGCGGGGGAGGGTTTCGTATTCCCGAACACCAAGCAGAAGATCAATTTCCGGCATGGCGTCCTTGAGTTCATCGCGGTAGCGCTCGGAAAGGCAGCCGGTCACGATGAGTTGACGGCACTTGCCGCCCTGCTTATACTGCGCCATTTCGAGGATGGCGTCGATGGACTCCTGCTTGGCGGATTCGATAAACCCGCAAGTGTTGACGATCAGCACGTCCGCCTGTTTGGGATCGTTTGTTATGGTATGCCCTGCGCCAATGAGCAGGCCGAGCATGCGTTCGGTATCCACCTGATTTTTCGCGCATCCGAGCGAGATGACTCCGATTACCGCCATAGTTCGCTCCTTACGCCAATATTCGCCGTTCCAGATTCGTTTGTGTTTCTGTTCAATACGGTTTCCTGCCTGTTACTTGTCTCGATAAAAATCGCCGATAGGCGCATGGTCGGGCGAAGGAATCTCCGCAAACGGCGTGTCGTCACCAAAGATTTCGCGATACTGCGCCTGCTTGATGATGACGTCCCTGGGCTTGCTGCCGTTGAAGCGGGAAACATAGCCTTTCACTTCCATGGTGTCGATCAGGCGGGACGCGCGGGAGTACCCAACTCGGAGCCGCCGCTGAATCATGGAGGTGCTGGCCTGGCCGTATTCGAGAATCACGCGCACAGCGGGGCCGAGCAGTTCGTCGTCCTGCTTGCCTTCGCCAAACACGCCGCCGGTTGCACCTGTCTTTTCGGCGTGCGAGAGGTCTTCGATGACCTGTTCGCTGA
>JBDKTD010000303.1:0-4483 GCA_039680365.1 Clostridiaceae bacterium
GGCATATCGACGAACATGAAATCCACGTCGCCCCAGATGACGTCCGTCCAGAACTGTTTGACCGTGCCCGCAATGATCGGCCCGCGCCAGACGACGGGGTCGGTTTCGTTTTCGAGCAGCAGGTTCATGCTCATGACTTCCACGCCGGTCTTGCTCACTTCGGGGAAGATGCCCTGATCGGAACCGGAGGCGCGTTCATGCAGGCCGAACGCCTGCGGAATGGAAGGGCCGGTGACGTCCGCGTCCAGGATGGCGGTTTTATAGCCGCGCCGGCGCAGGAGCACCGCGAGCATGGAGGTGACGATGGATTTGCCTACTCCGCCTTTTCCGCTTACAACGCCGATGACGCGGCGAACGTGGGACAGCGCGTTGAGGGGTTCGTGCAGATCGGTCTTCTCCCGATCGGCGCAGCTGGCCGAACAGCTCGAGCAGTCGTGGGTGCAGGTTTCGCTGTTTTCACTCATGGAACACAGATACTCCATATAACTATTGGTAGATTTGCCTTCTCGGCAGTAATTTCATTATACCCCCGCGAGCGGATAAGTCAACCGCGCGGGCGCGCGCGGCGGTGAGTTCGTCACACAACGGCTCCGGTTCGGCGCGGCGGAAAGGCGCAATACGGGGCGTTGTTTCCAATTTGTTGGTTTGCCTTACGGGATGCGATATGCTATGATAGCGATCGAAGGTGAAGACATGGCAAACGACCGAAAAGAAGAATCCAGAGAAGTGCAGAAGCTCCGCAGAGCGAGACGCTCGATGACATACGTCGTGCGAACGCTGCTGCTTGTCATCATGGCGTGCATCGTCTGCATCGGCGCTTTTTTGACGGCGGAACGCGTCAGCAACCTCTATATATTGGCGTCCGAAGGCATGGCGCTTCGCGCGGACTGCGTGATTGCCGACGGCGCGAAAAACGACCTGGAAGAATACTTTACGCTGACGTTTCTGGAAAACGACCCCGCAATGACGGACGCGACGTATTCCAACTATACGATTACGAATTATCACTATGATTTGGCGATAGAAAAAATCTTTGTGCTGCCCTGGTCCACGAGCGCGACGGTAACCGCCGTGGAACGCGTTTCCCTCAACGGCAACATCAATGCCGACCAGCTCGGCGAAGGCCAGAACGCGGCCGACTTTCCCTTGCCGCAGTGGACGCCGGTGCGCTACAAGATCAAGTTCATCAACGTCAACTCGCGCTGGTATATCTCCGAACTGACGGTGGTGGAAAAAGACCCGCCGCAGACGAACATCGGCACCCCCGACCCGAACGAATCTCCGATTCCGGCGGCAACTCCGACGCCCAAGCCGACGGAGAACCCGATCGCTACTGTTGCGCCATGAAGAACGGCTTTCTCCCCGCAGGGCGCCCGGCCGTGCTGCTGGCGCCGATGGCGGGATTTACCGACAGGACGTTTCGCCTGATCTGCCGGGCGTTCGGGGCGGATAGCGTCTGCACCGAAATGATCAGCGCAAAGGGACTGCTCTACAAAAGCGAGAAGTCCCGCGCGCTGTATGAAGCAAAACCGGGCGACGAGCCCTTTTTTGTTCAGCTTTTCGGCAGCGACCCGGCCATAATCGCCAGAGCCGCGGCGCAGATTGAGCGGGAGCTCGGCGAGCAGCTGCTCGGCATTGACCTCAACATGGGATGTCCCATGCCGAAGATTGCGGGAAACGGCGACGGCTGCGCGCTGATGCAGAACCCCGTGCTTGCGGGCAAGATCGTCGAAGAAACGGTTTGCGCCGTAAAGGTTCCCGTTACGGTCAAGTTTCGAAAAGGCTGGGACGAGGCGCATCAAAACGCGGCCGAATTTGCGAAGATCTGCGAAGAGAGCGGAGCGAGTATGCTGACCATCCACGGGCGCACGCGCGAGCAGCTCTATGCGGGCAGCGCCGACCGCGCCTGCATGGCGGAAGTCAAGCGCGCGGTGAAAATACCCGTGTTTGCCAACGGGGATGTAACGAATGGCGCAAGCGCGCTGGAAACGCTGGCGGAGACGGGCTGCGACGGGGTCATGGTCGGCCGGGCGGCGCTGGGAGATCCGTTTGTATTTGCGGAAATCCAATGCGCGCTGGCAGGACGGGCGTATGAAAAGCCGTCGCCGGAGCAGCGGCGGGAGGTTGCGCTGCGTCACGCGCGCAATGCCCTCGAGCAAAAAGGTCCGCACGCGATGATTGAACTCCGCAAGCACCTTGCGTTCTACGCCCGCGGCGAGCGGGGCGCTTCCAAGCTCCGCGTACGCATCAACGCCTGCAGAACGCTGGAGGAACTCGAGGAAATCTGGCCGGAGCACGGACTTGGCGCCGACGACGCGCCGTAAATGCCGCCGCCGGGCATGCGGGGCGGAAAAACCCCGCGCCGCGGGGAAAATCCGGGCTTGACATGCAATTTTTGCACAAATATAATAGGTAAACACGAACGGACGCCGCATGCGTTCGTCCGGAATGATAAGGAGAACACAAACGATGGCTGAAACTTGGCTTACGCCGGAAGAAATTAAAAAACGCGAAGAGCGTTTGGAGTTTCTCAAAACAACCCGTCGTCTGGAGATTGCGGAGCAGCTCAAAATCGCGCGCGCGTTCGGAGACCTTTCCGAAAACGCGGAATACGACGCGGCGAAAAACGAGCAGGAGAAAAACGACTACGATATCGTCCAGCTGGAGAGCGAACTGAAAAACGCGCACGTCATCGACGAGTCTGCCATTGATACGACGACCGTTGGCATCGGCGCGACGGTGAAGCTCATGGATATGGGCGATAAAACGAAAAAATACGTCTTCCAGATTGTCGGCAGTGCGGAAACGGACCCCGCCAACGGGCGCATCTCCAACGAGTCGCCCATCGGCAAGGCGGTGCTGGGGCATAAAGCCGGCGATGTGGTCGAGGTTGTCACCCCCGGCGGCATGCTGAAGCTGAAGGTCACTTCAATCGGCAAGTAACGCAAACAGGTTTTACGGGGGCTAATCAGCCCCCTTGTTTTTTGCAGAAACACTGGATAGAGGAGAGGTAGCATGGAACATCCCAATACGGATCAGCAAGTTCAGGAACAGGAATTGACGCAGGAGCAGCTCTCCGAGCTGCTGCAGATACGGCGCGATAAGCTCACCGCGCTGCAGCAGGCGGGCAGCGATCCGTTCTGCCATACGGTTTACGACGTTTCGCATACGAGCGAATACATCCTTTCGCACTTTGCCGAGCTGGAAGGCAAGCCCGTCTCCGTTGCGGGGCGCATGATCTCTCGCCGCATCATGGGCAAGGCGAGCTTTGTGCATATCCTCGACGGCAAGGGGCGCGTTCAGGCGTATGTCAAGCTCGACGAAGTCGGCGAGGCCGCATACGCCGCGTTCAAGACGTTCGATATTGGCGATATCGTGGGCGTCAAGGGCGCAATCTTTCAGACCCGAACCGGCGAAACCAGCATCCACGCAACGGAAGTGACGCTGCTCAGCAAGTCGCTTCGCCCGCTGCCGGAGAAGTTCCACGGGCTCAAGGACCCGGAACTGCGCTACCGCCAGCGATTTGTGGATTTGATCGTGAACCCCGAAGTGCGAGCCACGTTTATCAAGCGCAGCCGGATTATCACGGAAATTCGACGCAGGATGGACGAGCGCGGCTTCATCGAGGTGGAAACCCCCGTGCTCAACACGACCGCCAGCGGCGCCTCCGCGCGACCGTTCGTGACGCACCACAATACGCTCGACCTCGACATGTATCTGCGCATCGCCACCGAGCTGCATCTCAAGGAGTGCGTGGTTGGCGGTCTGGAGCGCGTTTACGAGATTGGCCGGCTGTTTCGCAACGAGGGCATGGACCCCATGCACAACCCGGAGTTCACGACCATCGAGGCGTATCAGGCGTACACGGATTACAACGGCATGATGGAACTGGCGGAGGATTTGATCTCCCGCTGCTGCGTGGCCGTCAACGACGCCACAAAGATTACCTACCAGGGGCTCGCTATCGACCTGACCCCGCCGTTCAAGCGGCTGACGATGAACGAGGCGGTTCGTCAGGTCACCGGCGCGGACTTTTACGCCTGCGCAACGGATGAAGAAGCGCGCGCGCTTGCTAAGAGCCTCAAGCTCGAAGTCAAGGATAAGTCCGCCACACGCGGCAAGCTGCTGGCCGAGACGTTCGACTCGTTTGTGGAAGAAACGCTGATCCAGCCGACGTTTATCATCGACTACCCGGTCGAAATATCTCCGCTGAGCAAGCGCAAGCCCTCCGCGCCGTACCTGACCGAGCGGTTTGAACTATTTATCGCCGGCCACGAGTTCGCCAACGCGTTCTCGGAGCTCAACGACCCCGTAGATCAGCGCGGGCGGTTCGTCCAGCAGGCGCAGGAGCGCGCAAACGGCGACGACGAAGCCATGATGATCGACGAGGACTTCTGCCTCTCGCTCGAATACGGCCTGCCCCCGACGGGCGGCATCGGCATTGGCATCGACCGGCTGGTGATGCTGCTGACGGATTCCGCCA
>JBDKTD010000120.1:0-5350 GCA_039680365.1 Clostridiaceae bacterium
CTGGGGCGGGCCGATCGTCATGAACACGCGCGAAGAGCTGGAGCTGGCGTTTGAGGAGCTCAACAGAGGAACGTTTATCAAACATATATAGTCGATTCACTGGATTATGCATAAAGAAAGAAGAACAACATGGAACAACCGAACATCCTTGCAATTGTCGGCTCACTGCGGGAGCAATCCTATAACCGTCAGCTTGCGCTGCTGGCAAATGAAGCGGTTGGCGACAGAGCCACGTTTGAGCTGCTCGAATACAAAGACGTGCCGCTGCTGAATCAAGATTTTGAATACCCCGCGCCGGAACCCGTCAAGCGCGTTCGCGAACAGGTAAAAGCCGCCAATGGCATTTGGTTCTTTACGCCGGAATACAACCACGCCGTTCCGGGCGTGCTCAAAAACCTGATCGACTGGCTCTCCCGCCCCGTGAGCAAAGAAGAGCGTCAGGTGCTCTTTGGAAAGCCCGCCGCCATCAGCGGCATTACGACCGGCATGAGCGGTACGGGAATTGCGCAGGACGCGCTGGTAGCGCTCATCAGCCTTCTTAATATGCGCGTAATGAACATTCCCCGGCTGACTATTCCCAACGCTTCTTTGCAGACGAACGCGGAAGGCAAACTAGAACTCGTTGCCAGCGCACCGTATCTGCAGAAACAAGCGGACGCTTTTTTGAAGTTCCTCGCATAAAACTAAGCGTTACATAGTATTAAAGTAAAAATGAAAGAACCGAACGAATGAAGATAAAAATCATTAAAGACGGGCCGTATCTCGTCTCCGGCGGCGTTCCGCTGCGGGAGCGCATTATAACGCCAAAAGGCGAAGGCTACGAATACCGCAACGGGCGCGAGTTTCCACAAAAGGAAGTCTATTCGCTCTGCCGCTGCGGCAAAACGGCAACCCCGCCGTTCTGCGACGGCGCGCATACAGCCTGCGGCTTCGACGGCACGGAGACCGCCTGCAGGGAAGCATACGACGCGCGCGCAACGCTTCTGCCCGGCAGCGGCATCGACCTGCTGGACGACGGCAGATGCGCTTTTGCGCGGTTCTGCCACCGGGAAGGCGGAGACGCCTGGGAACTTTCGGAAGATTCCGCCTCCGCCGAAAACCGGTCGGAAGCGATTATCGCCGCGAACGAATGCCCCGCAGGCCGTCTGACCGCGGTGGAGAAGGACGGGCATAAACACGAGCCGGTCTACGAACCAGCCATCGAAATTCTACAGGACCCCGAGGAGGAAGTCAGTGCAGGCATATTCGTCAAGGGCGGAATCCCGATTGAATCTTCGGACGGCACGACCTACGAAATTCGAAATCGCGTGGTGCTCTGCCGCTGCGGAGAATCCAAAAATAAGCCTTTTTGCGATGCGGCGCATATAGTTGCCGTTTATAAAGATGGAACGGTCTGACTCTTATTTTAATGAACGGGAGGAATGAACATGAAAACCATTTTGTTGGTTGTAGACGTGCAGCAGGCGCTGGTGGACGAAGGCCCGGCGCATAAGGACGAGTTTCTGCTCAACTTGAATCTCTTGATCTCCGCCGCGCATGATCACGGCGTGGAGGTCGTATACGTTCGCCACGACGGCGGCGAAGGCGACGTTCTTGCAATGGATACCGCGGGCTGGCAGCTGCACTGCTCGCTTGTTCCGCGCGTGGACGAAAAAATTGTCGATAAGCGGTTTTCCAGCTCTTTCCGCAAGACCGATCTGCGCGAATACCTCGAAGGCAAAGGCGTTAAGCGGATCGTTCTTTGCGGCATGCAGACGGAGTACTGCATCGACACCACCTGCAAGGTTGCGTTTGAATACGGCTACGACGTTGTGATTCCCTCCGGCGGAACCACGACGTATACCAATCCCCTGCTTTCCGGCGAAAAACTCGTTGTCTACTATGAACGCCTGATCTGGCACGAACCGCTTGCCAGCGTTAAGCCGATGGAAGAAGTGCTCGAACTGCTCAAGGGAATGAAATAAGTTTGTATTTACAGTGTTTTCACTGAACCCGCTTTTTGACTAAGGCGGGTTCTTCGAATGAAACAAACTTTACACTGTTCCAATTATTCGCTTATCTGACTTCTGCAAGGCCTGTTTTAATTGACAATGCCGCGCTCAAACCCATATAATACGCACATAATATACAGCCTGCGGAAAAAGTGTTGACCGCAGGAAAGGAGCATCAGTGGAAGACACGTTTGCCCGTTTCGACATGCTTGCGTTCCCGAAACGTCAAAGACTCAGGTTTCTGGCATGGCTCATCAGCTTCCCCGCCGTATGGAAACACCAGGCGATCATCAAAAAGGTACGCATGGATGAACTGAAACCTCCCTATCTGCTGCTTTGCAACCACAACGCCTTTCAAGATTTTAAAGTAACAACCGCAGCCATCTTCCCGCACCGCGCGAACTACGTCGTCGCGATCGACGGGTTTACCACACCGACAAAAAAAGGGTTCCAGAGCCGCGAATGGCTGATGCGAACCGTTGGATGCGTCTGTAAGCGTAAGTTCACCAACGACGCGATTCTGGTTCGCCAGCTCAACCGCGTCGTGAAAAAGGGCGATATCGCGGTGCTGTATCCGGAAGCGCGGTATTCCCTCTGCGGCACCAGCGCCGTGCTGCCGGAATCGCTCGGCAAGCTATGCCAGCTTTTGAAAGTCCCCGTCGTTTCGCTGATCATGCACGGCCACCACGTCAATTCTCCGTACTGGAACTTGCGCGAGCGCGGCGTTCGCCCCACCGAAGCCGTGATGACGCAGCTCTTTACGGCAAAAGAGCTCGCAGAAGCCAGCGTCGAGGAGATCAACGATCGCATTCGCGAAACGTTCACATACGACGATTTTGCGTGGCAAAAAGAGAAAGGAATCCGCACCCCGCAGTCATGGCGCGCCGAAGGACTGCATAAGGTGCTCTACCAATGCCCGCACTGCAAGGCGGAGTACCGCATGCGCTCGGAGGGAGCGAAACTGATCTGCTCGGCCTGCGGCAAGAGCTGGACGATGAGCGACCTTGGCGAACTCTCCGCCGACAGCGGCGAAACGGAATTTCCGCATATTCCGGACTGGTACGAATGGGAACGCGGCAACGTCCGGCGCGAAGTCGAAGCTGGCGCGTACGCCATCACCTGCCCGGTACGGGTCGAGTCCCTGCCGAACGCCGCGGGGTACATCTACCTTGGCGAAGGCACGCTGACGCATAACGCCGAAGGGTTTCGTGTCCGCGTCAGCGGCAAGCACGGCGAATTCGAGATGGTTAAACCCGCGCTTTCTCTTTACTCCTGCCATATCGAGTACGATTACCTCGGCAAATACGGCGACTGCGTGGATTTGAACACCTTGGAGGACACTTGGTACTGCTATCCTCATGACTGCGACTTTGCCGTAACAAAGATGGCGCTCGCAACCGAGGAACTCTACCGGTTTGAAAAGCAAAAGACCTGTCAATAACGCAACAAAGCAAAAAGAACCGCGTCGAGCGGTTCTTTTTTTGCACAAGTCAGTCGTGACTGTTAAACAATCTTGACGCCGAGCATCACGGCGATATCCACAGCCTGCGAGAGGTCGATCTTTGCGCCGGCAAGTTCGCGAAACGAATCGGAAACCATGATTCCGGTGATGATGCAGCTCGAAAGATCGATTCCTTTCAGCGATGTTTTAAAGAAGTCCGCCCGGCTGAGATCAACCGTGTCGAAAACGATTTTCTTTAAGCGCGCCTCGGTAAAGAACGCTTCCTTACAAAGGCAGCGTTCCAGCGAGAAATACTCAAACGAAGCCTTCGTAAAATTCGCGTAGCAGAACGAGCTGTCGGCAAAAACTGATTCCTTGAAGTGTGTTCCGCTGAATTCAGCGCCGTCTCCCCTGCTGCTTTCAACGCGGGACTGCTTCCAATAGCTCTCGGTAAAAGCGCAGTTGGAAAAATCGCAGTGCGAGAAGAAGCAGTTGTAGAATCCCGCTCTGCTGAAGTTGCAGCGCTCAAACTTGCAGTTGATCAGGCGAACCGATTTCAGATCCACTTTCGCAAGATCTTCATCCAAAAGCGTTGCGTCTATAAACTCTTCTTCTTCGATAGGATCGTCGTTGGCCTTTGCCAGACTGATTCGCTCCTGCAGCATTTCAGCCTCCCGCTTTGCAATGTTCAGACAATAGTTTACCATGCTTTCCTTCCGCAGCAAAGCGCGGTTTCCAGAATACCGCTGTTATCTCTGCATTCGCAGCATGTAAAAACGCCACCCGGTTGGATGGCGTTTTAATTGGTACCCAGTAGGGGAGTCGAACCCCTGTTACCGCCGTGAGAGGGCAGCGTCCTAGGCCACTAGACGAACTGGGCGCGGTTGCAGACAACATGATACCGAAAAAACAGGCCGGTGTCAATAGAATGTTTTTCTCGTGCGAAGCGTTTTCTGCTGCTAATAAATCGCATATCAAACAGCAACGATTTCTTGAATTTCGCTTTCATTTGCTGTTTTTGATCGGTTTTTCAGCATTTTAAAGCTGGCAGTGCTATAATCTCTGTAAACAAAAATTCTGTCTGGAACGCATAGGAGAGTAAAATGGATATTGAAATTGGAAGTCAAATACCCTCCCACTTCAAGCCGGAATGGCCGGAGCAGTTCGAGTTGTTTTCGTTTCTGGAGTTTGCCTGCGGCATTCCTCAACTCTTGTTTGTCGTAACAACTTATAAGGAGAACGGATTTACCAACGTCTGTCCGCAGACCTGGAGTTCGTTTGTGAGCGGAAAGGAAGGCTGCGGTTACTACGCCGTTCTAGGCGGGTTGATGGAGCGCACGCATACCTACCGCAACATCCTGCGCGAGCGGTGCTTCTGCATCAGCTTTCTTTCGCAGTCTTGTTACGACAGCATGATGCGCGCGATTTCGCAGAATGAAGAAGAAACAGACGAGTTCGACGTCTGCGGGTTTACAATGGCCGGATGCAAGACCATCCACGCCCCGCGCATTTGCGAGAGCTTTCTGTCGCTGGAATGCGAACTCAGCGAAATTGCCGATGTCGCCGGAGGCGCGCTCAAGCTAGTGATTGGCAAAACGACGCATGTTACGATACAGGAAGAATATGCCGCAGGTATCGATGAAAAATACGGTAAAAACGGCTTCTCACTCAACATCCACTCCCCCATCAACGCGGCAACCGGAGTATGCGACCCGGTCGGGATTGCGGAATTGAAAGTCGCGCGCAAACTCGACTAGGCAACGAAAAAAACGCCCGCCGAGGAAATCGGCGGGCGTTTTGATTAGTGACTTCAGTCGGTTCCGACCGCGAAGCGGGAGGAGCAAAAAACCACCCGCTATGCGGGTGCGCGACAGAGGTTATACCAATAAAACCGCCTTACTTTTACAATGGAAGCGTT
>JBDKTD010000053.1:0-28677 GCA_039680365.1 Clostridiaceae bacterium
TGAAACACCGCTTCATCTTACGATCTTTAACGTATCTCTGATGCTTTGCTGTTCAAAAAACGCTTGTCCGCGCGGCACGGCAAACACGCGGATTGCTTGACAATTACAGCAAAGTTTGATTCAATAAAGCAAGCGAAATCATTATATATGGGAGGGTAAGACTATGAAGAAAATGTTCAAGGTAACTACCAAGACCATTGTCGCAACCGGGCTTGGCGCGGCGCTGTTTGCGCTGCTGTTCATGTATGTCAAGGTGCCTACCGGCATCCCCGAAACCGAGATTCAAACCGCATATGGACTCGGCGCGTTCTTTGCCGCGCTGTTCGGACCCATCGCGGGCGGGCTCATCGCGTTCATCGGCCACGCGCTGTCGGACGCGCTGCAGTACGACTCTCCCTGGTGGAGCTGGGTCGTCGCCAGCGGCGTTTCCATGTTCCTCGTCGGCCTTGTTTACCCCAAGATGAAGGTCGAAGAAGGCGAGTTCGGTTGGAAAGACCTGCTCCGCTTCAACATCTATCAGATCATCGCCAACGTCATCGCCTGGGGTGTGGTCGCTCCGGCGCTGGATGTCCTCATCTACGCCGAACCTTTCGTCAAGGTCTTTACGCAGGGCATCGTCGCGGGCGGCTGGAACATGATTTCCGCGGGCGTGATCGGCTCGCTGCTGCTGTTTGCCTACAGCAAAACCCGCTCCAAGAAGGGCAGCCTCCAGAAGGAAGAATAGTCCAATTTGTTTGTGCTTGCTTGCAAAGCCCCGCCTTTCGGCGGGGCTTTTGATCGTCAAAAAACTAGTTTTTTGACGAAACAACCGCTCTTTGCCTCTCGTCCTTTGGACGCACGGGCGGCAAAGAGCACAGGGAAACCGCTCCTGCGGCGCGATGCGTTGTGCCGGTTGAACCGGCGCAGCCGGGACTGAAGGGTTAAGGGTTGTGACCCTTAACAATCCCGGGGTTTTGTGCGTGATCGTGCCGCGCGCGCCGAAAGTAACCGCAGCGGGTTGACTTCTTTTTCGGCTATGGGTAAACTGAGCGTGTGGAATGCCCGTCCGAATCGATTTCGGAATCCACGCATATCTTTTTTGTGAGGAAGAGAGGAACTGTAAGAATGAAAAAACTGATGGCACTCCTTTTGGCTGTCCTTTTGGCGGTTTCGCTGTTTGCCTGCAAAGGCGCTGCGAGCGCTCCCGCGGCCACCGATGAAGCGGCAGCCGAGGCAACGAGCGCGCCTGTGCAGGATGAAGCGGCGGCAACGACGGAACAGAAGGTCTACAACGTGGTCAGCATTGTCAATGGCAATCTCGGCGACAAATCGTTTTTTGACTCTGCCGAGTCGGGACTTAAAACGCTGCAGGACGCAAAACGCATCACCTACAAGACCATCGAATTGGGCGCGACCGACGCGGACCAGCCCAAGTGGCAGGAAACGCTCTACGAAGTGGCGGCTTCCGGCGAGTATGATCTGATCATCTGCGGCACCTGGCAGATGCCGGATTACCTCAAGGAAGTGGCAACCGAATATCCGGATCAGAAATTCTTGATCTACGATGACGCAAGCTATGTCGGCGCAAATCAGAACGTCGTCAACCTCACCTACCGGCAGAACGACATGGGTTATCTCATTGGCGTCTTCGCCGCGGCTATGACTTCGGAAACTTCCGTTGCGAACATCAACGCCGATAAGGTCGTCGGCTTTGTTGGCGGCGAGGACAGCCCGGTCATCAACGACTTCCTCTACGGCTTCCTGGAAGGCGTAAAAGCGACCGACCCGGAAGTCAAGGTCGATACCCGCTATGTAACGAACTACTACGATACGGGCGTTGCCAAGGAACTCGCGCTTTCCATGATCAACGACAACAACTGCGATATCATCTGGGGCGTTGCGGGGCAGGCCGGCAACGGCGCTGCGGAAGCGGCGTTTGAAACGAAGAAAGCCTATTTCATCGGCGTGGACTCCGATCAGGAGCTGACGCTCTCGAGCGACCTCGCGGCCATCACGCTGACCTCAGGGCTCAAGAACATCGGCCAGTCGCTCATTTGGTTCTTTGACGAATGGGACGCAGGCCGTACCTACTGGGGTCAGGAAATCAACCTCGGCCTCCTGCAGGGCGGCGTTGGCATCGTGACGGATAAGAACTTTGCTTCTCTTGTGCCGCAGACCGTACAGGATAAAGTTCTGGCCGCTCAGGAAGCCGTGCAGAACGGCTCGATCAAGGTTCCCACCGCTATTGGCGACACCACCAACAGCGCGGTTACCCTGCGTGATTCCATGCAGCCGTAACAAAACAGTATAAGCCAACAGAGCGGGGAAGCGAAAAACGCTTTCCCGCTTTGCTTTCGCTTGACGGTATGGCATTGCATTTATCGTATCGTTTCATTATAGTTATTAAAAAGCATAATAGCTTTCCAGATCATCCGTTCTGTCCGTTCACGAAAAAACAGGAAACATCCGTTTGATCCGCAGTGGCGGAAAACGGAAACGCATCTTGCGTTCGGGGGAGAATCCGGCTTATGGAGCAAAACGACGTCATCGTTGAAATGAAGGGCATTACAAAAGTATATCCAAACGGCATCGCCGCCAATCAGGATGTGGATTTTTCCGTCAGAAAAGGCGAAATCCACGCGCTGATGGGCGAAAACGGCGCGGGAAAATCTACGCTGATGAAGATTCTCTTCGGCCTGGAACAGGCGACCGAGGGGGAAATCCGGATCGATGGCAAACCGGTTTCCATCTCCTCGCCGAACGCCGCGATTGCGCACAGCATCGGCATGGTGCATCAGCACTTCATGCTGGTGCCGAGTCTTACGGTTGCGGAGAACATCGTTCTGGGCATGGTTCCGAAAAAATCCGGCTTGTTCATCGACTATAAGAAAGCGACCGAAATCACGCGGGAGAGCGCGGCCAAGTTCAATCTGGACGTCAATCCGGATGCGAAGGTGGCGGATATCCCCGTGGGCATGAAGCAGAAAGTGGAGATTCTCAAGGCGCTGATTCGCGGCGCGAAGATTCTCATTCTCGACGAGCCGACGGCGGTTTTAACCACGCAGGAAACAGCGGAGCTCTTCCGCGAACTTGTCCACCTCAAGGAACGCGGTTATACCATCATCTTCATTTCGCATAAACTCAACGAAATCAAGCAGATTACCGACCGCATTACGATTATGCGCGGCGGTAAATCGATGGGCGTGTATGAAACGGCTTCGATCACCGAGCAGGAGATCTCCCGCCTCATGGTCGGGCGGGACGTCGTGCTGGACGTGGAAAAAGATCTGCCCGCGCCCACGGACGTGGTGCTCCGGGTGCGGAATTTGCACTATACCAACGAATGGAACAAAAAGATGCTCGGCGGCGTTTCGTTCGACGTACGGAAAGGCGAAATCCTCGGCGTTGCGGGCGTGGAAGGCAACGGTCAGCGCGAGCTTGTGGATATGCTCTTTGATTTAATGGAGCCGGACTCCGGCACGGCCTCGGTCAACGGCCAGGACGTGATTCACGCGTCGCAGGCGCGTATCCGTGCGCTGGGCGTTTCGCTCGTGCCGGAAGACCGCATGACCTACGGCGTTGCGGAAGGCGCGACCATTGAGGAAAACCTGATCTCCGACCGGTTTACCGAGCGGCGCTTCAACCGCGGGCCGCTCTTTAACATGCGCGCCATCCACGCCGAGAGCGACAGGCTCATTTCGGACTACACGGTGCTCTGCAAATCCCGCCGCCAAAAGGTGAAGATGCTCTCCGGCGGCAACATCCAAAAGGTAGTCGTGGCGCGCGAGTTCTCCAGCGAACCTACGCTGATCATCGCCGACCAGCCGACGCGCGGCATAGACGTAGGCGCAACCGAATTCATCCGCAAAAAGCTGGTCGATCTTTCGCGTTCCGGCGCGGCGGTGCTGCTGGTTTCCGCCGACCTCAACGAGGTGATGGAGCTGTCCGACAGTTTGATCGTTCTCTACGGCGGAAAGATCGCGGCGTATTTTGAAGACACGTCCCAGCTCGACGATGAAGTGATGGGCGAATACATGCTCGGCCTCAAGCGCCAGAGCAGCGAGGAGATCGGGAGGGTTTGTCATGAGGGATAAGCGGATGCTGGGCTTTGAGCTGCTGCGGGGCGCGGCAACCATCGCGCTGGCGCTGGGCGTCGGAGCAATCTTTATCTTTTTAAGTTCGGACGAGCCGTTTACCGCGCTGCGGTATCTGCTGATCGGGCCGCTGGTTTCGCTCAAAGACGGAATTGCGAGCTTCAACACGCAGGGGCTCTATACGATCCTTGCGGCAATGATTCCAACCATCTTTACCGGGCTTGCCGTCTGCGTGATGTTTTCGAGTAACCAGTTCAACCTGGCTGGCGAGGGCGTGGTCATGGCGGGCGGGTTTGTCGCGGCGCTCTGCGGCATCTATATCCATATGAATACCGGCTGGCACGCGGTGCTTTGCGTGTTGGTTGCGGCAATCATCGGCGGGTTGATCATGCTCATTCCGGCGGTGCTCAAGGTCAGGCTCGGCGCGAGCGAAATGGTCACGAGCCTTATGCTGAACTATGTCTGCATGTACCTTGTGCTGCACCTGTTAAGCTATAACTTTGCCGACCGCAGCAAGGGCGCCACCCAGACGTTTCCATTTGACGCCACGGCGGAGATTCCCGCGATGGTGCGCGGCGGCAGCAAACTAAGCTGGGGTTTTGTGGCGGCGCTGGTGTTTGTTGTGATCATAGGGCTGTTTATGTACCGCACGCGCTGGGGCTACGCCATCCGCATGATCGGCGTCAACCAGAAGTTCGCGCAGTACTCCGGCGTGAAGGTCGGCGGAACGATCGTGCTTTCGCAGGTCATCGGCGGCGTGCTCTCCGGCATGGGCGGCAGCATCGAGGTGCTGGGCCGGTATTCCACGTTTCTTTGGAAGGATTTGCCGGGTTTCGGCTGGACGGGCATTACGGTTGCCATCCTCGCCAAGAATAACCCGCTGCTCGTGCCGCTGGCGGCGTTCTTTATCGCCTACCTCAACAAGGGCTGCCAGCTCATGGCAACCTACTGCGATGTGCCGAGCGAGATGATCGATATCATTCAGGCCGCCATCTTCCTCTTCTTTGCGGCGGAGCAGTTCCTCTCCGGCGCGCGGCAGAGAATCGTGGTTAAAAACGCGCGGGCGGATCTTACGAAAGCCGCCGCGCATGCGGAAGGAGGGATCGAGTGATGTGGAAACAGCTTCTCGATACCATCCTCAAAACCGAGTTCCTCTTCTCCGTTCTGCGCATTACGGCTCCCATTCTGTTTGCGGCGCTCGGCGCGGTCATTGCGGAAAAGGCGGGCGTGACCAATATCGGCCTTGAAGGTATTATGATGATCTCCGCGCTCTTTGGCGTACTGTTCAGCTACTGGACGCAGAGCTGGTTCGTCGGCGTACTGGGCGCGATGATCATTGGCATCCTGCTGGGGCTTTTGATGGGATTTTTCGCGCTCAAGATGAAAACGGATATCATCCTGGCGGGCATCGCGGTGAATATGCTGGGCTCGGGCGGAACGATTTTTCTTTTGTATATGTTCACCGGCATGCGCGGCAACACCGGCGCGCTGGTGAGCCAGAATATCCTGATTCCGACGGTCGGCATTCCGCTGATTAAGGATATTCCCATTCTGGGGGATATCCTCTCTGGGCATTCGGTGCTGACGTACGTTGCGTTCTTTGCGGTTTACCTTTGCTGGCTCGTGCTCTACAGGACACCGCTTGGCCTCAACATCCGCGCCGTGGGCGAAAACCCCAACGCGGCTTCGAGCGTCGGCGTAAGCGTTTTAAAAATCAAATACATCGCAATCGGCATCTCCGGCGCGCTGGCGGGTTTGGGCGGGGCGTTTATGTCCATGTACTACTCGCAGGGCTGGAACAGCGGCATGGTCGCCGGGCGCGGGTTCATCGCGCTCGCGGCGCAGGCCATGGGGCGCGGCGAACCGGTGGGCGCCATGCTGAGTTCGCTCCTGTTCGGGCTTGCGCAGGCGCTGCGAACCAAGGTCAGCGGATTATCGGGCGTTTCGAGCTACCTCGTTTCGCTGATTCCGTATGTGGTCACCATCCTCGGCCTCGTGCTCTACGCTGCCAGCACCGTAAAGCGAATCAAAAAGCGCAAGCCCGCCGGAAACGAGGCGGACAAATGACAAAACGAATTCCGGTGCTGCTGGACGGCGACCCCGGCCATGACGACGCTATAGCATGGGTTCTAGCAAGCGCAAGTCCGATGCTGGAGATCAAGGCGGTGACCTCGGTATGCGGCAACCAGACAATCGAAAAGACGACCTATAACGCGGGACGCGTGATGGCGCTGGTCGGTTTGGACGTACCGCTTGCCGTCGGCAGAAGCAAACCGCTCCTTGCGGACGCGATGAACGCGCCTTCCGTGCACGGCGCTTCCGGCCTGGACGGCCCGATTCTGCCGGAACCCAAGCGCAAACCGCTGGAACTGGACGCCTGCGAACTCATGGCAAAGGTGCTGGAGGAAAGCGCAGACCCGGTGACGCTGATTCCGACCGGGCCGCTGACCAACGTTGCTGCTCTGCTGCTGCTCTATCCGCGCCTGAAAAACAAAATCGCACGGATTTCGCTGATGGGCGGCGGAATCAAGCACGGCAACTGGTCGCCCGCGGCGGAGTTCAACATCCTTGTTGATCCGGAAGCGGCGGAAATCGTATTTTCCAGCGGGATTCCCATTACGATGGCGGGGCTGGACGTGACCGAGCGCGCGCTGGTGTTTCCGGAGGACTTTGAGCGCGTCCGCGCGGTGGGCAACCCCGTTGCCAAGGTCGTTGCGGACTGGCTGGACTTCTTTTACGACTTTCACCGGAAGATCGGGTACGCGGGCGCGCCCGTTCACGACGCGGTCGCGGTTGCGGCGGTGGTGCGTCCGGAACTGATGACCGCGCAGAAGATGTATGTTGCAATCGAAACCGTCGGAGACTACTGCCGGGGGACGACGATTGGAGATGTGAGAGGGTTTTATGGAAAGCCCGCCAACGCTAACGTGATTTTGGATATCGACCGCAAGGGGTTTGTAGACTTGCTCGTCGAAGCCGTGCAAACCTATTCGAAGGGAGGGCGGTAACATGCGTAAACTGCCGCTGCTGCTCGACTGCGACCCCGGCGTGGACGACGCAATCGCCATCCTGCTTTCGAAGCACTTAATGAGTCTTGAACTCGTCGCGGTCACCAGCGTTGCCGGAAACGTCGAGGTGGAGCACACCACGCAAAACGCTCTGGACTTATTGGAACTCGCGGGGATGGGGCATGTGCCGGTCTATCGCGGCGCGGAAAAGCCGCTGATTGGCGAGGCGAAAACCGCGCCGCATGTCCACGGACAGAACGGACTAAACGGGCTTTCGCTTGCGCCCGCCCGACGCAAACCGGAGGCTCTTCCCGCTTGGGACGCCATCTACGAAACGGCAAAGCGTTACGAAGGCGAACTGACGATCGTCGCCATTGGCCCGCTGACGAATCTGGGTCTTGCGCTGATCAAATACAAACGCCTGCCTCAGCTTCTCAAACGCGTCGTTTTGATGGGAGGCGCGGCGGTTGGCGGCAACGTGACCCCGGCCGCGGAGTTCAACGTCTATGCCGACCCGGAAGCGGCGGATATCGTGTTCCATTCCGGTTTGGACGTTACAATGTGCGGGCTGGACGTGACCGTTCCCGCCTACCTGACGGCGGACGAGCTGGACGAGCTTGGTGCGCTGGGCTCCAGACAGGCGAAATTCGCGCGGGACGTTTCGCAGGGACTGCTGGCGTATTCCAAGGGGTACGGCCTGCCGGGCATGTGCATGCACGATCCGCTTGCGCTGTTCTATGCCGATGATGAAACGCTGCTCAAAACCGAGCGCGCGGGCGTCCGCGTGGAAATGAACGGCAAGCTTACGCGCGGCAAGACCGTTACCGACCTCTACAGCGATAAAAAAATGGAGAAGAACGCTGTCGTCGCTACCGGAGTCGACCGGGAAGCGTTCAAGCGCCGCCTGTTCGAAACGATGGCGCGCTACGGCGCGCAATAAAAAACGGCTCCGTTGTTCAACGAAACCGTACCTGCATCTTCTTTTATAGGCGGCTATACCGAAAGACTCGCGAGCGCTTCCAGCGCGGTAACGATTTCGTGCTCCTCGCCCCGCATGGCCGCTTCTTCGCCGCTGGCGTAAGAGCCGATGGCGTCCGCCGTGTCAGTCTGGTAGGCAACCACATTGTTAAGGATGCTCATGCAGCGAACCTGCCTGAGCCGCCCGATGACGTACAGCGCGGCGGTCTCCATGTCGCACCCCAGTACGCCGTGAGCCGACCAATACGCGTCTATTTCCTCCTCGCGGTCGGTATAGAAGCTGTCGTGACTGCGGGTGATTCCCGTGTGGAACGTAAAGCCGAGCTTTTGCGCGGCTTTTTCGCAGGCGGCGAGCAGAGCGGAATCCGCGACGGCGGGATAAATGGGGTCGATATACGCCTTGCTCGCGCCGTCGTCGCGCACCGCGCCGGAAACGAGAATCAGATTGCCAAGTTTCACTTGCGGCTGGAGCGCGCCGCAGCTGCCGATGCGGATCATGTTTTTCACGCCGAGAGCATGCAGTTCCTCCACGGCAATCCCGGCGGACGCGCCGCCGATTCCGGTGGAAACGGCCAGTATGCGCGCGTCGCGATAGGTTCCAACAAGGCTGCGGAATTCGCGGTTGTAAGCGAGTTCGGTTACGTCGGCAAGAAACGGCTTGATTCGTTCGAGCCGCGCGGGGTCGCCCGGCAGCAGCGCCGAGACGGCGCCGCAGGCGGAGTCCAGCCGTAGATGCGGCTGCGGATTCGGCAAATTTTGCGGCATGGTACGCTCCTTTTTACTGTTGCATTCGAAATTAAAACTATGGCTTCATCATACCATAAATCGACGAATAGGGATGGTTATCATGGCAAGAATACTCAACTTCGGCTCGCTCAACATCGATCATGTCTACCGCGTGGACGCGTTCGTGCGTCCCGGCGAAACCAAGTCCAGCCTGTCGCTGGAGGATCACTGCGGCGGCAAGGGGCTCAACCAGTCCGTCGCCGCGGCGCGCGCGGGGGCGACCGTGTTCCATGCCGGCCTCATCGGACGGGACGGGGACATGCTCTTGCAAAAGCTCGTCGAGTGCGGCGTGAACTGCTCGCTCTTGGAGCATTCCGATGGCGTTTCCGGCCACGCGGTCATTCAGGTGGACGATAACGGCCAGAACTGCATTCTGCTCCACGGCGGAACCAACCGGATGCTCACGGAAGCGTACGTCGATTCTGCGCTGGTGGCGTTCGGTAATCGCGGACTGGCACTCCTTCAAAACGAAACGAACCTGGTCGGCCTTATCCTTAAACGTGCCAAAGCGAAAGGCCTTTTTGTCGCGCTCAACGCGGCTCCAATGGACGCAGACGTGTTTTCGTATCCGCTGGAACAGCTCGACTGGCTGATCGTCAACGAAGTGGAAGGCGCGGCCATCGCGCGGTGCACCCGCGAGGAAGAGATTCTGCCCGCGCTGGAACGGGCTTACCCGCGCCTGAACATACTGCTGACGCTTGGCGAGCGCGGTTCGGTCTGCGCCGTGAAAGGCGAACAGACGCGCTTTGGCGCGTACCGCGTGAAAGCGGCGGACACCACGGCGGCGGGGGATACGTTCCTCGGTTACTTTCTAAACGAAATCGCCGACGGGGCAGCGACCCGCGACGCGCTTGCACTGGCAACCGCCGCCGCCGCGCTCTGCGTGCAGGCAATGGGAGCCGCGGACTCCATACCCCCGCGCGAACGGGTACTCTCCGCGCTGTCGTCCGGCGAGCTGGGCGAACTGCGCCCCTGGGGCGGTTGGCGCTGACCCGTTCATCAATATTGATCGGAGGGACCGAACTTGATTCGTGTTCTTTATATCGACTGCTGCATTCGCGGCGAACTGTCCCGAACGAAAAAGCTTGGAGAAGCGTTTATAACAGAGCTGGAGAAGTCCGGTAAATATCGTATCGAGCGGCTCACGCGGATGGACGAGCCGCTGGTTCCGTTTCAGAACGGGTTCTTTCGCCAGCGGGAAGAACTGCTCGAAGCGGGCGCGCTCGACCATCCGCGCTTTCGGTATGCGCATCAGTTCAAGCAGGCGGAGCGGGTCGTTATCGCGGCTCCATTTTGGGATTTGAGCTTTCCCGCGCTCTTGAAAGTCTATATCGAACACCTCTGCGTGCAGGGCATCACCTTTGACTGTAATGAAAAAAACGGCACCTACGGCGTCTGTGGTGCAAGCCGCATGCTGTTTGTAACCACGCGGGGCGGCGCGCTGGAAGGTTCGCCCCTGGACAACGGAACAAAGTACTTAAGCGACATGGCGAAGTTTTTCGGCATTCCGCGCTTTGACCATATCGCAGCGGACGGCCTCGACACGGGGCGCGAACCCGTGGAAACGCTGCTCAGCCGCGCCATCGAGCGCGCACGGGCAATGGCGATTGACTTTTAGCGAATCAGACGACCGAACCAGCTGGCGCAAGCGGGAGGAACCGATGAAGCTTACCGTACTCATGGACAACGCTACCTATATCGACCAATACTATATCGGCGAACCCGCCGTGAGCTACCTCGTTGAGGACGGCGAGCGGACGATTCTCTTCGACGCGGGGTATTCCGGCGCGTTTATCGAAAACGCCGAGCGCATGAGGATCGATCTAGGCCGCGTGACGGATATCGTGCTCTCCCACGGGCATATCGACCATACGGGAGGCCTTCCCGCGTTCTTTGAGCGGTTTCATCAGCCCGTGCGGCTCACGGCGCACCCGAACGCGTTTCTGCCCAAACAATACGAAGGGCTGCCCGCGGGGTCACCAATCTCGCTCTGCGGCCTGCCGGATTGGGTCGAACCGCGCCTTACCGCAAAGGCTGTTTCCATCAGCGAACGGGTACGGTATTTAGGTGAGATTCCGTGCGCATACCCGTTCGAGGAGAACCGCGCCGTCGGCGAAACGCTCGCAGCTTGCGGCTGCTGCTGGGAAAGCGACACGCTGCGGGACGATTCGTCCCTTGCGCTGAGCGTCCCTCAGGGGGTGTTTGTGGTCTGCGGCTGCGCGCACAGCGGCGTTTGCAGTTCCGTTACCGCGGCAAAACGGCAGACGGGGGAGAGCCGCGCTGCGGGTTTGCTCGGCGGGTTCCACCTGTTCGAAACGGGAAATGCGCTGGATGAAACGATCCGCACACTGAAAGAGCTTGGCGTGCAGCTGGTCTATCCCGGACACTGTACGTCGCTTGCGGTCAAGGCGGCGTTTCTAAACGCGTTCGACGCGCGGGAAGTCGGCGTCGGACTGACGCTTGAGTGGTAAAACTGACAAAAAAACGAGCAGCTGAACAGCTGCTCGCTTTTTTATTTCAGGCGGTTCTATCTGGCGAATCCGTCCGGCATGTTCTGGAGCATTGAGAGCAGATGGTTATATTGCCATTCGCGCTCTTCCAGATTGTTTGGGGCGGCCTTTGCCGCGAAGTCCGCGGCGTGAACCGCGTGGGTGATCACATGCGCGGTGGCCGCGGCATGTCCTGCGCTGCGGCAGGCGTACTGTGTGGTGGGGATGATTGCAGCGCGGGCGGCTTCGTGCGCGGCAAATGCGGCGCTGCGCGCTTCGTCAACGCTTGTGATTCCGTCTGCCCAGCCACGTCCGGCAAGGATTGCGGCATAAGCGCGCTTATCCGCAGTGGAGCGCTGACAGGCGCGCTCGGCGCAGTCGCAGGCAAAGCGGGCGATCGCACGGTGGTTATACAGCGCGAACTCCGCTTTCAGCAGTGCAACATCCTGCGCGGACCATGTGGTTTGTATGTAGATAGCCCGATCCATTGATGGAGAGCCCCCTCTCTGGTATGAAATATTATACCACAATTAGGACGTGCCGGCGGAGATAACATGGAATCTGGACATATTATTTGCAGCCAGGCTTTCGTTCGCCGAGAATGCACGGGCTGTTATCGGAATGCATTTTTTGGTATACTGTAATAAATGTGGCAATATGCCGCAGTCCGGAACACGTCCGGGGGTTCGCCTTTACCCGCGGACTCGAAAAATCGGACTGGCGTGCAGACAAGAACAAAACACGATATGATTCGGAGGATCGCGTATGGACCTGATTACCGACTCCCGCGCACTGATGATGGTCAAACAGCTGCTGGACAACACTTCCACGATGCGCCCGCTGATCGACCTGAAGTCTCAGAAACCAAAGTTCACCCCCTCCGCGATCAATAAGCCTTTTGCGCGCGTAACGCCCGAGTCTCAGGGCGTCCCTTCCGCGCGGGTCGCGGCGTTTCTCAACGACATGCGGGACGACCCCACGCTGGATATGCACGGCGTACTGGTGCTAAAAAACGGCAAGCTCATCACCGAGGCGGCGTTTGGCGCTTACGACCAGCACGTTTGGCATATTACGCACTCGGAGTGCAAGTCCATTACGAGTCTTGCCATCGGCATCCTCATTGGCGAGGGCAAGCTCAAGCTGGAAGACAAGCTGATCGATATCTTCGCGGGCAGGGTCAGCCGCATCAACCAGCTCACGCACCGCAACATCACGGTCAAGCACCTGTTGACCATGACGAGCGGGATCACCTTTAACGAAGCTGGCTCCGTAACGGAAACCGACTGGGTGAAGTGCTTCCTCGAATCGGCGGTGCTCAAGGAACCCGGAACGAGCTTTAACTACAACAGCATGAACACCTACATGCTGGCCTGCATCATCAAGCAGATCACCGGCGAGGGGCTGACGGACTACTTAACGCCCCGGCTCTTTGCGCCGCTTGGAATAACGAACTTCTTTTGGGAAAAGTGCCCCATGGGCAACGAAAAGGGCGGCTGGGGGCTGTATATTCTGCCGGAGGACATCGCAAAGATCGGCCAGATGGTGCTCGACGGCGGAACATTCGAAGGCAAACAGATCGTGCCGGAGGAATGGATTAAGGAAGCGACGCGTTCGCAGGCGGCAACGCCCAAGACGCTGGGGGACTACGACTACGGCT
The DNA here is from genome assembly GCA_039680365.1 of Clostridiaceae bacterium. Classification (GTDB taxonomy): domain Bacteria; phylum Bacillota; class Clostridia; order Christensenellales; family CAG-138; genus UBA7703. The sequence goes on from JBDKTD010000053.1 coordinate 12,992, forward strand.
ACCAGATTTGGGTTGGCAGAAACGAGCGCTCATTCCTCTTTAACGGCATGTTCGGCCAGAACGTGCTCGGCTTTTTCGATACCGGTGTGCTGCTCGTTTCCAACGCGGGCAACAACGAGCTCTTCCAACAGAGTAATTATTACGCGCTGGCAACCAAGCACTTCTCGCGTGCGGAGGCGCTATCGGAATCCAAGCCGAAGCTCGGCGCGGGGCTGGGCGCGCTGCAGAGCGCGAAAAAGCGGCTTTGCGCCGATCTCTACACGCCGCCGACCGCGCTGTTTGGCGACTTGTTCTCCCAGCGCGGAAAGCTGGATCTCGCGGAAATCTGCAAGCGCCTCGACGGCAGAGCGTACTTTGCCGCGGGGGACAAGCGCGCTTCCCCGGTCGGCGTCTACCCGCTCTTTGCGCAGACGCTGCAGAATAACTTTACCAAGGGGCTGCACGCGCTTTCGTTTGTCTGCCGGGGCGGAACGCTGCAGTTTGTCGTGGACGAAACGGACGAGCGCCACGCGCTGGAGATCGGCTTCGACGCGCCCGCCTACGGCGAGTTTGCCACGCATGGCGAAGTCCACCGCGTCGGCGTCAGCGGCCGGTTCGGCGCGGACGAAAGCGGAAGGCCTGTGCTCCTGATTCGCGTTTCGTTTCTGGAAGCCGCCAACGCACGGCTCATCAAAATTCGCTTCTTCGATGGAAGGATCGTAACCGAGTGGTCGGAGTCGCCCGGAAAAGGCTACCTTACCGACGCGCTCGCCTCCGTCAAAGGACAGAGTTCGCTGCTCAGCGGCATCCTTGAACGTTCGGACGAAGAACTGCTGCTCTTCCGCATCACCCGCATTCTTGAGCCGCAGGTCGTGCTCAACGAGCGCGGCTGACGGCGGATGAAGCAACCGCCGCTTTGAAAAAGACGGGCCTTCAACCGGCCGCCGACCCGAATTTAAAAGTGAATTCTTTTAGAACAGGCTGCAACACTTTATGAATTTTTCGGGGAAACCACTTGAAATGCCCGCGAAAAACAATATACTGTGCATAGACATTCGATTCCGCAGTCAAATTACATTATATTAACGCATGCTTGCTGTTTTTGGGGGAAAAGACAATGAGGAGAAGATCCGTACGCATCACACCGCTGGGGTATATCGTGCTGAGCATCATCATTCTGGTAATGCTGGTCAGCATTTATTTCATCGTCTGGTCGATGCGCGGTTCCAAGAATGAAGACCTTTCGGCGAGCACGTCGCCAAGCGGATACACACCAACGCCTTCGCTCGCGCCGGTTGGCGCGGAGACGCCTGCTCCAACCGCGGCTCCGACCACGGCTCCAGCGACGGAACCGCCGGCGACTTCGACGGTTACGCCCAAGCAAGACGATACGCCGGAACCCGAAACCAAGACGCCCAGCCCCGAACAGGTGCAGACCGCCGTGGACGGAACGTTGAACTCCAGCGGCGTCGCGCTCCGCTCTGGCCCCAGCCCGACTTACACGCTGGTTGCAAAATACTCTTCCGGCACCCAGTTGAAGGTGTACGAAGTCGATGGGGACTACTTCTTCGTCAAGATCGTCAAAGAAAATATCTACGGCTACATTGCAACGAAGTTTGTGGACAAGGCGGGGCTGCTGCCCGGCGAATCCGCAACCCCGACGCCAAAAGCCATTGCGGGCACGATTCCGGGCACCGTCTCGGCCAGCGTCGTTGCGCTGCGCTCGATGCCGAGCACGGAAGACAACACCCCGATTGGCGAAGCGAAAAAGGGAGACTCCGTGCTGATCTACTTCAAGACCGGCGACTTCTACTACATCCAGGTGGTGGCAACCGGCGTGCAGTGCTATGCCGCGGCCAAGTTCATCACCCCCAGCACCACGGTTCCTACGGGTACGCCGGTTCCGTAAGCGCCAAAACAGACCGCTCAACATACAGCAGCCCCACGGCAGTCGATGCCGCGGGGCTGCTTTTTACTGTTGAAAACGGGGTCAATCGTTATTCTTTATATCGATAACAGATGGCGTATTACGCGTTCCCTGGACGCGCTTTTTGTCGGCGTATCCACCGCGCGAGGCGCGATTTCCGCCAGAACGACGCGTCCGTTTGACCGGAAGCAGCGAAAATCAAACCGCAGAACACGAAAAACAACGGCGTGGATGCCGGCTGCGAAATATTGACCAGCGCCTGCACCGCGTAAGCGGCAACCGCGACGGTAAATCCCCGCGAAAGCGGATCGGAAAGGCTCTTCTTTGCTCCCGCAATCAGCGTCAGCGCGAGAAACGCAAGAAAGCTCAATAAGCCAGCCCCGCCGGAAACGAGCAGGTACTGCAGGTACTCGTTGTGCGCGGTGTCCAGCGCCGCGTCGGTAAAAACGTGGTTCTGCGCGTCCGCGTAATACAGCGCGCCGGAGCCGCCGCCAAAGAGCTTTTGAACAGGAGTGAACCCTTCGTACACGCGCAGGCAGAACGCCCAGATCTTACCCCGGTCGGTTCCCCAGCTTTCGGAGAAGCGCAGGTAGTTTTCCGCGCCGCCGAGCGGAACGCCGGAAAGCGCCGTATTCAGCAATATCAACGCAAGCATGCAGAGAAGCGCTCCGGCAAGCAGCGCAATCCAATAAGCCTTTCTTGCGCCAAGCAGGCGCGCGGGAGGCGTTTTTTTGAGCGCAAGCCAGCAAACGAGGCAGGCAAGCAGAAGCACCAGCGCAACGGGTGTTTTTGAAACGAGGACGCAGAACGCTGAAAGGTACGTTGCCGAAGGCAGAACCGGCGAAACCAATCCAAACGACAGCGCGCAGAGCGCGAACACCGCCCAGCCGAGAAAATACCGGCGAAAACCGCGCGGGTCTCCAAACAGCGCCAGCGGGAAGACGACGGCGGCGGCAAGCATGCCCAGCGCCGTGGAATCGCTGCCCGCCACCAGCGCGCCAAACGAGGCGCAGACGAGCGCCAGCGTCGAAAGCGCGCGGGAAAGCTTCTGTTCGGCATGCAGAAACAGGCCGAACGTCACGGGAAACGCAAGCGAGAGGTAGCTGCCGTAGAAGTCCGCGTTGCCGATGGTGGAGAGAAAACGCCCCCGATCGAACGCTGTGAGATTTTCCATAAAGCCAAAGGGGTCGAGACCGTAATGGTTCAAAAGCCCCAGCGCGCCCACCAGCGCAGCGCCCGCGGCCACCGCCGCTTCAGCAACGCGCAAACTGAGCGCCTGCCGCGACAGCGCAAGAACCACCAGACAATAGGTGAACACGGTTAAAACGCCCTGATAGCGGTTGTTTTGCCCAAAGAAGGCGTCCTGCGGGTGCCCGCCAAGCAGCCCGCCCAGCACGAAGCAGACGAAAAACGCCGCAAGAAACCACAGCGCGGGGGCGACCGGCGCGCGCTCCGGCTTTGCAACGCCGTAGCCTTTGGGCAGCAGAATGGCAATCAGGATCAGCGCCAGCGCATAAACCAGGCTGCAAACGAGAAAGAAAACGTGCTTGGTTTCCGTAATATTGAAGTAGAAGCGCGTAAAGATCAGCGGCAAGCCAAAGCATACGAACGCGAGGTAAACGTTCGTTGCGAGCCACCGGGTGCGGAGCTGTTGGAGTTGATACGGTTCCATTGTCATAAGTGTGACCTTTTCATGAATTTTACCACAAATCCTGTTTTTTCGTTTGACAAGTTTGCGGTGCATGGGGTATTATACGTGCGTACTAACACATATAGTACACATAGTTCATTCGAAACGCAATAAAAAAACTTGGAGGTATTTACAATTATGAAGAAGACGATACTTATTTTGATGCTGGCGGTTTCCGCTATGTTCATGTTTGCCGCCTGCAATCCCACCGGCGCGGCTTCCGGCAATAATGTTTCCGGCGGTAACACGCTCGTTTCCGGCGGCAACATCCTGCCTGCCGTTTCCGCGGGTAACGCAAACTAAGTTTGGGGGCGCAATGGGTTCCCAGAAAAAAGAAGCCAGGCTCGGAACGCTGGGCTTCGGATGAAAAAAGCGGCATCAGCCGCTTTTTTCGTTCAGAAATTTTCAATGTGCCTCCGCTTGAGAACGGCAGAATAATTCTGGTACGAAGTTGGCAAGACGGCTCCTTTAGGGCGATGATTCGCTTAAAAAAGCGGCTGTCAGCCGCTTTTTTCGTTCGGTCGAATCCATTCCGCAGATTATTACACAGAAGTATATCCAATTAATAAAAGGGGCGTCAGCCCCTTCTACTTTTCGTTTAACCCAAAAGTTTCTCGTCCGGATACAGGCCGGAAAGCGTCATTTCCGCAAGCACGCGCTCGACTTCCGGCTTGTCTTCGCGGTAGGTAACGCCGTACCAGCGATCCGGCGAGGACAGCACCTGCACGCTCGCCTTACCTTTTTGCAGCAGCAGGCCGACTTCCTGCGGAATCAGGAATTCGCCCTTGAGCGGGTTGTCGCGCAGCGCCGAAACCAAAAACTGCGGGAAGCGCGCTTCGAGTTCGCTAAAGATCGATGGCGTAAAGCCGAAGAAGTTCATGGATACGAGATTCTCCGCGGGGAAGTGGACAAACGTTTTGCCCTCGTCCTCCGTATACGCGGGGCCTTCCGGCGTTTTGTAGATGCGCAGTCGTTCGACGATGTTGACCAGTTCGCCTTTTTCATTGACTTCGCAGACACCGCGGGCGACATGGCCGTTTTCCGTGAGCGTGTTCTGCGCTTCGTAACCGACCATGGAATAATCGTGCTTTTCGCCGTCATGCGCGTCTTTGAGGTAGTCGTACAGCACCGAAAATGCGCGCTTGCCGTAGTAGTCGTCCGCGTTGATGGCGGCAAAAGGTTCGTGTACCACGTCCTTGCAGCAGAGGATGGCGTGCGCCGTACCCCAGGGTTTTACGCGGTCGGCGGGCACGGAAAACCCGGCGGGAAGCATGGCTTCCGGCTGCTGGAAGACGTAATGCACTTCCAGATGTTTCTCGGCTCTGCGGCCGACGACTTCGTAAAAGTCATGCTCAATTTTGCGGTTAATGATGAACACGACCTTCCCGAACCCGGCCTGCATCGCGTCGTAGAGCGAATAGTCCATAATGATTTCGCCGTGACGCCCGACCGGGTCGATCTGCTTGAGTCCGCCGTAACGGCTGCCCATGCCGGCGGCCATGACAACGAGAGTGGGTTTCTGCATGAGTAATACTCCTTTGAATATGATTGGTTTGGGGGTTCCACCCCCTTATTCCCTGGCCAAAGGGCACGCCCTTTGGAATCTCTCTCTATATTTACGGGGATGCAAAGGGGCGGTCAGCCCCTTTGAAAAACGAGGTCAATCTTTGAAACCGTTCGGGTTTTGGGACTGCCAGCGCCATGCGTCCGCGCACATGCGCTCAACGCCGTATTCCGCGCGCCAGCCGAGCTCGCTTGCGGCCTTCGAAGGATCGGCATAACAGGAAGCAATGTCCCCGGGGCGGCGGGCGACGACCTGGTACGCCAGCGTTTTGCCGCTGGCCTTTTCAAACGCATGCAGCATGTCCAGCACGGAATAGCCAACGCCCGTGCCGAGATTATAGGTGTATACGCCCGCGCCGCTCTGCAGCTTTTTAAGCGCTGCGACATGCCCGCGCGCAAGATCGACAACATGGATGTAATCTCTCACCCCGGTGCCGTCGGGCGTCGGGTAGTCCGCGCCGAACACGCGGAGCGCGGAGAGCTTGCCAACCGCGACCTGCGCGATATAGGGCACGAGGTTGTTGGGTATGCCGTTCGGGTCCTCGCCAATTTTGCCGGAAACGTGCGCGCCGACGGGGTTGAAGTACCGAAGCAGCGCGATGCGGAGGTTCGGGTTCGCCACCGCCGCGTCCTTGAGCATGCGCTCGATCATGAGCTTGGTCTGCCCGTAAGGGTTTGTTGCCGAAAGCGGGAAGTCCTCGCTTACGGGGACGCTCGCCGGATCGCCATAGACCGTTGCGCTGGAGGAGAACACGAGCTGGTTTACGCCGTGCGCGCGCATGGCAAAGAGCAGGTTCAGCGTGGAAACGAGGTTGTTGCGGTAGTATTCCAGCGGCTTGGAAACGCTCTCGCCAACAGCTTTGAGCCCGGCAAAATGGATCACCGCGTCGATTTTGTTGTTTGCAAACAGCGCTTCCACCGCGTCCGCATCCGTCAGCTCGCAGCGCTCAAACGCAAACGGCTTCGGGGCGAGCTCGCTGGTGCGCCGTACGGCGGCAGGCTTGGAATTGACAAAGTTGTCCACCGCAAGCACGTCGTATCCCGCCGCGAGCAGTTCCAAAACGGTGTGGCTGCCGATGTACCCGGCGCCTCCGGTAACGAGTATGCGCATGATTTAAAAATTCTCCTTCGCTTTGGCAGCCCGCCTCAAATATTCTGCGCGCCGGGCCGCCGGGTTTCGGGCTGACGCGCCGGGCGGATTTTCGGGCGGCTGCCGGAAAAAAGCGGGCGCGATGCTGCCTCTATTATAGGCGCGAGGCGCTGTGGCTGTCAAAGCCGTTAATAAATATGTCGCAATCGATAAAAAATTACGGATTTCTGCAATTTTGGAGCATTTTTAGCTTTCCTAAATAATATTGCTATGCTATAATCGGACTTGGTCTGAACGCCAATTTTGATTATTTGAACCCAACCGAGGAGGAAGAGTATGGCAAAGCAGAAAACTGCGGTTCCGTTCCGCGGGACGCAGGAACAGGAGAAACAGCTCAGAAAGATCATTGCCGATCACAAGGACGTGCCGGGCGCGCTGATGCCGGTACTGCAGCAATCGCAGGAAGTCTACGGTTATCTGCCGATCGAAGTGCAGAACATCATTGCCGAAGGGCTTGGCATCTCCCTTGAGGAAGTGTACCAGGTCGTCACGTTTTACGGGCAGTTTTCGCTGAACCCCAGCGGCAAGCACCGCGTCGCGGTTTGCCTTGGAACGGCCTGCTATGTCAAAGGCTCGCAGAACATCCTCGAAGAACTCGAAAAACAGCTCGGCGTCAAGGCCGGCGGCACCACGCCGGACGGCGTGTTCACGCTGGAAGCGACCCGCTGCCTTGGCTGCTGCGGTCTGGCTCCGGTCATCGTTGTGGACGACGAAGTGTACGGCCGCCTCGTTCCCGCGGACATCAAGGGAATTCTGGCCAAGTATAACTGATTACCCAAGCAATAGATTATCCGAAGGGATGAATGCCGGATGAAACTACGTCAAATCGCCAGTCTGCTCAGCGCAGACGTGCTCTGCGGCGAGCAGCAACTCGACGAAGAAGCATACAGCGCCTGCGGCAGCGACATGATGAGCGACGTGCTTGCCTATGTCAAAGATCAGGCTGTGCTGATTACGGGCCTTGTTAACCCGCAGGTTGTGCGCACCGCCATGATGATGGACATGCGCTGCGTCGTGTTCGTTCGCGGCAAGCGCCCCACGCAGGATATGGTCGAACTTGCAAACGAGAACCATATCGCCGTGCTGGTGAGCGGATACCGCATGTATGAAGCCTGCGGAAGGCTCTATGCCGGCGGCCTCGGCAGCGAGGCCTGAAGCGATGGCGGAAACGCTCCGGTTTCATTACGACGTGGATGGCGATAACTTTACCTCCGCGGGCGCCGCGTCCGTCGAGGTAAAGCGCAAGCTGCGTCAACTCGGCTTTCCCGCCGAGACGATCCGCAGAGTATCGATTGCGATGTACGAAGGCGAAATCAACATGGTTGTGCACGCGCGCTGCGGCACGGCGGACGTGTTTGTCGAGCCGGACAGCATTTCGATAGTTCTCGCGGATCAGGGCCCCGGCATTCCCGATGTGGAACTCGCCATGCAGGAAGGGTATTCCACCGCGCCGGACAACATCCGCGCGCTGGGTTTTGGCGCGGGCATGGGGCTTCCGAACATGCAGCGTTACACCGACGAAATGAAGATAGAAACAGTAGTCGGCAAGGGAACGACAGTTACTATGAAGGTCTACGTATAACTGCGCCGCTGACGCAGGGCAAACGGAAATCCTGCCGAAGCGCCGCCGGAATACTCGCGCTGAGAAGCTGCGGTTCCCCGGCGGAACGGCGGAAAGGCAAGTCTACCGGCCATGGATCAGTACAAGCATTCGGTATCGCTTGACATCGAAAAATGCAAAGGCTGCACCAACTGCCTGAAACGGTGCCCGACCGAAGCCATCCGCATTCGCGATGGCCACGCGGTGATCAATTCGGATGTCTGCATCGACTGCGGCGAGTGCATCCGCCGGTGTCCCTATCAGGCCAAAAAGGCGAACTTTGATAGATTTGAAGACATTGACGCTAAGAAGTACCGTATCGCGCTGCCCGCGCCTTCGTTTTACGGCCAGTTTACGGAACTGGACGACGTGGACTACGTTTTGCAGGGTTTGCTCGATATAGGCTTCAGCGAGGTGTTCGAGGTTGCCCGCGCGGCGGAGATCGTAACGGAGTACACCCGCCGCTTTTTAAAGCGCGAGGACGTCCGTTATCCCGTCATCAACTCCGCCTGTCCGGCTGTGGTGCGGCTCATCTCGCTTCGGTTTCCGTATCTTTGCGACCACGTGATCCCCATGATGCCGCCCATCGAAGTGGCGGGGCGCATGGCGCGTCAGGAAGCGCTGGAAAAACACCCGGAACTCAAGCCGGAAGATATCGCAATCGTCTTCATTTCCCCCTGCCCGGCAAAAGCCAGCTATGTTAAGAACGGCTTTATGGAGCAGAAAAGCAACGTCGATTACGTCGTCTCCATGAGCGATATCTATTTCAAGCTCATCGGCGTCATGAAAAAGAGTAAACTGCCGCAGACTTCGAGCCAAAGCGGTATGATCGGTATGAGCTGGGCGAGCACAGGCGGGGAAGCCAGCGCGCTGTTCAACGATAAATATCTCGCGGCGGACGGCATTGAAAACGTCATCCGCGTGCTGGACGAAATCGAGACCGGGCATTTCCCAATGCTCCAGTTCGTGGAACTCAACGCCTGCCCCGGCGGATGCGTCGGCGGCGTGGCAACGGTGGAAAACCCGTATATCGCGCGTGTGCGCATGCGTGCGCTGCGCAGGTACCTGCCGGTTTCGCTCAACCGTCTCGGCAAGGACGATGCGGAATACCTTCCCAAGGACATGCTGTTTAAGCATGAGCTTGAGTACCGCCCCGTTGGCAAGTTCGACGAGGACCGCGCGCTCGCCATGCAGAAGATGAGCGAAATCGAAACGCTGGCGGAAACGCTGCCAGCTCTGGACTGCGGAAGCTGCGGTGCGCCGACCTGCCGCGCGTTTGCCGAGGACGTCGTGCTCGGCGGGCGGAGCGTGGACGAGTGCATCGTCTACATGCGCGAGCGGATTCAAAAACTCGCCGCCGAACAGGAAGCCGAGCAGCGCAGACTCAACAAAGGCGGTTCGGAGGGCGAAACGAAATGACGGTTGGCGAACTCATCCAAAAGCTGAACCTGCGAACGTTTGCCGTTTCGGACGGCGAGCGGACGGTTTCCGGCGGCTATGCGGGAGACCTGCTCAGCTGGGTGATGGGGCGCGCAGAGGAAGACGACGTCTGGGTGACGATTATGAGCAATCCCAACATCGTCGCCGTGGCAACGCTTGCGGACGTTGCCTGCGTCATTCTCGCCGAAGGCGTCGAGCCCGACGCGGGCGTTGCGGAAACGGCGCTGGCCAGGGGAGTTAACCTGCTTGGCAGCGGGGAATCCGCGTTTGCGCTCTGCGGACGGATTGCAAAGCTCCTATGAGCGGCTTTCGCTGCGACCTGCATATTCACTCCTGCCTGTCGCCCTGCGCGGACGACGATATGACGCCGTACTCGATTGCCGGCATGGCAAAGCTCAACGGTCTCGCCATTGCGGCGCTGACCGACCACAATGCCTGCGGCAACTGCGAATCGTTTTTTACCGCCTGCCGGGGGTACGGAATCGTCCCGGTCGCCGGAATGGAGCTGACCACCAGCGAGGACGTGCACCTGCTTTGCCTCTTTCGTTCGCTGGAAGACGCTCTGGCGTTTGCCGCCGAAGTGGAGAACATGCGGATTCGGATTCCGAATCGCGAGGAAATCTTCGGTAAGCAGTTCTTGATCGGCCTCGACGACGAGCCTTTGGGGCAGGAACCGTACCTTTTAATCAACGCCACGCTGCTTTCGTTGGAAGAAGCGGCTGAGCTGGCGGTCAACCACGGGGGAGCGGCGGTTCCCGCGCATGTGGATCGCGAAGGCAACGGCGTTATCGCGGTACTGGGCGATCTGCCGGAAAGTCCCGCGTTTGCGGCGGTCGAGTACCGCGAGCAAACCAATGCGCCCGCTTATGAAGCGCATTACCCGCGCCTGCGGGGTAAGCGGAACATCGTTTCCTCGGATGCGCACCGCCTCTGGGAAATCGCAAGTCCCGGATGCCTTCTGGAGCTGAGCTGTCCGGCGGACGCAAAGGAGCAGGAGGTTCGCGACGCGCTGATCGATTTTTTACTGGGCAAGCAGTAAGGGCAAAACGCCCTGAAAGCCTGCCGGACGGGTTTGAACGGAAGGGTATGTAATATGAAGGAACTTTCGCTCAACATTCTGGATATTGCGCAAAACTCCGTCAAAGCCGGGGCAAAGCGCATTGAGATTTCGCTGGAACGGTCGGGAAGCTGGCTCACCATCGCCATCACCGACGACGGCAGCGGCATGAGCCCGGAATTCGCCGCTTCGGCGGCCGACCCGTTTACCACGACCCTGACGACCAGCGAGGTCGGTATGGGGCTTCCACTGTTCAAACTTGCGGCGGAGCAGACGGGGGGAACGTTCTTGCTTACGTCGCACCAGGCGGCGTTTGAAGGGGACAGTCACGGAACAACCGTGCGGGCAGTGTTCGACACGAGCCATGTGGACTGCGAGCCGCTCGGAGACGTCGCTTCCACAATAACGACCCTGATTCAGGGCAGTCCGGAACTCGACTTTACGTACCGCTACCGCACGGAGGAGGGGCAAAAGCTCCTTTCCACCGCCGAAATGCGGCAGATGCTGGGAGACGAAGTTCTGCTCAATTCACCGGACGTGCTCGTCTGGGTGAAAGCGTTTCTGGAGGACGGCGAACTGGAGCCAAACGAGCCGGAAGAAACCAGGAGCTAGAATCTGTGTTGCAAAATTGCAGTTTATATACAACCTTTGAACCACGGAAGACCGATACTCTTTTTTACAATCAGGAAAGGACGAGGAACATGAAATCACTGCAGGAACTGGCGGAGATCCGCGAAAAAATGAAGGGCAAGGTTGCGCTGCGCGAGGGTCAGAACGACATTCGCATCGTCGTTGGCATGGCGACCTGCGGCATCGCCGCCGGCGCGCGCCCGGTGCTCAATACGCTTGTCGAAGAAGTCGAAAAGCAGGGCGTTGCCGACAAGGCAACCGTCACCCAGACCGGCTGCATCGGCATTTGCCGTCTCGAACCCATCGTTGAGGTATTTGAAAGCGGCAAGGAAAAGATCACTTATGTCAAGATGACCGCCGAAAAGGCCAAGCGCGTGGTCAGCGAGCATATCAAGGGCGGAACGCCCGTTTACGAATACACGATCGGCGAGAATTAACGGGAGGAGAAACCATGATTCGTTCACACGTATTAATCTGCGGCGGCACCGGCTGCACGTCCAGCGGCAGCCCCGCAATTCGGGAGCACCTGGAGAAGGAACTCAAAAAACAGGGGCTCGACGAAGAGATCAAAGTCGTCCAGACCGGTTGCTTCGGCCTCTGTGCGCTCGGCCCGATCATGATCGTTTACCCGGAAGGGACGTTCTACAGCCGCGTGACGGAAGAAGACGTCACCGAGATCGTCAGCGAGCACCTGCTCAAAGGCCGTCCGGTCGAGCGTCTGATTTACAACCCCAAGACCGAGGAAATGCCGCACGGCGTCACCTCGCTGTCCGATACTCCGTTCTATAAATCGCAAAAGCGCATCGCGCTTCGTAACTGCGGCGTAATTAACCCGGAAAACATCGACGAGTATATCGCCGTTGACGGTTACCTTGCTCTTGGCAAGGCGCTCACTGAAATGAAGCCGCAGGATGTTATCGACATCATGAAAGCCAGCGGCCTGCGCGGCCGCGGCGGCGCGGGCTTCCCGACCGGCACGAAGTGGCAGTTTGCCGCCAACAACGCCGCGCCCGAAAAGTACGTCGTCTGCAACGCCGACGAAGGCGATCCCGGCGCGTTCATGGATCGTTCCGTTCTGGAAGGCGACCCGCACGCGGTGCTGGAAGCCATGGCCATTGCGGGCTACGCCATCGGCGGCACGCACGGCTATATCTACGTCCGCGCGGAGTACCCCATCGCGGTCAAGCGCCTCAAGATCGCCATCCAGCAGGCGCGCGAATACGGCCTGCTCGGCAAGAACATCTTCGGTACGGACTTCGATTTTGATATCGACATCCGCCTCGGCGCGGGCGCGTTTGTCTGCGGCGAAGAAACAGCTCTGTTGACCAGCATTGAAGGTTATCGCGGCGAACCCCGCAACAAGCCCCCGTTCCCGGCGGCCAAGGGGTTGTTCGCCATGCCGACAATCATCAACAACGTGGAAACGTTTGCCAACGTTCCGCAGATCATCGTCAAGGGTGCGGAATGGTTCTCCTCCATGGGCACGGACTGCTCCAAGGGCACCAAGGTGTTCGCGCTCGGCGGCAAGATCAATAACACCGGCCTTGTTGAAATCCCGATGGGCACGACGCTGCGCCAGATCCTCTTTGAAATCGGCGGCGGCATCCCGAACGGCAAAAAGTTCAAGGCAGCCCAGACCGGCGGCCCCTCGGGCGGCTGCATCCCGGCCGAGCACCTCGACACGCCGATCGATTACGAAAACCTCAAAGCCATCGGCTCCATGATGGGCAGCGGCGGCTTGATCGTCATGGACGAGGACAACTGCATGGTGGACGTTGCGCGGTTCTTCCTCGAGTTCACCGTGGACGAGAGCTGCGGCAAGTGCACCCCCTGCCGAATCGGCACGCGGCGCCTTTTAGAAATGCTCAACAAGATCACCGAAGGCAAAGGCACGCTCGAAGACCTCGACAAGATGGAAGAGCTCTGCCATTACATCATCAACAACGCGCTCTGCGGCCTCTGCCAGACCGCCCCGAACCCGGTGCTTTCCACGCTGCGGTATTTCCGGGCCGAGTATGTTGCCCACGTGGTCGATAAGCGCTGCCCGGCGGGCGTCTGCAAAAAGCTCCTGCGCTACGAGATCGATCCCGAAAAGTGCACGGGCTGCACGCTCTGCGCGCGCAAGTGCCCGGTCAGCGCCATCTCCGGCACCGTCAAGCAGCCGCATGTTATTGACCAGCAGAAGTGCATCAAGTGCGGCGTCTGCATGGAGAACTGCAAGTTCGGCGCCATTTCAAAGAAGTAAGGAGGCAGGAACATGGATAAAGTAACTGTAAAAGTCAACGGGGTCGAAGCTAAGGTTCCCGCCAACGCAACGATACTGGAAGCGGCGCATATTGCGGGCGTACAGATCCCGACGCTGTGCTATCTGAAAAACATCAACGCCATCGCGGCCTGCCGCGTCTGCCTTGTGCAGGCCACCGGCGTGCGCGGCCATGCGGCCGCCTGCGTGACCCAGGTTGCGGAAGGCATGGAGATTACTACCAACACGCCGGAGCTTCGCGCCGCGCGTAAGACCACTCTGGAGCTCATTTTGAGCAACCACCGCATGGACTGCCTGAGCTGCGACCGCAACGGCGACTGCGAACTGCAGGCCCTCGCCCGCGAATACGGCGTGGATCAGTACAAATATATCGGAAGTGAAGACCTCAAGCCCCAGTATGAGCGCAGCGCGCCGCATTTGGTTCGCTATAACAGCTAGTGCATCCTCTGCCGCCGCTGCGTGGCCGTCTGCAAACATAACCAGCACGTGGCCGTCATTGGCACCAACGAGCGCGGGTTCGACACGCATGTCGGCAGCGCGTTCGATATGCCGCTGGCAGAGACCACCTGCATCAACTGCGGCCAGTGCATCTCCGTCTGCCCGACGGGCGCTCTGACCGAGCGCGACGACACCGCGAAGGTTTGGGAAGCGCTGGCGGATAAGAAAAAGCACGTCATCGTTGCTCCCGCGCCCTCCGTTCGCGTTCAGCTTGGCGAATGCTTCGGCATGCCGATTGGCACCAATGTGGAAGGCAAGCTCGTTGCGGCGCTCCGCCGCCTCGGCTTTGAAAAGGTCTTTGACGTGGACTTCGCCGCGGACGTGACCATTATGGAAGAAGGCACCGAGCTGCTGGAACGTTTGCAGCACGGCGGCAAGCTCCCGCTGATCACCTCCTGCTCGCCCGGCTGGATCAAGTTCTGCGAGCACTACTATCCGGATATGATAGAGAACCTCTCGAGCTGCAAGAGCCCGCAGCAGATGTTTGGCGCGCTGGTGAAAACCTACTACGCCGAAAAAGAAGGCATCGACCCGAAGGATCTCTTCGTGGTCTCCATTATGCCCTGCACGGCCAAGAAGTTCGAGTGCACCCGCGACGGCGAAAACGCAGCCGGCGTGCCGGACATCGATATTTCGCTCACCACACGCGAACTGGCCAACATGATCAAGCGCGCGGGACTGATGTTCACGAATCTCAAGGACGAGGAATTCGACCCCATGATGGGCGTCGCGTCCGGCGCGGGCCATATCTTTGGCGCGACCGGCGGCGTAATGGAAGCGGCTCTGCGCACCGTTGCGGAAATCGTCACCGGAAAACCGCTGGACGATGTGGAATTCAAGGCCGTTCGCGGCGTGGAAGGCTGCAAGGAAGCGGAATACGATCTCGCGGGCACCAAGGTGCGCGTCGCGGTGACCAGCGGCCTCGAAAACGCGCATCAGCTGCTCGAAATGGTGCGTAAAGGCGAAGCGGATTATCACTTCATCGAAGTCATGGCCTGCCCCGGCGGCTGCGTCAACGGCGGCGGTCAACCGCATCAGCCCGGCAGCGTTCGCAACTTCGTCGACCTGCGCGCCGAGCGCGCCAAGGGCCTGTACGGCGAGGATAAGTGCATGACGCTCCGCAAGAGCCATGAAAATCCCTTCGTCAAGGAGCTGTACGACACCTACCTCGAAAAGCCCGGCTCCCACAAGGCGCATAAGATCCTCCACACGACTTACGTCAAGAGGAAGGTCTATTAATCCCAAATCGACTCAACTTAGACCCCTGCGCTAGTCGCGCGGGGGTTTTTCTAGCGACTAAGGAGAAAGTTCTTTTTGATTTTCTTTTTCTTTCAAGAAAAAGGAAATCGTCTGTTTCTCCAGTCAATTCTCGCTTTTTTTAGAACAGCGTGTTATAATCAAGCGCAAAAATAAAATACAAACCCGCTCTTGCGGGAGAGGAGTAAATTACCATGACCGGAGCGCAGCGCGCGGAGTTTCGAAAAGCGGCGAACACCTTGAAACCAATCTTCCAGATCGGCAAAGAGGATATCGGCGAGAATTTAATCAAGAGCGTGGACGAAGCACTGACAAAGCGGGAGCTCATCAAGCTCGCCGTGCTGGAAACGAGCTCGCTCACGGCAAAGGAAGCCGCGGCGGCGCTTGCCGAACGCACGAATGCGGAGATGATTCAGTGCATCGGCCGCAAGTTCGTACTGTACCGGCAAAAACCGGAGGAGTAAGGTTTTTTACTTTTTCTTGAAAGAAAAAGTAAAGCAAAAAGAGGCTCTCCGTCAATAGTTGGGGTAGAGCAGTAGACTAAGAGAAACAAAGGGAGCTGAGAGCGAGAGCGAACAGCTCCCTTAAACGTTCGTTGTGCAGAGAATACGGATGCGGAAATTACGGAAGCT
>JBDKTD010000021.1:0-30326 GCA_039680365.1 Clostridiaceae bacterium
AGCGAAACAATACAAACGCGAGTCACCGTCTGTTCGAACGCACTGCCATACGCCGTTTACGCGCAAACACGGATCCGCGAACGAATCCGTGTTGCATCAATTCCTCTTCCGCCCGATTTTCAGTGTGCGGATGGCGTCAACGGTTAATTCTCAATTACCACCGCAGGACTGTGATCGTAAAACGTCGGGAACGCGTCCTCCGGCATGAGGAAATCCGCCTCGTCCGCCGTAAACTGATTGATCTTGCGCATCGTAAAAACTTTCCAATTTTCACGGGTCAGGTTGGCTCCGGCAGCGTAGTGCAGGGGGTATGTTTCCATCCCTAACGGCATATTGCAGCTGACTGCATAACGCAGTGAATCATAACCCCATATATCGAACCCTATGGCGGCATACATGTCCGGATTCGAAGAGCCCAGCACATCACTGGTTCTCGACAAAATCGAAACGAAGGCATCAAGGTTCACCAAAGCCAGATGCCCGGATTCCTGCGCCATTGCTTCATCGTTAAAAATACCGATCAGTAAATAGTAATTCATGGAAGTGGCAGTCGTTCCAAAATGCTCTGTAAAAGGCGGAAACCACCCGAACGTGGAATAGCTGACTTCGGCTGACGCCTCGATTATCTCGCCGGTGTGAACGTTGTACGCATTGGCATAGATCGTATCGCTAGTCTGAACTTTCAAGAAATTATAGACGTCCAGCCAAGATTCATATAGTGTATCGCATATCTGATAAGCGTTCGTCATTTCAGCAAAACAAGACTCGATTTTGCGTATATCACGTTCATCGCTTTTACTGTATGCGCCGTCCTTGACTTTGGCGAGCCGTATGGCGGTATGGTCTATTGATTCATTAAATCCGGTTTTATAAAAAGCGAATTGATCGATATTATTATAATACCCGCTGTAACTCATCAGACCAATGGAGAAGTAAGAGTTATTGATGCTGAACGTGTCGGACGGCCGGAGCTCGTAGCTTTCTCCGTCGGCAGAGAAGATGACCGTAAGCTCCGTAGAGGGCAAGCGAGTTTCATTTTGCTCCTGGCCTTCCAGTATGAGTTTCAAAGAATTCGAGATGCCTTCCAGCAGTATTGCGCAGCCGTATTTTTCCCGCAGCCTGCTTCCATCCTGCGAATACTGGGTCAGTAGGTTGAACAGCGCGGGTGTGAAAGCAAAGTCGGCTAATTTTAGCTCCATAACGCCGTTTGCGTCAATTCCGTATGGCGCATAATAGAGTTTGTCTCCGATGCGCACAATCTCGTTGGCAATCATCGAATTTGCGATAAGATCAACCACTTGATTGGATACGAACTTATAATATCCGTCATCACCAGCATCATACTTTGTATAGCCTGCCAGTTCCGACAGGATAGGCAATGCGGCTGCCTTGCGTTCCGTAGCAACAAGTTTTTGCTGCTTGATATCATAAACGCCGTAGAATTGGCCGTCGTCATTCATCATTTCTTTCACTA
Source organism: Clostridiaceae bacterium (assembly GCA_039680365.1). Taxonomy (GTDB): domain Bacteria; phylum Bacillota; class Clostridia; order Christensenellales; family CAG-138; genus UBA7703. The sequence continues at coordinate 1,475 of JBDKTD010000021.1, forward strand.
TAAAATCGACTACTTGTCGCTGCTGGTCTTCGCTAAAGCACCCGTATCCCGCTAAAACCGCCAGCGCGGGCGCGATACCTTCCGGAATGACGGCATACTTACCCTGCACCTCGCTTTTGTATTCGCCGAGGTCGTAAAAAGATATGGGCATGTTGACGGAACCATCCGGGTTTATAACAAGTCCTTCTCTTGTGATGTTCGGCCCCTTGTAGTTTCCGTGAATCCTGTTGCCTAATTCGTGAGCGGTATTGTCGATAACCGGAAACGGCTCCATGCCGCCTGTGAATATAGGTTCGATCACTTCTGTCATCAAATCCCGCTCCGGGTATTCGATTCGTTGGGAAATCGTATCGGCAGCGTCCGCGAATAACCCGTCTTCTCCCCAGAGGTAAATTCGCAGATTCCCAAAGGTCGTTCCCGGTAAGAATTGCAGCGTTAAGTCTCTTGCCGCGGTTTGAAATTCCGAATACGGGATGCTGATTCGAACATGTTCGCCTTCCCACTCAGCATACTTTTTTAAGTCCACACCGAGTTCAGGCGTTTTAAGCATAGTATTCCGGTCTATATCGTCCCTTCTGAAAACCAAGTCGTTTCCCGACCCCGGTGGTACGCCTGGAATCGCATCAAAATTATGAAGAATGATGTAGAAAGCCTGATCGTATCCATAGTACTTGCCGTCCAGCGGCCGGACCGTATTAAAAACGTCGAACTCGAGAATGACTGCGTCGATCGTGTCCGCGTACGCCCCGTTAATATACCAGGTATAAGTAGGCACAGTCGGCCGTTCCTCTTCTTCCTCGTGGAGCGCAACGGAATATACACCGTCCTCTTCCGTTTCATTTAGGACGCGTGTGTTTAAGGGTATGTCAACAAGCAGATCAATACTCGTAAGTTCCGCTAAAGGTGTTGGTTCGAGCACGGGTGTTTCCTTTTCCGCGATAGCCTCGATAGCCTCTTGTGTTGGTTGTGTTTCTGGAGTGATCACGCCGCCGCTTACGGCGCATCCGGAGAGCAGGGATACCAGCAGCAGAATTGCGATAAACTTCTTCATAGTGTCCCCCTTGTGCTATTTTTCTCTTTTTTATAGTACCATACATCATCGCTGTTTCCAAAAAGTAAATGCTCAAGATTGTAAATAACTGCTCTTATGTGCAGTACGCATGTGATTTAGCATGCTTTACAGGCGCCGCCACCGTGTCCGCACGAAAAAAAACCGCTATTTCTGGCGGTTTTTCGTGCGCTTGCGATAAAGTTCAGGCGAAAATATCGAATAAAGTCTACTATCTGGCTCTTTGATGTTTCTGGGCGATTGAAAGTCTCAAAGAAGTATGAGTTAAGAAAGAGCAAGTGTTCGATGCGAAAACTCACGCTTCCAAATCCCTATTTGAACCACTCCGCGACCGCAAGAATATCCGGCTTATACACCATCAAAATGAAAGCTGCGGCCAGCGGCAATGTGCCGAGAATGCCGATCCACCAGCGCAGGTTCATCACGCGAATCAGCTTGGGCGGAAGCGACTGGTCTGTTTCATCAATGCTCGAGAGAAGCCGCTTCATCTTGTACTGTGTTGGAATATCCGATACCACCCAGACGACGCCCGAAAGGATAAAGAGGAGAAAGCTGACGGACAGCCACCCGATCCTAAACAAGTCGCCCAGCTGAAAGCTGAGTGAAAGGCCGCCCAGCAGCGACAGAACGATCAGCGGCGAGGACAGCGCGGAATCCAGAAGCGTGACCGTGTTGTACGTATGCAGAATGATTTCCTTGCTGCCAGAAACCAGGCTGCGGCGTTCCCAAAACATACCAATCACCGCGTTTGAAAAGAACAGTGTCACCGCGGCGATATGAATAAACCGGGCGTGCTGAATCAAAACCGGCTGGCTCATCAGCGCCATAAATGCTTCTTTCGAAACGATGGCAAAGACAATCATTCCGGCCATGACGGCCAGAAAGAAAAACAGAATGATTTTGGTTGCCGGTGTTTTTTTCATGAGGATATTGAACCATAGAATATGCGATAATACAATAGATAGAGCACGAATCGCTTGTTTGCGGCCAAACAGGAATGATCGCCTGTTTCCAATTGTGATACAAGGAGGATGGATTCATGAACGCTGGCATGAAGAAGTACTGGTCTAAATACAAATGGTCCAATATCAACGCGATGATCCGAAACATGCGTCGAGCGCCAGAAAGCAATCCCGAACCGTTTCGGGATCGATTCGTTGTGATAACAGGCGCAACATCCGGCATTGGATACTATACCGCGTGCAAATATGCCTCCATGGGCGCCCGCATCTTGATGATCAACCGGAACCCGGAGAAATCCGAGGCGGTTCGCAGTGAAATAGCAAAAGAGTTCGGTACCCCGATTGATTCCTATATTGCCGATCTGGCAAACTTGGCGGATATCGAGCGGGTTGGAAAGCATCTGCTTTCGATTGAACAGCCGATCGACGTGCTGATTCACAATGCGGGCGTACATTTAGAAACGCGCAGAGAAAACGTGCTCGGCGTTGAGGAAAACTTTGCCGTGCACGTTCTCTGCCCCTTTGTGATCAACAAGATGCTGATTCCAAAGTTTAGGCGCGATCAAACCGGCCGGATTCTCATTGTCAGTTCCGAGGGCTATCGTTTTGCGGCATGGGGGTTGGATCTTGAGGATCTGCAGTGGAAAAAGCGGCGGTATACCGGCAATCAGGCTTACGGTGCGGGAAAACTGGCGCAGCTGCTAATGATGCATCTCCTTTCCGCCGAGTTATCGCCTTACGGGGTGACGATTAACGCGATGCATCCGGGCATGGTTCGCACCGAAACCGGAAAGAACAACGGTAAATTCTATCGATGGTATAAAAGGACCGTCATCGACAAACTCTCGGCGTCTGCCGAAGTCTCCGCCGAAGCGCTCTACTACCTTGGCACTTCTCCGAAGCTTGTGCAAACCACCGGCGTCTTTTTCCATCTGACGACGGAAGAAGAGCTTGCGCCTCCCGCTCAGGACATGGAGGCGGCGCAAGCCCTACTGGTCAAAACGCTCGATTTTCTGCATAAAGCGGGTATTTCGCTGTAGCGAGCAGCAGCGTTCAACCCGTCTGAAGATTATGCTATTCTGCCGGGTCGATCAGCCGAACTTCTTGCGTAAAAACCGCCGGTAAGGCTTTTTGAACCAGGGTATTCCGTTAAAAATATCGCCCCATAGATCGTAATAGTCCCGCTGGCGGATGATTCTGCCGTCCGGATGCAGGGTTAGTTTTGTGTTGCCGTAGATTGGCGTGCTCGGAAACTTCGTAAACATCATGGTCATCGTCCAGTCGAACATGATCTCATTTTCCTTGACGAAAATTGTGCCGAGCTCCATATTCAGCTCTTTGCAGCGATCCGTCAGGCGCTTGCAGAGCTGAATAAACTCCTCTTTTCCTTCGATGCGCTGGATGGTATCCTGAAACACGATGTCGTCGTGATAATATGCGTAGATATGCGACCAATCCGGCTTGCCGTTGGTATTGTAAGTTCTCGACCAGAGCAGCCGGATATTTTCTTCGTTAAGCGGCAGTCGCTCTTCGCCGGGGTTCTCTTTTCCCCTGTCTTGCTCCATGTTGCTCCCCTTTCTGTTCCCCTGAATGATTCCGCGCGGACGGCTCGTCTTTATTTATCATCAGTTTTTAAAGTGCCACTGCGAAGGCTGAGTGGTCTTCCGGGCAGTCTTGCCTGTTTACGCCGTTTTTTGAATAAACGCGAGAATGGCTTCAACCGTCTGCGCCTGCTGAGCCTCCCGCGAGATGCTCGCCGTTCCGTCGCCTTCCTGCTCGCCGTAGTTGCCGAAGTAAGCGTGGTTCCCGCCTGCGATTTCGAGCTTGTCGGCAACGGTCTCCAGCTTTGTTCGGTCGAGTTTGACGTCCTCGCTGCCGTAGATGGCAAGCGTTGGCAGGGCTGCGTCGTTGACGGGATACGCGCCCAGAAGGATCAATCCTGCAAGGCGGTCGGAATTCTTCTCGACATAGCTGCTCGCCATCGCCCCGCCGAGGGAATGCCCGGCAAGGTACCAGCGCGAGATTGCGGGAAACTGCGCGTAAACGCCGTTTGCCGCATCAATATTGAACACCGCCAGACGAAACGGCATCCTCACCAGCACGCAGGTCAGCCCGTTTTGCCGCAACTGCTCCAGCAACGGCAGGTACGCCGTCTCCTGAACCTTGCCGCCCGGATAAAAGATCAGTCCAACGCCGCGGTCGTTTGCCGCATCCGGGCTGAGGATGGTTAAACTCTGCTCTGTTTTGACGGCGGGGTTTGTCGTGAACAGAGCCTTGGCGGTTTCATCGGCGTGATAATAGTCCTGCGTATAGACGAAAAACACAGCCGTGAGCGCCAGGATGAGTACGGCGAGCGTGATGAGTGCAATTCTGCCTTTTTTGCGTTGCGGTTTCGACGCGGACTTTGTCATATCAATCTCCTCCATTCATCTGATTTCCAGCAGAAGGCGAATGTGGTTTTCTTCCATTATATATTCAATTCACAATCATACGCAATGCGGCGTGTAAATACCGGACAGTCGCTTTGAAACAACGTGTTTTGACGCGCTGTTTACACCATCTATTGCCGTTCTTTTTACTAATATATCATTTGCACCTGCCGGAAATTGTATTACAATTCGGGTGAGAACAGTGCCGTTGTCTTGTCTGGTTTACTATATATGTGCGTTCGACAATCAACAGAAGTGCTAGGGACGTTATGAAACCGATCACGCTCCGTAAATGATTTATCTGTATCATGCTTTGCTGCTCGCTTGTCTTGACATGCGCCTGCGGGCAGGCAAACACGCCGCAATCCACGGATGCAGCCGTGCCGGAAACCGGCTCCTGTCAATCGTCGGATGCTGCGCTGATTCCCTTTACCGTCAAGATTGTAAAAGCGGAGTCGAGCATCGGCGTTTGGGAGATTCGACCCCCCCCACTCTTCATCGAATTTTGCGACTGATTCGCCGAACTTGCGGAAAATACCGGAATAGCGGTGTTTTTTCTCACAGTAAAAATCAATCGGCAAAGTACGAAGGACTTTGTCGATGAACCAAACAGCGTCAGCCAATTGGCTGACGCTGTTTTCGGGGATAGGAGGAGTACCAATGTATACGTTTGTGCGGTTTACCTGCACGGTCGTTCCAAATCAGGTTACGATCTCCAAAAAGCTCGGGATCATTTCGCCTTCGTAGTAGAACAGACCGCGGCCGAGGTGATCGGCGTCCCAAACGCGCTGGGGGTTATCCGGCGAGGCGAAATAGCCGCCCGCATACACTTCAATACGGTTGCCGGAAGGTTCCCAGAAATAGATGGTCTGGCCGCGCGTGATCGCATGGCGGGTAGGCCCTATGTCCTTTTTGAGGCGGTTGATGGCGATGAGATCCGCCACCTGGCCGACATGATTCCAGTCCTGAAGCAGGAAGCCGACGTGATGAATCTTGCCGGGCTTCGGGTATTCGACAAACGCGAGGTCATGCGGCTTGTTGTTGCCGGTAATCCATGCCGCGAGACGTTTGCCGTCGGGCAGGTTGCAGACTTCAGGAACGTACATCTTGAGCACCTGCGTGCAGAAGCGCTCCGCTTCGGCAATGTTCGGCCCGTAGAGCAGGAAGTGGTCGAGGCGGATGACGCCCATGCCGTGGGGCTGCTCTTCCCAGATATCCGGGTTGCGCAGGCCGGGATGCTTTGGCGCGAGGTCAACGGTTGCGTAGAGCTCGAAGATATGACCCGTCGAAATCTTGAACCGGTAGCGGCGCCCAAAGCCCGGCTGGTCGGAGTTGGCGGGAATCTCGGTGACGGGATAGCCAAAAGCTTCGGTTTCTTTGGCCATGCGCTCGAGGGTTTCCTCTGAATCCACCTTGAAGGCCACGGAATCCAAACCGGCTTCATCCGCTTTGCGGAGCGTGACGGAGTGGTGGTCGAACTCGTCGAAGGTTTTCAGGCAGACGCGCCCGTCCGCCGTACGGGTGACTTCGTCAAGACCCAGAATGTTCTTGTAGAAATCGAGGGTTTTGTCCAGATCCAGCACGCGCAGCTGAATCAGACCCGGCCTGAGTGTTTGATTAAGTGCCATGTGTTCTTCTCTCCTTTTTTATTATCGTATTCGATGGGGTTCTTATCTCAGCGCCGCACGGCGCTTAGGCACGAATTGAAAAATATTGAGCTGGACGTGCGTCAGTCGTTTGGCAGCGAAAGGATCAAGTCGCTCGTTGGCTGAATGCAGCACAGAAGCGCAAAGCCGCTTTGCTCTTCTTCGAGGGAAATATGCGCGCGGCTCATGGGCTGAAACACCCGAAAGGAACCGTCGAGCACACGCATCTTGCAGACGCCGCATCCGCCGCCAAAGCAGCCGCAGCGTATCGGCCCCGCGTTCGCCCTGCGCATTGCGGAAAACACGCTCTCGTCCGCACGGCAGTTAAACCGCTCCCCGGTGGAGCTCGTAATGGTAAAGCCGCTCGCCTGCATATCAGGCCGTCTCTCCACGGCTGAGGGAATACGCCACGTCGATGATGAGATCTTCCTGCCCGCCAATCATCTTGCGCTTGCCGACTTCGACCAGAATGTCCCGCGGTTCGAGATGAAACTTTTCAGCAGCGGCATAGACATGCAGTAAAAAGCTGGAGTAAACGCCCGCAAAGCCGAGCATCAGCGACCCGCCGTCCACGACCTGCGGCCGCAGCATGACGGGGGCGACCGCCTGTTCCGAGGCGTCGATGAGCCCGTAGAAATCCAGCCCGGTTTCAACGCCCTTTCGGCGCAAAACGCCCGCGAGCACTTCCAGCTGCGTGTTGCCAGCGCCGGCGCCGAGACCGCGCAGGGTGGCGTCGATATAACTTGCGCCCGCGTCGAAAGCGGAAAGCGAGTTTGCAATCGCAAGACCCAAATTGTTATGCGCGTGGAACCCAACGGGAATGGAAACCGCCGCGCGAACCGCTTCGATTCGCTCCCTGACCTGCTCCGGCAGCAGCGCGCCGGCGGAATCGGCAAGGTTGATATAGTCCGCGCCGTAGGCCTCCATCTTTTTGGCCTGCTCGGCCAAACCTTCGGGGTCGAGCATATGCACCATCATTAAAAAGCCGACCGCCATGAGCCCCATCTGCTTTGCAGCGCCGATATGCTGTGCGCTGATATCCGCTTCGGTGGAATGCGTTGCAACGCGCACAACCGACGCCCCGCAGCCCTTGGCGCGCTCCAAATCGGCAATTGTGCCGATGCCCGGCAGGAGAAGCACCGCGATCTTTGCGTTCCTCACCGACTGCGCCGCGGCCTCGATCAGCTGAAACGGGTCTTCCTTTGAAAAACCGTAGGTATAGCTGGAACCGCCGATGCCGTCGCCATGGCTGACCTCGATGATGGGAACGCGGCATTGATCGAGCCTGGCCGCAATCTGCCGCGTCTGCTCAAGCGTAAAGCTGTGGCGTACGGCGTGGCTGCCGTCACGAAGGGTAGTGTCTATAATCTGTAACGGTTGTTTCGCGCTCATCGTCCGCTCGCTCCTTTCAGCATGTCCTGCGCAATGGCTTCCGCAGCCGCGATAGCCGCGGCGTTAATAATGTCGAGGTTGCCCGCGTAGGTCGGCAAAAAGTCGCCCTGACCCTGCACCTGAATCACGCAGCTGACCTTGTCGCCATCCATCTGCGGCGGCACGCGCAGGCGGTAGCCCGGCACATAGCGCTGTACCTGCTCCACCCTTTCCAGAATGGAGTCCCGAATGGTTTCAAAGGGAACGCTTGGGTCGCTGACGCGCATCAGCACCGTATCCGTCATGTTGATTGGCGGGTCGGCTGGATTGAGCACGATGATCGCCTTGCCTTTTTTTGCGTGGCCGACCACCTCGATGGCGCGGCTCGTCGTTTCCGTAAATTCGTCCATGTTTGCCCGCGTGCCGGGTCCCGCGCTCTTGGAGGCGATGGCGGCGACGATTTCCGCATACTCCACCCCTGCCGCGCGGTGCACCGCGTCGATAACGGGGATTGTCGCCTGTCCGCCGCAGGTTACCATGTTGATGTTTGGCAGAGCCTTCAACGCTTCCAGATTCACGCAGGGTACGCAGTACGGGCCTACCGCTGCGGGGGTGAGGTCGATGGCGACAACGCCGGCCTTTGCCAGCGCGGGCGCGTCGTACTTTTCGTGCGCGGTCGCGCTCGTTGCGTCAAAGGCGATTCGAATCTCCGGGTTCTTCGCCACAGCGGCGACGCCTTCCGTAGAAACGGGGATGCCGAGCCCGGCCGCCCGCTTGATGCCTTCGGATTCCACGATGCCGGTCATGAGCGCCATCTCCAGATAGGGACTGCGCAGAATTTTATACATCAGGTCGCTTCCGATATTGCCGGGGCCGATGACGGCTACTTTAATCTTTTCCATAGTTTTACCTGCCTGACATTTGGGGTAATTGTGTTTGGTGCGATCCGGTCTCGCGTTTTCCGATTTTACGGTGCAAAAAACAGACCGGCTTGCCGCACGTTTTGCGGCGCCAATAATCATTTCTATTTCGTTCAGCGAGAATACCGATTAAATAAAGCGGGCGGTGACGGTTCCGAGGGTGGAGAATGTTGCGCAAAACGCGTCGCCTTTTGCGGCCGGCAGTGCGGCGGCAAACGCGCCGGAGAGGATAACTTCGCCCTTTTTGAGAGAAACGCCGTAACCCCGCAGGCAGTTGGCGAGCCACGCCACCGAGACGGCGGGATCGCCCATCACGGCGGAACCGACCCCTTTACTGACAACGCCGCGCCCGGTCTGTTCAACGGACATTGTGACGGCTGCAAGGTCGAGAGACTTTGGTGAAACGCGCTTGCTTCCCAGCACATAGCGGCCGGAGGAGGCGTTGTCCGAAATGGTATCCGCCAGCTTGATCTTCCAGTCCGCCACGCGGCTGTCAACAATCTCAAACGCGGCGGAAACATACGCGGTGCAGTCCAGTACGTCCTGCGCGCCGACATCGCGCTCCGGCAGGTCGCTGCCAAGAATAAACGCAATCTCCGCTTCGATCTTCGGCTGGATCAGCTCGTCAGCGGGTACGTCGCAAGCGCAGTCCATAAAGCGGAAGAGGTGCCCGTAGTCCGGTTCGTCCACGCCGAGCAGCTGCTGCATGCCGGGCGAGGTGAGCCCGATCTTCTTGCCGCTGATTGCGGCTCCCTGCGCGAGCAGGCGGTTGACGTTGACCAATTGGATGGCGTAGGCATCGTCCACGGTCAGCTCCGGGTACTCCCGCGTCAGCGGCGTAACCGGCACGCGCGTACGCTCTGCTTCCGCCAGCTTCGCCGCGCAGGCTGCTATCCGTTCCGTTACCGCGCTCATGCCTTTAGATACGGCGGATCAATCGTAAGAAAGCTATGCACGATGGCCGCGAATTCCTGTGTATGCTCAATTTGCGTCCAGTGTCCGCACTTGCCGAAGATATGCAGCTGCGCGTTCTCCAGCGCTTGAATCAGCTTAAGGGAAGTGGAAAGCGGGATAACGCGGTCTTCGCGTCCATGGACAATCAGCGCGGGATGCTTGATTTCGCGCAGGTAGATTTCGAACTGCGCCATGGCCTCTACGCCGTCTTGACGCGGCGCGGGGAACATAGAGGAAAAACTCTCCTGAAAACCGGGCTGGATGCTGCCTTCGTAGCGTCCCTTCGCGAGTTCCGGCGGCATGGATTTGCGGCTGTAGGCAAAGATGCCGATGAGCTCCTGCATGTTTTCCAGCGAAGGCGTATAGCCCCATACCCGGTCGAGACCGTAGGTCAGCGGGAACGTAACTCCCATACTTCCCATCAATACGAGTTTTCTGACGCGGTCCGGCTTGAGGTAAGCCAGCGCCAGCGCCAGCGCGCCGCCAAACGAGTTGCCCACGAGATCGGCTTTTTCAATCCCGAGGGCGTCCATAAAGTCGATTACCTGCTTGACCCAGGCGTCCATGTTGTAAACGAGGCCGGACGGACGATCGGTATATCCAAAGCCGACAAGATCGAGCGCGTAGACATGATGCTCGCCGGACAACAGCGGGAACACCTTGTTCCAGTTTGCCCAGGCGGAGACGCCGGGGCCGGAGCCATGCAGCATGATCAGCGGAAACCCGCTGCCCACGTCGTGATAATTTGTGTGAAAAGAACCGGTCAGTATAGAGTTTGCGATCTCCGGTCTGTGTTCCATGATTGATCTCCTCCTTTGGAAACGTTGCGTCAGTTGATTCAGTTAAAGGTAAGCGTTTAAAGCTTCTTAAGCGTCGATTCTCGAAAACCGAGGCGAATGATCATATGGAAGTGCTCTTCAGCGTTTTGCTGATCGCGCCCGCCGCCTCGACGACGCGGTTCTTCATGCGCTCCAGCTTTGCGCCGTCAAAGTTATTCTGCATGCCCGAAACGCTCAGCGCGTACTTGACCTGACCCTTGCCGTCAAAGATCGGCGCCGCTACGCAGTACAGTCCCAGCATGATCTCGCCTTCGTCAATTGCGTAACCCTGCTCGCGAATCTTCTCCATCTCCCGCTCCAGTAAGGCGGGGCTCGTAATGGTGTTGGGCGTATAGCCTGTCAAGCCGTGTTCGCGAATGATCTGCTTGACCTTCGCCGGGGGCATGAACGCCAGCATCGCTTTGCCAAGGCCCGTGCAGTGCAGCGGCAGTCTGCCGCCGATTTCCGACACGATACGAATCAGGTGGTTGGAGTCCAGTTTCTCAAGATACAGAATCTCGCCGTGATCTTCGGTGCAAAGCTGCACCATCTCCCCCAGCTCCGCGTTGAGCTTCTGCATATACGGCATCGCGATGGAGCGAATGTCCCACATGCGGCCGACCTTTACGCCAAGTTCGAAGAAGCGAACGCCGAGGCGGTAACGCCCCGTCTCTTCGGACTGCTCCACATAGCGGTATTGCACCAGCGTGGAGAGCACCCCGTGCACCGTGCTCTTTGGCCATCCGAGCTCGACGGAAAGTTCTGTAAGCGAATGCTCGCGCGGCTCGACAGCCAACGCCTCTACGAGCAGAAGCGCACGCTCGATGGATTTTACGTGGGCGGCGTCTTTTTTAATCATGTTGTGTCCTTCAGATTCCGGAAGAGAAGTACTTTCTTTTGACATGCTCATCATAACACGGTAAAACCATGCGTTTCAATCGCTTTGTTCGAAATAGCGGGATGACTGTTCCCATATGCCGAACGTTTTCATTCTTATGCCATTCTTCCCGCACTAGGTACCAGCGGCGGCGCGCTCATGCAATAAAACAGCAGCGCACCCACGCAAATGCGGGTGCGCTGCTTTGTGTCTACTGCGCCGTTACGGGCAACAGCGCAAGGCCGAACTTAGAATGGCCCCCACTGGATCGCCTGCGCCACGATCATTGCGCCAATGGAGAGCGCCCACTCGATGAGAAGCAATGGTATGAAGAACTTCACCCATTTCTCATACGGCACCTTTGCCAGACCGATGGTTGCAATGAAGTACCCGGAAACCGGATAGAAGATATTGGTCAGGCCATCGCCCAACTGAAGTGCGAGAACGGCAGTCTGGCGTGTTACGCCGATGATATCCGACAACGGAGCCATAATCGGCATCGTCGCAACCGCTTGACCGCTGCCGGACGAGATGAAGAACTCAATAATGGTCTGCGTTACCATCATACCCACCGAAGAAAGATAAGCGGGAACACCGATCAGTATTGTTCCAAAGAAATGCACGATCGTATCAGTAATCTGTGCGTTTGCCATGACAACGGCGATACCACGGGAAACGCCAATGATCAATGCGCCTTCCAGTACGCGCGCGCATCCGTCGATGAAGGCTTTGCAGATTCCCTCCCCGGACAAGCCGGCGATGAGACCGCCGATGATGCCGATTGCAACAAAGATGCCGCCGATTTCCGGCATATCCCAGCCCCAGGAAATGACGCCGTATACCATCGTTACGAAAAGGCCGATGGAGACCAGTCCGGCGATCTTCTGGCGCACGGTCATTTTCTTGACTTCAGCGTCAGCGTTGCTGCCCAGTTCTTCACGCGTTTGAAGGTCGATTTCATACATGCTGCTGGACATCGGGTTTTTCTGGACACGCGCGGCATAGCGGACAACAAACCAGATCGCGACGGCCAGATAGATAATCAGCAGTATTAAACGGAACCCCCAGCCGGACATCAGCGGCAGACCGGAAATCTTCTGCCCGATGATCGTTGTAAAGGGGTTTGCCAAAGCCAGCGTAAACCCGACCTGCGAGCCGATCAGCGCCGTTGCGCAGGCCGTCATCGAGTCAAATCCCATTACAAGCATCAGTGGCAATATGATTGGAACATACACCATTGTCAGTTCGCACATGCCGACAAAGCAATCCAGCAGCGCGAACACCATCATCAGGATTGGAATCATAATGATTCCGCGTTTTTTCAGCTTTCTGGCCAGGGTTTGAATCGCCGAGGTGATAACACCCGCCCGTTCAAGCACGAAGAAACCGCCGCCAACCGCAAAGGTGAGCACGACGACGTATCCCGCATCCACCATGCCGTCGACGGAAGACGAGAAGAACTTGATGATGGAGGTAGGATTCTTTTCAACAAGATGGTAGGAGTTCGGATCGACAAGCTGTCTGCCCGTCGCTTCGTCGAAATGACGATCGTATGTACCGGCGGGAACAAAATAGGTCATGAGAGCAACGATAAAGATCAGGCCCAACAGGATAATGAACGTATGTGGTACTTTAAACTTTGGTTTCTTCTTAACGTTTTGTTCCATATGACATTCCCCCACGTTTTTATAATGCACTGGTTCGCCGCCTTCGAAAGAGCGGTTCGCGTTACCCGTCACTCGACCCGCTGTCGGTCTTCGCTCAAGTATGCCAAATAGAGCGAAGGAATTGACGCATACATCGCGCAGCAGCGTACCAGGTCATTTTTATAAGTGATCTCGTTTGGACAATGCGCGTACTGAACGCGGCCGGGGCCAAAGCCGACGCAGGGTATTTGATGACGCCCCATAATCGCTACTCCGTTGGTGGAAAACTGCCACGGGCTAACGACCGGTTCTTCGTTAAATAACGAGCGGTATGCGGTTATCACGCTCTGGCAGGCGGGTTCGGATTGCTGAATGATCCAGGACGGATAGTACTTCTCGGAAGAATAGACAAGGCCGGTATAGGAAGGTTGTTCAAACCGATAGAGCGCCACGGCTGCCTGCGCCCGCTCTATTTCTGGCAGAACGCGCAATTGCGCCAGAGCAAATTCCGGAGTTTCCGCTGCATTCAACCTTCGATCGAGTGAAATTGTGCAGCTGTCCGCAACGGCGCATCTCGACGGGGACGTGGAAGATATTTCCGAAATAGTGACGCTGCCTTTCCCTAAAATCCCGTCGTCGGTCATTCTTTCGTTCAGCTGTTCAACCGCCGCGATCACCGGCGCCATTCGATAAACCGCGTTGGAGCCAAGATTCGGCGTAGAGCCATGGCTGCTGACGCCTTGCGTTCGCACCATAATCTCCATGCGTCCGCGCTGCCCCTGACGGATGCAGCCATCGCTTGGCTCCGTAAGCAGGGCAAACTCGGGTCTTACGCCGTCCTGCTCTATGATGTATTGCCAGCACAGGCCGTCCCCGTTCTCTTCCATAACGGTTCCGGTCACAAGCAGGGTATAATCGTCTTCCAGATGCAGTTCGCGTATGATCTTTGCGGCATAGATCATGGAAGCCATGCCGCCTTTTTGATCCGTTGCGCCTAACCCGCCGATCGTTTCTTCATCTTCCATGCCTAAAAATGGATCGAATGTCCAGTTGGATCGATCGCCAAACGTCACCGTGTCGATATGCGCGTCCATGGCGATGAGATGCTTGCCGTGACCGAGATAGCCAAGGAGATTCCCCATCGGATCGATTTCGATGCGGTCAAATCCGACTTTCTCCATCTCCTGTCGGATTCGCTGAATCACCGCGCCTTCATTGCCGTCAAAGCTCTCGATTGCAACGATATCGCGAAGAAACGAAAACAGTTCGCCTTTGCTTTCCTCTGCGTGCGCGAGTATTTGTTCGAAATCCATATTTGTATACCTTCTATGTAAGAAATCAAGAGACAGACCGAATTTGGAAATGGCCTTTGTTTTTCAGAATCGTTTATTCGATATCGCTATTTTGATCTTGTAAATCTTTGTATGAGTTGATAAAATCATAATATCAACATTGTTCAGCGATTTATATAATGTTTTTTACCGTATTTATCGTTATTTTGACGGAGTGGAAATATGCGATATCTTGATTTTGATGTAGACGAGAATTTTCGAGAGACAACGGTCCATGGCGACGAAGGTTTCCCGATGGCGGTCTATCTGCAGCGGTTTCAGCTGAACCAACGCGGCTACGTGATTCTGCATTGGCACGAAGAAGTTCAGATCTCCTATGTAACGAAAGGAATCGTTCAATTCTTCGTCAGCGGCAAGGAAATCATGGTTCAAGCCGGAGAGGGTTTGTTTATCCGCTCAAAGTGCCTGCATTCGGCAAAACCGCAGCAGGACGAAGCGGAATACGTCTGCATTGACATTCATCCTTCCCTGATCTACGGCATTCCCAACGGTCGCATTCGAACGCAGTATTTCGATCCATTTCTGAAGAGCGACTGCGTCGAAGCGATTCACTTTACGCAGGCGTCTGAATGGCACGGCAGTATATTGGATAAGATACAAAAGATCATTCGGGTCGAAGATGCTTCTGAATACGGCTTTGAACTGGAACTGCAGCTCACAGCCTGCGACATCTGGCTCGAGATTATCCGCAATATGCGCAAAAGCTGCAGCGAGGAGCCCTGGCTTCCCGTTGCGGATAAACAGCGCATGAAAACCATACTGCAATACGTCCGCGATAACTACACGTCGAAAATTACGCTGTCGGATATCGCGCGATCCGTCAACATCAGCACCGCAGAATGCTGCCGCTTGTTTAAGCGCAACATGAATATTTCGCCCGTTGAATACTTGATCAATTACCGTATCGCTCAGAGCGTCCGCCTGCTCACCGATACCGAAAAAAGCATTTCCGAGATTGCTTTTCTCTCGGGGTTCGGCAGCAGCAGTTACTATACGGAGCGTTTCAGAAAACTGATTCAGTGTACGCCCATGGAATACCGGAGGGGCCACGCAAACGGTCAATAGGCTGACACAGCCTGAAAGGCGGAGGGTTTGATGAACGATCACACACGGTTTGACACGTCGGAAAAATCCATGATTTCATTTGCGCAGCAACTAATACGCATCCGCAGTTATTCCGGATGCGAACAGGAAGTTGCTGCATTTGTCAAACGCCAAATGGAGCTTCTGGGCTATGACGATGTAAAAATCGATGAAATGGGCAACGTTATCGGGCGAATTGGCGCGGATATCGAACCGGTCATTCTGCTGGATTCGCATATGGACACTGTTGAAGTAAAAGACGGCGCCAGCTGGACGAAACCGCCTTTCGGCGGTGAAATACACGAAGGCAGGTTATACGGACGCGGCGCCGTGGATATGAAATCCGCGTTGGCCGCCTGCGTTTTTGCGGGTGCGGCGGCAAGAGAAAGCCTGCTGAACAGAGGAAAAACGGCCTATGTAACCTGCTCCGTCTGCGAAGAGTGCTGCGACGGAGAAGCGCTGCGATACATCCTGCAGCAAGGGAATGTTCACCCGTCGAACGTACTGATCTGCGAACCTTCCGGCAACCGGATCATGCTCGGACATAAAGGAAAAATGCAGACGTTTATCATCTCTCACGGGGTTTCCGCGCACGGCGCAACGCCGCAGTACGGGAAAAACGCAGTTTATGAAATGGCGGGCATTATCGATCGCGTAGCGGAGCTGAACACACGGCTGCAAAAAAAGAGCGAACAGGGGTCTGTTACGCTCTCTAACATCTTTTGCACCAGCGCGTCGCCAAACGCGGTGCCCGACTCCTGCAGTATCCGGCTTGACCGAAGGCTCGCATGGGGAGAAACCGAGCAAACGGTCGTTGAGGAGATGGAATCGCTCGTATACGGCAAGCAGGCCGGCTGGGTTTATGACGAAATAAAAATGAAGAGCTGGACGGGCTGCGAACTCAGCTATAAGCCGCTTCATTTGGCCTGGCAGATTGCTAAGGAGCACCCGTTCGCCCAGGCGTGCGGCGCGGCATATGCCAGCGTGTTTACGGATAGCGCCCCTTCGTTCGGCTACTGGGACTTCAGCACAAACGCCGTCGCGCCCGTTTCGCTGGGCATTCCGACTATCGGATTTGGCCCGGGTGCGCCTTCAGACGCGCACACTTCGGACGAAGGCTGCAAAGTGAGCGAAATCATTGATGCGTTTCATTTTTACGCCGCCCTGCTGCGTTCAATCTAAAGCGTTTTTCACGCGGGTTGGAGCGGCAAAGTCTTTTCGCAGGCAGCAGCTTGCGGTACTGTGCGCTTCAGGCGCGGCATCGCTTAAATTGATCAAGCGATGGAAAAAGATTGCTTCATTCGGGATTGCTCCCCCGCTTTCCACGCTTGTCTGCGCCGAGCCGTTTTACACCGGCACTTTGACGACGATTTTGATCACCGGCGTCGCCTCAAGGCCGATGCAGCGCGGCTGATGCGCGTCTTCCGGCGCAAAAACCGCGTACTCCCCCGCCCTCAGGTATACGCCGCCACTTACCTGAGGCGCTTTGTAGAACGCAACGTCGTTTTGAACGCAGGCGCATCCATGTCGTACTTGTTCACATCGCTGATTGATCCGCTGATCCTCTACAGCTGATCGGAACAAGTAAGAGAACGCGTCGGATTTCTGACGCGTTCTCTTTGTTTGTGTTGAAATCTGCTCTTATTTAGTTTACCGGCCGCCGTATAGAAGCGAAAGATGCCTGCCGATGTGCTGCTCCAGGCGGTCGTAATAAAGCGCGTCGTTTTCTCGCCAGCAGCGGTAGAGACGGTCTTTGTAGAGCGGCGCGCCTTGTCCGTCCTGCGCGCTCAGGATGAGACCGTAGGTGATGTGAATCAGCTGGCGGGCGTCGTTGAGGTCAAACAGCACGGGCAGCTGCGCGTCGGTCAGCGTGCCGAGCGCGGGAATCTTGGCAAGGTCGGTCGTTACGTGGTAGTACTTCGTCGCTTCATGGAACACGCTGAGCGCAAACGCGTGCACTTCCCGGTAGAGCTTCGGTTCCGCAGCCGCAACAACGCGCATGGCTTCCAGCCAGTTTGTGCCGGCGGTTTTAACATGAAAATGGTGCTGCGTCAGTTCGCCGATGATGGGAAAAACGGAAAACTTGTCCGAACCGGAGTGGATGGATAGCTTGTAGCCCAGACTCCGCGCAATCGCGGCGTGAACGCGCAGTTCCGCTTCGAACTGAACGATATTGCCTCTGTAGTCGACGCCCTTTTGGAACTCGCCGCAGAAGCGCGGCGCGATGGTGGCAAACTTCACCCCGCGGCGGAGCAGTTCGCTCGCCACAAAATAGTGCTGCGCGGGCGTCGTCGGCGTCATCGTTTCGTCGATGGAGATTTCGAAATCGACCGGCTTGCCCTTGATGAATGTTTCGTAGATATGCTGCGCGTGATCCAGCGCGGCAGAGTAAATCAGGCAGGCGCGGCGGAATTCCTGCTCGCCGAACGCAACCGTTTGATCTTCCACGGCAAAGGTTTTACCACAGTAAAGCTTCTCCCACGCATCCTGCGGGCGGTAAGCTGCGTTCACTTCCGCGTCGGTCATGGCGGTAACGTCGTTGCGGATATGCTCGCTGCAGTCCAGCGTAATCATGGTGTATCCGTTGGAAAGCGCGTATTCCACTTCCGCGTCCGTTTTCAGGTGGTCGCCGTCCGCGCCAAAGCCCTTTTGAAAGTCCTCGCGAAAGACCGCGAACGTCGCGCTGTCCAGCACGTCGGCAAACGTGCGCTTGGTGAGATTCAGTTCCCGGATGGACTGCTGAGCGAGCACGGGGAACGCGTCGTACTTTTCAAACACGCGCAGATGTCCCGGGGTCGCGATGCCGAGGCGGTCGCCAACGCCAAACGTGCGCTGCTGGCTCAACACCGGTTTTGGCGCGGTAAACGGAAACAGTTTGCGCAGCAAAACGGCGTTTTCATGCGTCAGCGGCGCGAGAAACGCACCGTCCGCCGCTTCGCCCGCAAAGCCGGGGTTTTTGCCGGAAACGCTCAAATAGTCCGCGTTTGTTCCGCGAACCATGGAAACAGTGCACCCGTTTGCGCGATGGGCGGATTTGGGGTAGGTCTGCATGTTTACTCTCCTTTAGTTCTTCTTTGCGGGCGCGTCGCCGCCAACCCGCTGAATTCATAGTATTGCGCGGCGTTACAGGCCGAAGTAGGCCTTTGCGTTGCCGTAGCAGATGTTTTCAATAATGGTTTTGAGCTGCTTTTCCTCGGAAAAATATTCGCCGCGTTCGATCAATCCGCCCAGGTAGCTGCAGAGCACCCGGCGGTACAGCTCGTGCCGCGGGTAGCTCAAAAAACTGCGGCTGTCGGTCAGCATGCCGACGGACAAGGCAACGGGATAGAGGTTGGCAACCGCTTCAAACTGGCGCTGGATGCCGTACGCCTGGTCGTTGAACCACCAGGGCGCGCCCAGCTGCACAAGCCCGCGCGCCGGGCCTTTGCAGAACGCCGCCGCCAGAATCGCGTAAGGCTCCGCGTCCGCAGCGTTCAGCGGATACAGAATGACCTTCGGCAGGTTCCCCTCGCGGTTCAGCGTATCCAGCAGCACGCTCATGCTGCGAAGGTCGCTTGAACTGTCCGCGCAGTCATAGCCCGTATCGGGGCCGAGCTTCTTTGCCATGTCGCCGTTTGCGTTGCGGTACGCGCCGATATGAATCTGCATGACAAACCCGTTTCGAGCGTAGACCCGCCCCATCTGCAGCAGAAACGCGCTGCGGAACTGGTCTGCCTGCTCGCGCGTCAGCGGTTCTCCCTTTCGCGCCTTGCTAAAGATTTCGTCCAGCTCGGCGGCGGTTGCTTCCCGCCAGAGGAAGTTATCCAGCCCAGCGTCGCTGATCATCGAACCGATGCCTTTGAATACGAGAAGCCGCTGTTCCAGCGCGCCGATCAGCTCGGCAAACGAACCGATTTTCCCGCCGACTGAGGCTTCCAGCTCGCCCATATAGCCGGCAAACGGCGCTTTTTCGCAGTTCATCGCCTTGTCCGGGCGAAACGCGGAGATCACCTTGGTGGAAAACGCGCCTTCCTCCATCATCTTTCGAGGGTACTGCACTGGATCGGTCGGGTCTTCCGTCGTGCAGACAAGTTCGACGTTGGAATGCTCCATACACCAGCGGGGACACATGTTTTTCTCGGCGATGAGCGCCTTTGTGCGGTTGTAGATCTCTTCGGCATTCTCTTCCGAGAGTGGTTGGTCAATGTCAAAGTACCGCTTCAGTTCCAGCGCGCACCAGATATAAAGCGGATTTCCGATCAGCTCCGGCATGATGCGCGCAAACGCCAGAAACTTGTCGTGAAAGCTTGCGCCGCCGGTAATCAGCCGTTCGTCAATGCCAAACGTGCGCATGGCGCGCCATTTATAGTGGTCGTGCGCCAGCCACATCTCGCCAAGGTCGGTAAACCGTTTGTTTTCGTAGATCTCCCGCGGCAGCAGGTGGCAGTGATAGTCGATGATGGGCATGTCCTTGGCGTACGCCTCGTAAAGGCGCTTGCCGGTTTGGTTGGTAAAGAACAACTCTTCGCTGAATGCGCACTTCATTTCCGTTTCCTCTTGTCCTGTTATAGTATTGATGTCAAATCGTTGTATTGGTATTCAAAATCCTGCTCCGGCGGCGTTATCGCAGCTGCCGGAACAAGCCGTTATCGTACATCGGAAGACTGCTTCGAAAGATGATTTCGCTTCCCATAAAGATGACGTCCTGCGGCGGGCGCTCGCCCTTGATCAGGTATTCCGAAAGGTGCTTTGCCGCCGTATACGCCTGCGCGTAGGGGTTTTTGTAGAGAAGATTCGTAAAGACGCCGTCCTTGAGATATTGCACGTTTTCCAAGAACAGGTCGCTCCCGACCGCCGCGATTGTTCCCGCGCGCCCGCTTTCCTTCAGCGCCCTGCCGAGCAGAACACTGTTGCGCGCGTTGACCGACCAGCAGGCGCATAAGCCTTTCCGCCCGTTGAGTTCGCGCATCAAGTGCTCGTAGGTCATCTGTTGATCTCCGCTTTCGTGCACCTTGTAAACCGGGTTTTTGCAGCCGTTTTCCAATAAGTAAGCGTCAAAGCCCTGCACCGTCAAGTAATGGGAAGGAACCACGACGTCCCCCGCCGAAACAAGGATGCCGCCACCCGGCGAAATCTGCCGCGTCAGCAGTTCGGCAATTGTCCGCCCGATAATCTGATAGTCCGGCTGAACGCAGAATAAACGCCCGCTGTTGGGAATATCGTCCCCCACCAGTACGACGGGAACGCCTTTTTGCGCAAACCCCTGAAACGCGGTCATGCCGCGCAAATCCGTGTATCCGGTGGTGATGAGCCCGTCGACCTGCCCGATTTCCAAAAGGGTGGAAAGCTCGTTGCCCTGGCTGTTCGCCCCCGGATAAAACGGAACTTCCACGAGGCTGATGTTATAGTCGCTGCGGGAGCGAATGCTGTCCCGCAGGCCCTGCCAGATAAACGAGTAATAGTACCGGCTCTCCTCCGTAGGCCCGGGGAACGCCGCGGCAATGCGAATTGTTTTGCGCTTGAGCGACGCCGCAACGGCATTTGGCCGGTAATCCATCTGCTTTGCCAAATCGGTTATTCTGCGCCGCGTTTCATCGCTCACGCCGGGCTTGCCGCTGAGCGCGCAGTGCACCGTGCCGATGGAGACACCGGCGCGTTTGGCAATATCCGTTATGGTCGTTCGCTTATCCATGAAAAACACCTGGCAATGCTGACGAAAAATTAACTGAAACGTTTTTGTTGCAGTTCGAGTATAATATGCCGCTGAGTCTTTGTCAAATGGATTTCGCCTTGTCAAAGTGTATTTTTCTTCTATAGAGTATCGTTTCGATGAGAAAAAATCCAGATTCTTCGCGTCAAGAGAGCCGGTCGACGTGTTTTTATGGCGTTATTTTCTGCTTTCGATATGCTGAAACGTTTTTTCTGCTGAGTTCTTTTTTGTCAGCTTTGTGCCAACGAACACGGCATCAATAATCCCGAGCACCGATGGAAGAATTCGTAAATGAGAATTCCGCTCATCACCGCCGGAAAAATGTCGCTCAATCGATCCGTAAAAATCGATGGCCTTTTTTAGCATCGTATCGTAATATAGTTGTCAGGCAGGGCTTTCTTACGCCGCGGGCACATGGCAGAGTCCAGCCTAACCGTATAAGATTGACCAAAGGCCGCCATTACGGCGAAAGGAGCAATACAATGTCCGAAGTAGCAATCGTATCCTGCGGCAGTTATGCATATCCAGACGTGCAAAAAGCGGTGGAACGCGGTTTTGCATTGCTTGGCGGTGCGGAAAAGTTCGTCCGCCCGAACGAAACAATCCTCTTAAAACTCAACTGGCTTTCCGCCGACCCGCCGGAAAAGTGCGTCGCAACGCACCCTTCCGTATTCCAGGCGGTTGCCAAACTACTGCAGCGGGCGGGCGCATCGGTTTCCTACGGGGATTCGCCGGGATTCCAACCGCCGGACGCCGCGGCAAAGAAGACCGGCGCTTTAGAAGTTGCCGAGCAGCTGCAGATTCCCCTTGCGGACTTTCGTTCCGGCCGGGAGGTGCATTTTGCCGAAGGCCGACAGAACAAGAAATTCACGATCGCAAACGCGGTTTTGGACAGCGACGGGGTCATCAGCCTGCCCAAGATGAAAACACACGGCTTCCAGCGCGTTACTGGCGCTGTGAAGAACCAATTCGGCTGCGTCCCCGGCGCGCTCAAGAGCGAGTTCCATGTAAAAGTGCCGGACGCGTATGAATTCGCCAAAATGCTGATCGATTTAAACGCGTGCGTCCACCCGCGGCTTTACGTCATGGACGGGATTGCCGCCATGGAAGGCAACGGCCCGCGCGGCGGCACGCCAAGACAGATGAACGTTCTCCTCTTTTCAACGGATCCCATCGCGCTGGACGCGACGATGTGCCGCCTGATGAATCTGGATCCCGCATTGGTTCTGACGAACCGTGCGGGGCTGGAAATGGGCGCGGGAACCTATCGTTCGGAGGAGATCCGGCTGCTGGGCGACCCGATTGAGCCGCTGATTGCCAGCGACTTTCAGGTCAACCGCGAGCCGGAACAGACAAAGCCCAAGAAAGAGCGTCCCAGCTTCCTCAAAAACGCGATCACACCGAGACCGTATATCCTCGCCGAACGGTGCGTTCGCTGCGGCATCTGCGTCAACATGTGCCCGGTGACGCCAAAGGCCGTCAACTGGCACGACGGCAATAAGCAAAATCCCCCGTCGTATCAATACGACCGGTGCATCCGCTGCTATTGCTGTCAGGAAATGTGCCCGGAGAGCGCGATCCAGATCAAGGTGCCGCTCCTTCGCAAAATCATCGACCGCTGAGCGCGTTTGCGCTGTTAGACCGAAAAATGTAAATAGAGTTGCGTAAAAAAAAGGGGCTGTCGCCCCTCTTTTTTTGCTGTCTGTTTGTCAACACGTCTCGTTTGGCAGTTCGCTGGCTCTTTCATTTCTCCGGTGTATTTTGAAAAATGTCTCTAACCGCCGTAAAGGCTTTTTTCTTGTGATAATTCGTAGAAACCAACCCTTTTGCGTTACAAAACGGCACGATGTCGTCTGAGCCGTACTCGTCGCAGTAAAAATCCTTGAGCGCCCAAACGCAGGTTCCGCAGTAACCCGACACCTTATCCGGTAGCTGCAAGTGCTGCGTAAGCACCCGAACCTGATAGTCCTCGCTGTTGACATTCTTCTTTGGCATATCGACGCCCTCCGCGCCGAACCTCGCGTCGCTCCCCGTCTCCGTGCAGAGCATCGGCTTACGGTACTTTTGGCGGAGGGACCGCCAGAAAGCCACGCTGTCTTCCGCGCGGCCATAGTACCAGCCGCAGTACTCGTTGGCGCAGACCACGTCGAACTCGGAAAACGACCGCTCAAACCGCTGCGTCACACCCGGAATGGTGAACGCCGCGTACCCGACGAGCCTTGTACGGTCAAACGCCTGTACCGTGTTCTTTAAAAAGCGCAACGCGCGGCGGCTGGCGGGCGTGTAGCTGTAGCACTCGTTGCCGACGCCCCAAAACAGCACGCCCGGATGATTCTGGTTGCGAATCACCATCTTGGCGAGCTGAACGCCCGCCTCGGCCAGGTACCGCCGGTTGGTGAGCTGCTTCGTTTCCAGAATGCTTTGGACGATCTTCGCCGCGGTGACGCGCTGTTTAAGCTGCTCGCTCTTGCCAAACAGCCGCTGAATAAAGCCCAGCCCCGCCTGATAGTTCGGTATTTCGCTCCAGCTGCAGATTCCCTTCCGGTCGCAAGAATCCAGCGTTTCTTCCCCGTGCGGATAATGCGCCAGCCGGATAAAATTGCACCCCAGCTCCTGCGCCAGCGAAAGATTCCGTTCTATCGCGTTTGCGTCCAGCGCGCTGCCGAGGCGGATATCCTCCTCGTGCATGCAGACGCCCTTCACCGTAAAGGGAGTTTCGTTCAGCAGGATGGCCTCCGCGCTTGCCCGAACGCTTCGAAAACCTGTCGTAATGGCGACGGTTTCTGTGCCGGTCTGCGTCTCCAGCGTATAGAGCTTTGGATTCTCCGGCGTCCAGTTTTCCAGCTCACCGGGGCGTTCCAGAGAGAACACGGCGGTGGAGTACTGTCCGCTTGGCACGAGCACGAACTCCCGCTCGGCAAGCATTCGCTCCCCGTCTAGCAGGCGGAAGCGGCACGTTTTCGGACATCCCGCAAATACCGCTTCGCCGCGCAGTTTTTCCCCGGCGGACGCAATTTGCAGGCGCACACAGTACTGCTCTGGCAGGCGCTCCAGCAGAACGCTTTTGTTGATCCCCGCATAGACATGCCAGCCGGGTTTCGCCCCGTCAAACAGGCTCGGCGGCAGGGTTTCCGCAGTCAGCGTGTTATTCCCCACCACGACCAGTGTGTTCTCCCCCGGGCGCAGCGCTTCCGTTGCGTCGCAGAAGATTGGCTGGTAGCTATCCGTACTGTCGCAGAGTTTCCGGCCGTTTAAATACACGCCGCACCGGCCGCCGACGCTTTTCAGGCAAAGACGGTACAGCCCCTCTTCCACAGTATCCAGATGAAACGTCTTTACGAAGGAAAACAGCCCCTGATAAGAAGCAAGTTCGGAACCGAGAGTATTGAACGAAAAGGGAATTTGCACTTCTTTGAGCGGCAGCGCGGGATTCTCCAGCACGCTGCCGGGAGCGAAGCGCCAAGTCCCGTCGAGATGCAGAACAGGGTTGCTGGTGCGCGAAAAACTGCCGGGGTACGGCAGGCCGTTCTGCAGCAGCACGGGGATTCCGTTTGGCCGTTCCAGCGGCAGAGCAATACGCGGCTTTTGATCAAACCAGAACATCTGCCAGACTGCGAGCAGAATCAAACAGACGATAACACCCAGAACGGAGAGCAGCGCGAGCAGCCAGGCCATTACAGCAGCCCTCCCAGCTTCAGCGCCAGCGCGATGTTCCCGCGAATCTTGATCTTGCCCAGCGCGTAGGCCATCTTGCTGTCCAGCTTTTTGGACATCAATTTGGCGAGCGTCTTGCGGTCCGTAATCACCGTAAGCTGGCTTGCCGGAAGAACGCCGCCGGTTACCGTGGCGGCGCCGTCCGAAATGGCAATACCGAACGCGCCTTCGTTCAGAATAACAAACGTAAAGCGCGCGTTGTAGTTCAAGAGCGCTTTGTCGCAGGTTTCCATCTTACTTGTAAAGACCTTAACCAGATCGGCAACGCGCGCGTCGTCAAGGTTTTGAAATACCGGATCGTTCTTCCGCTCCTCGCGCTTTTTCTCCGCCCGCCGCAGAACCTCCGCCTGCTGCGCCAGAAGCGCTTCCTCAGAATATCCGCGCCGCAGGTAGTCGGGGTTTGCGTAGCCAATGCCGATCGTCCGCCGAAACGCCCAGATTTCCCCGCGCCCGTAGAGCATCGTGTCCGCCATGCCGATGGCGATGAGCCGGAACCATGTTGCAAACGCGTTGGATGCGCCCTGCGGCTCGCGGTACTTCTTCCAGCCGTCAAACGTCAGTTCGCCGTACAGCGCGTCCGGAAATCCCCCGTCCTCCCGCTGAAGCGCAAGAATGCTTTCGAGCTTCCGTTCCGCCCAGGCGTGAATTTCCGGTACGCGGTAGCCGTAAGCGGAAAAGTGGAAGAGGATATCCATTTCGTCCACGTCGATGCAGGCGCTGTCAGCAAGGGTCGGCCGCGTGAGCATATAGTCCACAACCGCTTTGTACTGCGGAACGGGCAAGTGGAAGTAATAGTAGAGATGGAAGTTATGCGCAGCTCCCGCAAAGGCGTTGGTCAAGTCCTCAATCGCCGTGTCGTGAAAAAAGCCGAACTCATCCTGCACTTCGCTGTGCCAAAGCAGCATGGCGCGGACGCCCTCGTTGCAGCCCGACACGTCAACGAGCGTGCCTTCAATCAGAAACGACGCAACGTTGACCAGATAGTTGCCTTCGCTCCAGGGTTTGGCAAGATCGCGCTTTTTGAGCCATTTTTCAAGCCGTTTGCCGGTATAGCGTTTGACAAAGCGGAGCTCGTTTGCATGCGGACGCCAGCCGAGGGAGTCGAGGGCGGACATAGCGTAGTTCGTAATATGCAGGTTGTCGTATTCAAAGCTCGGGTAGGTCAGTTCATCCTTTTTCATGCCGGGCATGCGGAAGAACCCGTCCCGTTTGCGGAAGGACTGCAAGAACGCAATCGAATCGCTCGTCCACGAAGCGTCCAGCCGCTTCATCAGCGCGAGGGCGTTGACGGCGTCATACGTGCCGGGCAGCAGCATGCCCGCTTCCCGCCCGCCGTTGTGTTTGGAAAAGTCAAATACGCCGGGGCGCACCTGAAGCGAAAGCAAGTATTGCTCCGCGCGTTTGCGGGCGAGGTCAATTTTGCTTTGCATGCGCGCGCCTCTTTCTCTTAACGTCCACAATGTCCTTGATCAGCGCCAGCTTGCCTTGCCGCGTCTGTTCGTCCAGCGCGGCAAACGCGCCGCTCCTCCGCTGGTCTACGACGTCCCGAATCATCTGCGCGTTGCTGCTTTCAATCGGGTAGCGCACCGCCGCAAAGATGCCGAGCAGCACGAATAAAATCGGAACAATAGTCAAAATCCCGACGATCGTGGTCTTTGCAAGGCTCGACTGCTCGGCCAAGCCCGCCGTATACCCGGAAACCTGCAGCAAAAGCCCGACGAGGAAAATCGCAACGCCGCTCGAGAGCTTACGGATAAACGTCATCATGCCGGCATAGGTGCCTTCCTGCCGGAATCCCGTATAGGCTTCGTCGAGGTCGGTCACGTCCGGCAGCATCGACCAGGGGATGGCGTAAGCAACTCCCGTGCCAAGGCCGATGACGACGGCAATGGCCGCAAGCCGGAATACCGTGGAATCCGGGCCTAGTAAAAAGAGCAGCAGCAGCGCGATGATGCGGAAGATGGAGCCGTAGATAAAGGTTTTACGCTTGCCCACCTTGCGGCAGATCATAACGTACAGCGGTAAACTCACCACCGCGCAGATCATCAGTGCGCCCATCGCAAGCGCGAACTTGTCCCCCATGAACAGCACGTCGTTGATGAAGTATTTGAAATTGCTGCTCATGATGTCGTTGGGAATAAAGGCGAGCAGGTAAATGGCGCAGAGCAGCAGAAAGGTTTTGTTGCCGACGCAGTACTTGACGGATTCCTTGAGGGATGCGGTTGTCGCGGGCTGTTCCGCCGTCACCTTTCCGCGAAGCGAAAGGAACATGACAAGCCAGATCACGGAAAAGAGCACGGCAAACGCCAGCCCCATGATCAGATAGCCCGTTTTTAAGTCCGCCGCGTGCTTGATCATCAAATCGGGCACGACCGCGGAAAGCAGGCCGCCCAGCACCGAAAACGCCATACGGAAGCTGACCAGCACCGTCCTCTCGTTGGCGTCGGTCGTCAAATCCTGCGGCAGCGCGCCGTAGGGCACCATAACCATGGTGAACGCGCAGGAGAAGAACGCGTACGCAAAGAAGTAATACGCAACCTGCAGCCAGCGGGCAACCGGCGGCACGACCCACATGAGCACATAGGAAAGCCCAACCGGCAGAATGCCAAAGAAGAACCATGCGACGCGCCGCCCCCATTTTGAGCGCGTGTGGTCGCTGATGGAGCCCATCAGCGGGTCGGTAACCGCGTCGACCGCGCGGCCAAACAGCACGATGGAACCTGCGATCACCGGCGAAATGCCGACGACGTTGGTCAGGAAAAAGAGAAAAAACAGGCCGATGATCGCGGCGGACGCGCCGCCGTAGAAGTCCCCGAGGCCATAGGAAAGCTTGACGCCCAAACTGAGTTTTTTCATACTATCCAATACCTTCCCACTGTTTGATAGGCTCAGTATAGCATAGCTGTTTTTCCGATAACCATGTCACAATATGATTAAACATGCTATAATTACATATATTTTGATCTCGCGTTATCGGAGGTGCCATGGCGTTTATCGAGGTGGAGCGGCTGATCGTTTCCAGCAGCTGGAAGATGCAGAACCCGCATAAACACAGCCACTACGAAATCTATTATTTGCAGGAAGGCCTGCGCGAGCACATCATCGAAGGCAGACTCTACTATGCTTCGAGCCACAGTTTTATACTGATTCCGCCGAACACGCCGCATCAAACCGAAGGCACGCCGTTCAACCGCCTGAACATCAATTTTGACGCGGCTTATGTTTCCGTTCTGCCGCAGAATATGCTGGCGCACTGCTTTGAAAGCACGATTATCCCCATCGCGCCGGAGGATTTGCCGGTGTTTGCCCGTCTGTTGGAGCAGATTGAACAGGAGTACGCTTACAGCATTGGAAAAGACGACCAGCTCCTGCCGCTCTTGGTCGGCGAACTGATTGTCCTACTAGATCGTTACGCGCGGGATCACGCGGTATCCGCCAGCGCGTCGTTCGAGGGCGGCGCGGTATTTTCCAAAATCCTCCGGTATGTGGACGAGCACTTTTTAACCTGCACGCCGGAGGAAGTCGCCAGAACCTTCTTCCTCTCCACCGCGCATCTGAGCCGCCAGTTCCGCCGCTATACCGGCATGACGTTTTGCAAATACGTGCTGAATAAAAAAATCTCCAAGGCGATGTACCTGCTCAAGCATACACAGCAGGATATGGGTGAAGTTGCCGAAAAATGCGGTTTCCTCTCGGCCAATTACTTCAGCATGCGGTTTAAGAAGGTGGTCAGCCTCTCTCCGCTCCAGTACCGCAAGGCGCACGACGTTAAGCGGATCTAGGAGTGCCGCGCTCAGATAATCACCGAATACAAAGATAAACAAATGAGCGGACGCGCCACATTGCGGAGCGATTATGTTTCTTCTGCGATGCGGTCTGTAAACCACGCGCCGCGCGGATCTCCAGCGGTTTACCAGCGACCTTTCCGCGTCAGCCGCCCTTTCGCAGTACCCGCGCCTCATACGGCAGCATTGTTTCGCCGTTCTCGCTCTCCATGTTGGCAAGCACGCGCTCCCCCGAAGGAATCTGCGGCAGTTGAGCTTCCTTGCCGCTCATATTGCAGACGATTGTGAACGTTTCGCCGTCCAGCGAACGCTCGTAGGCAAAGAGCTGCTCGTGCTCCGTCCAGAGCGGAACGTAGGTGCCGTATTGCAATGTTTTCGAGGTGTTTCGCAGCGCAATCAGCGCGCGGTAAAAGTGCAGAACCGAATCCGCGTCCGTTTCCTCATGCGCCGCGTTGATTGCCGTATAGTTCGGGTTTGGCATAATCCACGGTTCGCCCACGCTAAAGCCCGCGTTGCGGGAAGCATTCCACTGCATGG
>JBDKTD010000108.1:0-5526 GCA_039680365.1 Clostridiaceae bacterium
CATGTAGTCCGGCTTCATCTCGTTGATGCGCGCGATTACGTCGGACGTGTTGGCGGACGCGCTCGTGGCGACAATGCCCGCGCGCACGCCCTCCCGCGTGATGTTGTCCAGCACGAGCCGCGTGGCCGAAAGCCACCCCATCTCGAGCATGCCGCAGATCAGCAGCAGCAAAAGGGGGAGCGTCAGCGCAAGCTCGACCGCGGACTGTCCGCTTTCGCGCCGCTTTTTCCGAAGTTTCAATTGCATATCCGCTCCCCCTTTTGCTTTTTTATATTTTTTGTTCATGCTGTCCGCTTGCAAATCCCGCCATTTTTAAGCGGTCTTGTTCGGCCGGACCGTCAGGACCCGGAGCCCATCGTCAGCTTGTCGCTGATGCCGGAGAAGAGGGTGTTCGCCTTGCCGCCGAGAGCGGTGAGACCAACGATGACGACGACCGCGACGAGCGCGATGATGAGGCCGTATTCGACCATGCCCTGACCGGATTCATTGTTCCAGAAGTTCTTCATTTTTCTTTCCTCCATATTATTTTTTGGTTGGGCGACTGCCCTGGTTCAGGACGCCCCGCGTCCCCTTGG
The DNA here is from genome assembly GCA_039680365.1 of Clostridiaceae bacterium. Taxonomy (GTDB): domain Bacteria; phylum Bacillota; class Clostridia; order Christensenellales; family CAG-138; genus UBA7703. Next base: position 576 of record JBDKTD010000108.1, read on the forward strand.
GAGTGGTTTGTTGTGCCGATATCGAACGGGCACGGTCTCTGCGCCCGCACTATCCTTGTTGAGATGCGACACCTCCTTTGAAGGTTAAACCGGATCGAATTACAAAACGGAAACGATAACGAGCGCCGCCGCGAGGAACGGCCCCATCGGTATCATCGTCTTTAAGTTCGTTGGCAGCGAGAGCATGCGCTCCGCAACCAGATACACCAGCACCAGCGCGCCCATGCAGGCAATGGCGTACAGGCTGTTGGTCAGCCCGAGCGCAAAGCCCATGGCGGCGGCAAACTTGACGTCTCCCGCGCCGATCTTCTGTTTGAGCACGCTCGGCAGAAAGAACACGACAAAGCTCACGACGAGCCCGAGCAGAGACGACCAGATTTGAAAGCGCGTCACGCCGAGGATTCCAAATAAGGCGGCCAGCGCGATCACCGCGAGGACGAGTTCGTTGGGAATCAGGCGAACCGAAGCGTCGATATAAGCCACGCACGCCGCGGCAAAGAGCAGTAAAAACAGGTAGAGCGCCAACAGGGAAACGCCCGCGCGCCAGGCGATCACGCCGCCTGAAACGGCAAGACAGTTCGCCAGCAGGATTGCCTGCCGGAGCGTCATCGAAAGCGTCTGACCGCGGCGTTTGAGCAGCAGCGAGCAAAGCAGACGAACGGGGAAGATCAGAAGCGCGCCTGCAAGTGCGCCGAGCAGAATTATCCATACCAGCTGAAGCATGCGCTCGCTCCTTTCACAAAAAATGCGATTTCCTGTAATCTTGAATCGCTGACGGTTGGTTCGGCAGAAAACAAAAAGCGGTTCGAGCCAATTGCCCGAACCGCTGTATTTGTAGCTGATACCTTCCGCCGATTAAGAAGAAGAGGAAAAAACGATAGAGAGACCTCTCCTACCGGCGAGTAACAAAACAAGCGTTCTTCATTCGGCAACTGGCTGCCATGGACACGAAAGTGTCTTTAGGCCCTGTAGCTTTGCGACGGCCGTTTTCACGGATTGTGCTATTAACATGGGAAGAACCGTTTTGTATTCTGTTATAAAGGTGCTGTACTCGAAGAACTTTGTAAACTAAGTGTTGCTTTCTTCGAGTACTTGTAAGCTATCACATCAAAAAGAACTTGTCAAGAAAAAAGTTACAAATTGGTCACACATGTATGGATATAAACGAATAAACATGTAATAACCGTGTATTTTTGGGGATATCGTATGGGAAAACAGGCTTAATCGCGCAAAATGGGGGATCGGTACGCCAAAAGAAAATCCAGCCGGAAAGGCTGGAAGGTGCTGCTTGATGAAGCGGGCAATCCAAACGCAAACGCGTTACATGGACTCGCGGATGATGATTTCGGCGTCCAGCATGATCTGGCGCGGGGCGAGATTCGGCGTGTGCATCTGTTCAATGAGCATTTCACAGGCCAGAAACCCCAACTGATATTGCGGTTGTTTGACGGTCGTCAGCGCGGGCTCGGACATGATGGAGATATTGGTGTTGTCAAAGCCGATTACGCCGAGCTCCTTCGGAATGGAGATACCAAGCCGTTTGGCAGCTTTGATGGCGGCAACCGCGAACACGTCAGACGCGGCAAAGATGGCGTCCGGCCGTTCCGGCATGCTTAATAGCTGGGTGGCGATGGAGACCGCCGCGTCGTAGCTGAACTCCGGCACCGGCACGATAAAGTTGGAAACAGGCGTAATGCCAGATTCCTCCAGCGCGAGGATAAAGCCTTCCTGACGCTTTCTTGCATACTTGTATTTCAGCGGGCCGTTGATCATTGCAATACGGCGGCGACCCTTGGAAACGATGTAATCCACAACGGCGCGGCTGGCCGCTACGTCGTCAATAGAGACATAAGAAGCCGGGCTCTGCTCATTGTATTCGGCGCACTGGATGAGCGGCACCAGCTGCTCAATCCGCGCAATCGTCTCGGCGGAAGGAATGGGGTCGAGGGTGATTACGCCGTCGGCATGGGTTTTGCCGAGTATGCTTTCGATAAACGAGTACGTCAGCGGGTGCGCCCCGGTGCGGACGATAATCTCCTGATACCCCTGACGGCCTGCCGCGGAAGAGATGCCGCGGATGACTTCGGAGTAAAAGGGGTTGTCAATATCCGGCAGGAGGATCAGGATCAGGTGACTCTCGGATTTGATGGTATTTTCATAACCGAGGGCGTACATCGCCTGAACAATCTTGTCGTAGGTTGCTTCCTTGACGCTGGATTTATTGCTGATTGCGCGTGAAACGGTCGCAATGGATACGCCCGCGGCGTCGGCAACGTCCTGCAGCGTGGTTTTCTTCTTCAATTGCGTCATGTTTGTTCCTTTTTTGATTAAAACCTTTTTCTATATTACCACATATGATGATTAATGTAAACGAACATAAATCATATGCGCTTTCGGCACGAAATGTAAGAAATGACACATAATAGAATATATAATGTAAATAATGTAAAATATATTGACAGATAATGTAAGGAATGATAGATTGGAAACAGACAGATCAAAGGTTGTTCCTTCCGCGGCCTATCCGCGCCCGAAACGGGAACAGAACAGAAAAACATTTGAGCCATCGGCGAACCGTCGATGCATCCTGCAAAAATCAGAAACGAATCGATCAACAAAAGCAAGGACGTCAGAAACATGAAACTTGGGTTTGCCAGCGCTATTTTGCCGGACCAGAATTTTGAGTACGTGGTCGATTTTGCCTCGCAGAACGGCTACCGCTGCGTCGAAATGATGTGCTGGCCGACCGGCAAGGCCGAGCGCCGCTACGCGGGGGTTACGCATATCGACACGGAGAGGCTGGACGCTTCTCGCATTGCCGCAATCAAGGACTATCTTGCAAAAAAGAACGTTTCCATCTCGGCGCTGGGGTATTACCCCAATCCGCTCGACCCCGACGCGGAAAAAGCGGGCGAGGCGATTGCGCATATTAAAAAGCTCATCAAAACCGCTCCGCTGCTTGGCGTGGACACGGTCAACACGTTCATCGGGCGCGACCCCAGGGCGACCGTCGCCGAGAGCATGCGCGCGTTTGGCAAGGTTTGGCCGGATATCATCAAACTCGCGGAAGATACCGGCGTTCGGGTCGCAATCGAAAACTGCCCGATGCTCTTTACCTCGGACGAATGGCCCGGCGGCAAGAACCTTGCCACCACGCCCCGCATCTGGCGGGAAATGTTTGCCGCCATTCCCAGCAAAAACTTCGGCCTCAACTTCGACCCCTCGCATTTTCTCTGGCAGCAGATGGACTACATCCGCCCGATCTACGAGTTTGCCGAGAAGCTCTTTCATGTCCACATCAAGGACGCCAAGGTTCGCAAGGACCTGCTCGACGAAGTCGGCGTTCTCGCGGCACCGCTGGACTATCAGCTGCCCAAACTGCCCGGCCTGGGCGATATCGACTGGGGCAGGTTCCTCTCCGCTTTGACGGACGTCCGCTACCGCGGCGCGGTCGTGGTGGAAGTCGAGGACAAGGCGTTTGAGGACACGCTTGAAGACCGCCTCATTGCGCTGAAACAATCTCACCGCTACATCAGTCAGTTCATCACGCTCGATTAACTCCGCAGAACCCGCCGGACGGCAGCGCGCCGCAGGAAAGCGGCAGTACTTTTGTGTTAGCCGACATGTAATCCATTACATGAAGGATAGAGAAAAGCGTTTCAAACGTAACAAGAGATTGAGCCGCCGTGCTGGACGAGAGAGGGAACGCCGCGTATGGTGAACATTCAGGATGTAGCGCGGGAAGCGGGCGTATCGGTTGCGACCGTTTCGCGGGTGATCAACGGCACGCGGTGCGTGCTGCCGGAAACGGAAGCCAAGGTGCGATCGGCGATTGCCAAGTTTGGCTACCAGCCGAACCTCTCCGCGCGAAACCTTCGCAAAAACGAGAGCCGCATCATCCTGATTTTAACGCCGAACTTTTCCAACCCGTATTATTCCAAGGTGCTCTCGGGCATCTGCGACCTTTCCCGAACGCTCGGCTACAGCACCTTGATTTACAACACCTACGACAGCAACGCGCTGGATGAAAAGCTCGTTGTAAAGCTCTTTGAGGCAAACCGCGCGGACGGCATGATTACGCTGGCCTGCAACCGGGACGACCGCTGGCTCGAAAAATACGCCGGGCGGTACGCCATCGTCCAATGCTCGGAGTATGTTGAGGATATGGAGCTGCCGCATATTTCGGTGGATAACCGTAAAGCGGCGGGCGAGTCCGTTCGGCACCTGATTGCCGGCGGACACCGCAGAATCGGCATTGTAACGAGCTCCAACAGCTACCTTTCCAGCGCCAACCGCCTGCGCGGGTATCTGGACGCGTTGGAGGAAGCGGGGCTTCCTGCGGAGAACACCCTGATTGCCTATGCCTCTGCGGACTACTCGTTTGCCAGCGGCAAACAGGCCGCGCGAAAGCTGCTGACAAGCCCGAACCCGCCGAGCGCGATCTTCTGCGTTTCGGATATCCTCGCTCTCGGCGTCATTGCCGAAGCGGGCAAGCTGGGGCTGAAGGTGCCGGAAGACTTGAGCGTTATGGGCTTTGACGACGTGGACTACACCACGATGTTCCATCCGTACCTTTCCACGGTCGCGGTTCCCTGCTACGAGTTAGGGCGGGGAAGCATGCAGCTGCTGTACGACCACATCAACCACAAACCCGACGCCGGGATCGGCGTTTACCTGCCGCATCAGGTCGTCTATCGCGAGACGACCGCGCGGAAGAACGGAAGCGGGAAACACTTCAATACATAAGACGGGGAGACACGACTATGCTGAAAACAGGAATCATCGGCTGCGGATCCATTGCGCGGCAGCGCCACGCGGCTGAATATTTAAGAAACCCGAATACGGAGATCGCCGCCGTATTCGACCTCTCCCGCCCGCGCGCGGAATCCATGGCGGCGGACTTTGGCGGCAAGGTATACGAAACCGCCGAGCAGATCATTGCCGATCCGCA
>JBDKTD010000350.1:0-4161 GCA_039680365.1 Clostridiaceae bacterium
CGAACACGAGCTGGGGCGCGCTCGCCGCCATGGCGCAGAGCACGTTTACGTTTTATCCCTCTCAAATGTTCTTCCCGGCGCTGATGATTGCGCTGACGATGCTTTCCTTTACTCTGCTTGGCGACGGTCTGCGGGACGCACTTGACCCGCGGCTCAGGAAATAGGAGGCGAAGATGGAAAAACTGTTGGACGTAAAAAACCTTCGCGTCTCCTTTCATACATATGCCGGGGAAGTGCAGGCGGTGCGCGGCGTGAGCTTTTCGCTGAACCGCGGAGAAACCCTTGCGTTTGTAGGCGAGTCCGGCTGCGGAAAATCCGTTACCGTCAAGGCGCTCATGCGCCTGATGACGCCGCCGTTTTCCGAAATCAAAGCAGGCTCCGAAATTCTGTATCGCGGTGAAAACGTGCTTGCCATGGGCAAGAAGCGCCTTTGCCAGTACTGCGGAAGCGACGTGAGCATGATCTTTCAGGACCCCATGACGTCGCTGAACCCAACGATGACCTGCGGCAAGCAAATTGCGGAGACACTGATACTGCATCGGAACCTCAGCAAGGCGGAAGCGCGCGAAGCGGCGCTGAAAGGCCTTAAGCTCGTGCGGATTCCGGATGCGGAAAAGTGTCTGGACTCGTACCCGCATCAGCTCTCCGGCGGCATGCGCCAGCGCGTGATGATTGCCATCGCGCTTGCCTGCAAACCGAGCATATTGATTGCGGATGAACCGACTACCGCGCTGGACGTCACCATTCAGGCGCAGATTATCGATCTACTGCGCGACTTACGGAGCGAAACGGGCAGCGCGGTGCTGCTGGTGACGCACGATCTCGGGCTGGTGGCGAATTTTGCCGACCGTATTCAGGTGATGTATGCCGGCCAGATTCTTGAACGCGGCACCGTGCGGGATATCTTTTTCAGGGCGACGCACCCGTATACCTGGGCGCTGCTGAGCTCGGTTCCCAAGCTGGCCAAGTGCGCCAAGCAGGAGCTTTACTCGCTCTGCGGCACGCCGCCGGACCTGATGCTTCCGCTGAACCACTGCCCGTTTGCGGCGCGGTGTGAGTACTGCATGCCGATCTGCAAGGAACGTATGCCGCAGGAAACCGTACTTTCCGAAACGCATTCCAGCGCCTGCTGGCTGCATCATCCCGATGCGCCCCGCGTGAAGTCTTTTTTTGAAAGGCAGGTGTGTCAGGATGGCTGAACCGCTCATTGAGATCCGTAACCTCTCAAAATCCTTCCCGGTCGGCAAGAAACGCCTGCTCAAGGCGGTGGACGATGTTTCGTTCGCCATCTACCCCGGCGAAACGCTGGGGTTGGTCGGGGAGTCCGGCTGCGGCAAAACCACCTGCAGCCGCACGCTGCTGCGGCTGTATGAACCTTCCGCCGGGTCGATTCTGTTTAAAAATCAGGACGTGGCGCGCCTGAAAGGGCGAAAGCTGCTGGCGTTTAAGAAAAGCGCGCAGATGATCTTTCAGGATCCATACGCTTCGCTCGACCCGCGCATGACCATTGCGGAGATCATTGGCGAAGGGATGCAGGTGCATTTTGCAATGACGGAACGCGAGCGTCAGGCGCGCGTGACCGAACTGTTGGCCAAAGTTGGACTGACCGAGGACTACGCAAACCGCTTTCCGCACGAGCTTTCCGGCGGACAGCGCCAGCGCGTCGGCATTGCCCGGGCGTTGGCGGTCGACCCGGAGTTCATCGTCTGCGACGAGCCGATTTCCGCGCTGGACGTTTCCATTCAGGCGCAGATTGTCAACCTCTTGCTCCGGCTCCAAAGGGAAAAAAGGCTGACATATCTATTTATCTCGCACGATCTTTCCATGGTGAAGCATATCTCCGACCGCGTCGGCATCATGTATCTTGGCAATCTGGTCGAACTGGGCCCTTCGGCGGAAATCTTTGCTTCACCGCTGCATCCCTATACACAGGCGCTGCTCGCGGCCATTCCGACCGCCGATCCGGATGTTGAGAGCGCCCGCCAGCACGCAAGGCTGGAAGGCGAGGTGCCAAGCCCGATCGACCCGCCGAGCGGATGCAAGTTTCGCACGCGCTGCGCGTATGCAAGCGAGCGCTGCGCGCTGGAAGCGCCTTCTTTGCGGGAAGCCGCTCCGGGACATTTCGTCTCCTGCCATCAACTGAGCGCGGCAAAGACGGTAACAGAAATCAGGTGAAACAATCATGAATGAACTGACAACGCGACTGACGGGAATCGTCCGGCCCGCGCTGAGTAAGGACGCAAGCTCCGTTTCCTACGCGATCATGCTGAATGGAGAGCTCCTTGCCGCGGATACCCTCAGCGGAAGGAATACCGGTAAGCCCGCCGAAGCGGAGTGTACGTATAACGTCGCGTCTATCTCCAAAATCTACTGCACCGTCGCGGTCATGCAGCTTGTCGAACAGGGCAAACTGTCGCTCGACGCGCCGGTTGCGGAATACTTGCCGCGCTTTTCCATGCGGGACGAGCGCTTCCGCGCCATCACACTGCGGCACTGCCTCAGCCATACGAGCGGCCTTCCGGGCACGCAGTGGCGCGGGTTCTCCGTGACGGATCCGGATCAAAGCCGGTATTACGACGACGTGTACGACTACCTGTCCAAGAGCACGCTCAAGGCGGATCCCGGCGCATATGCGGTTTACTGCAACGACGGCTTTACGCTGGCGGAAATGGCGGTTGCCACTGTCAGCGGCCAGCCGTTTGCGGAGTACTGCATAGAGCATATTACCGAACCGATTGGGGCGGAATCCACGCGGCTGTCCGATCACCGGAACCCCGCTTATTCGCTGGTGCATAAGAAAAACTTTCCCGTCGAGCAGATGCTGATTCAAGGCGCGGCGGGCTTTTGCACAAGCATGCCGGATCTTTGCCGGTTCGGGAATCTCTTTCTGGAAGAAAACGCCGTCCTTTCGGAGAGCAGCAAACTGGAAATGCGGCGGCCGCAGGGAAGCAGCTTTTTAAAAAAGGACAACCGTGCGTCGCAGTTCGGGCTTGGCTGGGATCATGTTTCGTTCCATGCGCCGGAGTTGGATTTGGGCGAAAACGTCCTGCTCAAAGGCGGAAACAGCTTCCAGTTCGACTCCATGTTTCTGGTTATACCGCGGTATCGGGCGGTGCTGGCGATGTCCGAAACGCACGACTGCGGGCTGGATATTTCCACGCTGATTCTGCGCTTGTTCGCTACCGTCATGCTTGAGCGGGGCGTCAGCCTCTACCGGAGATTTCTGCCGGTACCGCAGGAATTAAAACACGACTATTCCGGAATCTACCTGACCCCGAGCGCGGTTTGGGATGTTCGCATAGAGGGCGCGGAGGCGGATATCGTCCGCGTCGGCAGCGACGGTGCCGAGGAACGGGTCTTTAAAGATTTGCGCTGGAACGGCACGGCGTTCGAAGGCGCGGAAAAACAGGACTTCTTTTTCGAAGAGCACGACAGTAACCGTTATCTGATCACGACGTGGAGGGAGTACTCGTTCGGCCTCGCCATGAAAGCGAAAAACGCCGCCGAGCCGCCCGCGTCCTGGCGGCAGCGTACGGGGAGGAAGTATATCGTCTGCAACGCGCAGAGCTGTGATTTGGCGATTCACGATATTATGCCGGGGTTTCGAATCGAAGTTCTGTCCGGGTTTACCGGGGTCTTCGTGCTCGCGTTCACGAGCAGAAGCGACAGCGGCGTGTACAGCTTTTTTGAAGGCTGCGTCCACGCTACCGGCGAGGACACGGGCAGCGGTTTTCTGGATACGCCGAGCAACGGCAGCAGAGATCTGCTCGATCCAATCTTTTCTCGCGGGGAAGACGGCACGGAGTACTGCGAGGTTGCGTCCTATCGGTACTGCGACGCGGCGACCCTGCAGGAATTCGGCAATCAGGCGTTTCCGGCTGACGGCGCGCAGAACGGGGTATATGGAATTAAACACAAACTATCCAAGCTGCCGGCCTGTCCGGGCGGTAGGCGAATTATTGTGCTGAGCGAAACGTTGGTTCCAGTCTACGACAGCTTGTTTGGCGACAAGTATCAGCCTGTTTCGAAAGGGTATCTATTGTTGATCTAAAGTGATTGCGCGTATACTGCCCGGGGAAGAAGCATGTATGGGACGTCTCCTTGGCCATACAACTGTTTGAAACGGACGGGCGCGGGGACAGAATCGATAGATGCTGTTTT
>JBDKTD010000024.1:0-6451 GCA_039680365.1 Clostridiaceae bacterium
TTTCAGTCAACCTCCTTACGGTTTGCTGGCGTCAGCATACCGCGGGGTCTGTTTATAAGTCCGCAACGGGTTGTAAGAATTTTGTAAACGTCGCCACTCATCATTTCCGCAAGTCCGAAATAGGTTGTAAGGATTTTGTAAACGCCGCCGTTTATGCGTCTAGTTCAGGAAAGCGGATGGTAACCGTCGTGCCCGAACCTTCCACACTCTCAATACTGAGCGCCGCGCCGTGCAGCTTAACAATCCGCTCCACCAACGCCAGTCCCAGCCCGGCGTTGCCCCTCGCGCGAGCGCGCGCCTTGTCCGCACGGAAAAACGGCTGGGTCACGCGCCCCAGCAGCGCTTTGGGAATGCCGCAGCCATCGTCGCGCACGGAGACAGCGTTTGAAGCGCATTCGATTTGAACATTCCTCGCTCCCGCCGCGATGGCGTTGTCCGCAAGGTTAATGAGCACGCTGACCATCAAATCAACGTCCATGCAGAACGCCTCATCCCCGCAGTGGAGCTGCAGCAGCACGCCCTGCCGCGCGGCGGCCTGCCGAAGCGTCGGCTCGGCTCTGTCAAAAAGCTCCCGCACCGGCAACCGCGTGAGCGTAAGATCGTCCCCGTCCGAAAGCGTAATCAGCCGCATCATCTTCTGCGTCAGGCGTTCCAGACGCGCGCATTCCGTGTGAAGGTAAAAAACCGCCTCCGCGCGCTGGGCTTTGGTCAGCTTGGTGCGCTGGAGCGTCTCCGAATAGCCGATGATGCTGGTCATGGGCGTTTTCAGCTCGTGCGTCAGCGCGGCCAGCAGGAGCTTCTGCTCCTCCGCCGTCGCCGTCACGGAGGCAACATGCGTAGAGACCGCGTCCGCCATTTTGTTGAAGCTCGCGGCAAGTTCGGCAATCTCGTCCGTACCGCTTAACTCGATCCTGCGGTCGTAAACACCGCCGGCAATACTTGCCGCGCTCTGCTGCAGCGCTTTAAGCGGGTTCAGCGCGCGGAATGTGCATAGCATGATCACTCCCGCGCTGAGTAGAAACGCAGAAACGCAGATGAGAACAAAGCGCCAGGTCAGCGCCGTAATCGACTCGTATACGCTTGAATGATCGCGCAATAAAAAGATTTGATAGGTGTTATCGTCCGCCGTGTATTCCCTGCCCGCGGCGAGAAACAGCCGCTTGCCTTCGATGGAGGCGGTCTTTTCCGTTTCTCCGCCGAGGAGCCGCCCGATATCGTAGCCGGAACCGCTGTAGAGCGTTTCGCCGTTGCGAACGAGCGTAAACTGCGAACCGGCGGTAACGTACTGGCGAAACAGATACAGCGCCAGCGAGCGCTGGGTCGTTTCGCTCAGCGCGGGGTCGGAAACATCCCGCAGCACATTCTGATACGAGCTTTCCAGCACGGCCAGCTCCGCGCGCGCATTTTCCTGCGCGGAGGCGATGCCGCTCTTCGCGGTTGCGTTCAAAAGGAGCGCGCCGCACGCGGCCATGGAAGCGGCGGTCAGCGCAATGGAGATCAGCGCGAGCCTGAGGCGTATCTTCATTGCGTCATCCCTCCAGCCGGTAGCCGATTTTTGACACGGAAACGATGTTCAGTCCCGTTTTCTTCCGCAGCTGCGAAATATGGATATCCACCGTACGGCTTTCGCCCAGAAAATCCGCGCCCCAGACAGACCCAAGCAGCCGCTCGCGGGAAAGAGCGATATTCCGGTTTCTGGCAAACAGCAGCAGCAGGTCAAACTCAATTGGCGTGAGCGGCACCGCTTTGCCGCAGCGCAGTACGACCCGCTCCAGCGGATGAATTTCTACTTCACCCAGCGCAATCGCATCGTCGGATGCGCCGTTGCGGGAGAGCACTTTTTCAATGCGAACGAGGAGTTCGAGTATTTCGAAGGGCTTTACGATATAGTCTTCCGCGCCTTCCGTGAGCCCCCGGAGCTTGCTTTCCAAATCGTTTTTCGCCGTGAGGAAGATGGCGGGGACGCCGCGCGCGCGGAGCGGTTCGAGCAGCGAAAACCCGTCGGCCTGCGGCAGCATGATATCCAATAGCGCAAGGTCAAACGCGGCGCCCGATAAAAGCGCGCTCTTTGCCGCCGCGCCGTCGAAAACCGGCACGGTTTCATACCCCGCAACGTTCAGGTTCATGCAGATGAGCTTATTGATCGCTTCGTCGTCCTCGACAACCAGGATTCGCCGCATTGAATGTCCTTTCTATATAGAACTGACTGCGCGGTTCTCTCCGCCCTAAGGCTCATTGTAACCCACGATTACGACTGCGGACAGGGATAGAATGTAAATAAGTTGTAAGGATTCTCCATCCGGCAGACTGCCGTAAAAAAGAACCCAAAAATAGGAACGCCGCGCGGCGATTCGTTCGCCGCACGGCGCTGTTGGTCATATGGAGTGAAAAACTATTCCTGCATCGGCAGTTCGGCGTCCATCGCTTCGTCGCGCGGGCCGATGAACACGCCAATCTTCGGAAGGCCGATCAGCAGCGGCGTGCCAACTACCAGCGAACCTGCCGAGAAGATCGCGCGCTCGAGCGGAGCCACGAACGTCAGCACGCTCCACACCTCGTTGGTGAGACCGTAGAGGTAGAGGCAGACGTAGTTGACAAATGCTGCCGAGAACACCATGCCGGCATAGCAGGCGATGAACACGGCGATGGCTTTGAGCACGAAGTTGCTCTTCTTGAGCCAGCGGTTGCAGAGGAAGAAACCAAGCACGATGGCGAGCAGGCCGGAGCCGTAGAAGACCGAAGCAAACATCCAGGAGTCGCGGCCAACGGGATGCGTAAACCACAGCGCCACAAAGGCAAGGCCTACGCCGAGGGCGGAAAGGGGACCCCATTTTTTGCCTTCGCACAGCAAGCCCGCGACGAATGCGGCGATCACGGCGGAGACGAACGTTGCAACGCCGATCACGGCTGTTGCCGGCGCGATCAGCTGTCCGATAAAGCCGCCGATGGCCGCGCACAGCGCGCCGGCGATCGGCCCAAAGAACACGCCCGCGAGCGGTACCAGCGCGGTGCTGACGGAAAACGATCCGCCGGTGCCAACCAGCGGGATGCTCGGCAGCAGTGCGGACGCCGCCAGGATGGCCGCGTACACTGCGATGACCGCGGGATGGAACTTGCCGAACGTCTTTTTACCTTTAGCCATTTGATTACCTCCCAATTCGATTTTGATTTATCCTAACGGAGTAGCGTTCCCCCGTTCAGACCGTCAAGAAGAAAAACGAGAAAATAACCGGAAGAAATGCGCTTTCGATTTTGGTTGAATGTTACGCAGGCAATCTTTTATGGGTTTTCGGTTCATTCGTTTTGAGCGGAGCCGCGCGTTGGAGCCGGCAGCCCGTTTCTGGCACGTGAGGAATGGCTTTGGTTGGATATATATGCAATCTTAACCAAACAGCTTTCGTTTTCTCCCGGAAAGCCGTCGTTTTTGTTGAATATGACGAGTAAATTATATCGAAACCACTGGTTCTGTCAATGAGCCGTGGGCGTATTAGGATAAATATGCACAAATTCCCAATTATTCGGTTCAAGGTTTACAACGGATATTTTTTTGGATATACTTGGGCCAACCTGTCGAATTGTCTGCGGATTACCGAACGATACAATATTCTTGCATCTGTCGCCCTACCTTTCGTGCTGCACGCATGTATACTAAAATAATGAATATTTATGCAGGAGGCGGCCAATGGGACTTGTCGATTACCAACCGGGAACATCCTATCTGCATACGATGGATCCTCGCGTCAAGATTATCGCGCTCTTGTATCTTTCCATCGTAGTGTTTATGGTGAAGAGTATTTTCATCGTCATCGTCATGCTCGGCGTGTTCAGCGCGCTCTGGAGCCTGGCGCAGCTTTCGTGGAAAGCCTGGTGGGGCTTTGCCAAGGTTGTGCTGAGCATCATGGCGCTGATCATCGTGCTTCAGCTCTTCTTTTACGGCAAAAACTCTACCGCGCATTTCATCCTCGGCCTGCAGCTGCCGGACAACATCGGCATCCTCAGCAACTACGGCCTCAAGTGGGAAGGGCTGGAGTTCGGCATTCTGCTCACCATACGGTTTCTTGCGCTGATTATCCTCATGCCCATGATCATTAAAACCACCACGATCAACCAGTTGTCGCTCGGCATGGTGCGTCTGGGACTTCCGTATAAAATCGCCTATATGACGACCACCTCGCTGAACATCATCCCTACGTTTCAAGAGGAGATTCGAACCATCATGGACGCCCAGAAGCTCCGCGGCATGACCGTGTTCGAAGAAGGCAAAAAGTGGGAAAAGTTCAAGGCCTACCCCGCACTGGTGGTTCCAATGGTCATTGGTGCCATGCGCCGCGCCCAGCAGATGGGCGTTGCAATGGACACACGCGCGTTCGGCTGCTCGAAACAGCGCACCTATATTGAAAACATCAGCATGCAGAAATCCGACTGGTTGTATCTTGCCGCGGCGGGCCTGATCGGAGCCGCGCTGATTGCGGCCAACGCGGCGGTGCCGCCTTCGATTGTCGGCATGGTTTTTCATTCATAAAGGAGGCGCGAGAAATGAACGAAACCGTCATCAAGCTGGAGCAAGTTTCCTATCATTACCCGCGCGCCAAGCGCTGGGCGCTGCTGAAAGTGGAACTGGAAATCCACAAGGGCGAGTTCATTGCCGTCATGGGTGAGAACGGCGCGGGCAAAACAACGCTCTGCCAATGCATCAACGGAACCGTGCCGAACTACCACGAAGGCGTACTCAAAGGCAAGGTGGAAGTGCTCGGCTTCGACACGCAGACCTGCAAGGTCACGGACTTAGCCGACAAAGTAGGCATGGTGCTGGACGACCCGGAAGCACAGCTCTTTACCACCTCCGTTCGCAACGAAGTCGCGTTCGGCGCGGAGAATCTCTGCGTGCCGAAGGAAGAAATTCTGCGGCGCATCGACTGGGCGCTGGGCATTGTCGGCTTACAGGAATACATCGATCAGCCGCCGACCGCGCTTTCCGGCGGCCAGAAACAGCGCCTTGCAATCGCAACAAACCTCGCCATGACGCCTTCCATCCTCGTGCTGGACGAGCCGACCAGCCAGCTCGACCCCGTCGGCACACGGGACGTCTTTGAAGTCATCCGCGAACTGCGCGAAAAAGAGGATATGACAATCGTACTCGCGACGCATAAAAGCGAGGAGATCGCGGAGTTTGCCGATAAGGTGCTCGTGCTCAAGGAAGGGCGCGTGGTTGCGTTCGACGAGCCGCACGTCATCTTCAACAACGCGGAGCTCATGCGTTCCTGCAGCATCCGCCCGCCGCAAGTTTCGGAACTGGCGGTGTACCTGCGCGAACGCGGGCAGGAGATTGGCGCAAAGCCCATCCTGGTGCAGGATGCGTTTGACGCGGTGACCGGCTGGTACCGCGGGGAGGCGAACGTATGACGGACAACATCGTTTTAAAGGTAGACGACCTCAGCTATACGTATGATACAGGCTCCGTCGCACTTGAGCATATCAATATTGAAGTGCGTCAGGGCGAGTTCGTTGCCATCATCGGCCAGAACGGCGCGGGCAAATCCACGCTGCTGAAAAACATCACGGGGCTTCTAACGCCGACCGAAGGCTCCATCTATATCAACGGCGTGGACACGCGCACGCTGGGCGTTGCCGCAATTTCACGCCAGATCGGATTCGTGCTTCAAAACCCCGACCGCCAGCTGTTTGCCAACACGGTGTTCGACGAGGTCGCCTTCGGCCTGAGAAACGCCAAAGTCCCTGAGGACGAGATCAAGCGCCGGGTCATGGAAACGCTGGAGTCGGTCGATCTTGCCGCCATGGTGGACGAGTTCCCGCCCGCTTTGAGCAAGGGCGACCGCGCAAAAGTCGTCGTGGCCTCGGTTATCGTCATCGGCGCGGGCATCATTATACTGGACGAACCGACCAGCGGGCAGGATTATAAAGGCTGCTACCAGATTATGGATATTGCCAAACGGCTCAACGCTGAAGGGCATACCGTGATCTTTGTAACCCACCATATGCCGCTGGTAACGGAGTATTCCGGGCGCACCATCGTCATGTCCCGCAAGCATGTGCTCATGGACGGCCCCAGCCACGACGTGTTCAAGCACGCGGAAAAGCTCGCAACAACGAATATCCGCCCGCCGCAGATTACGCGCTTTGGCGCGATGCTCGAAGCGGAAATTCCTGTTTCCGGTACCATGCTCAGCGTTACCGAGCTGGGCGACGAGCTGATTCGGCTCAAAGCCGCGCAAAAGGCGTAACGACAAACCCTAAAAAAATACGATCAATATGATTACGAAACCGCCTGATCGGGGCGGTTTTTTGCGTCGCAAAATCCGCATAAAACAAATATCAAACTTTGAAAAAGCCATCACGATTTCATCACATCTATACCGGATAATCAAAGCATACAAACGAAACGACCATAAGGAGGTCAACTACTATGTTTCAATCAACCACCGTAAAACGA
>JBDKTD010000224.1:0-3261 GCA_039680365.1 Clostridiaceae bacterium
TTGGCGGCGCGGATGATAAACTCTTCGGGGTTGTCGGCAAACTGGTCAAACACCGCTTTTTCGATGCCGGCCAGAATGGCAGCCACGGCTTTCCGGGTCAAACCTGTTTCAGCTCCAATTTTTCCGACAAGGTCATAACGAACCGAACTGCTCGCTTTCATCGTCGTATAGCGGGAGGCGTCTTCCCGAACCATATCGGCGCGAACAAACGCTTCGCCCGCTTGCAGTTGGGCTTTAGACTCGATAGTCTTGGCCTGTTCGCCTTTCTCAACCTTAAAGTATATCTTCGAGATGCGGAGCCTCTTGTTCAATTCCGCGATGGCCTTGGCAACCAGTTCAGCCTCGTCAAAGCCGACGATGTAGTAACTTCTGCCGTTGATACGCGACCACAGTTCCCGGAATGCCTTGCTGTCCAGTTTCGACTGGTCGAGCGTGACCTCCACGTTGTTCTTACGGGCGTTCTCCGGCCTGCCCGCATTGGGGTCATAGACAAAATCCAGCACGGCGATAACGTCCGCAACACGGCCGGCGGCTTCCTCCGGCATTTCAAGCGAATCACTCTTCTTGTCTGCGTAGTATTTTTCGGTCAGTTCGCCATGCCTGACATAGCCGTTCTTTATGAGGCTCTCGTAAATGGCAAGGGCGGTATCCCCGCCGAACTGTTCAGCAAACAGCTGCGCCTCAACCTTGCGCGGACGGTCGGCCACCGCCTCGGCAATTTCGCTTTGCAGCCCTTTGGCAAAGCTTTCGTAGCTTTCGTTTGCGATAACGGTCAGCACATTGACATGGTGAATCTCATCGCGGGAAAGCACGTTCTCATCCATGCGCTCACCGTCCTGGTTGACGGCAAGGCGCAGGCCGCGCCCGACTTCCTGGCGTTTACGGACATCGCTGCCGCTTTGCTTCAGGGTGCAAATCTGGAATACGTTCGGGTTGTCCCAGCCCTCGCGCAGAGCAGAATGGCTGAAGATGAACCGCACCGGCTCATGGCGGTCAAGCAGGCATTCCTTGTTTTTCATAATCAAGTCGTAAGCGTCCGCGTCGTCGGAAGTGCGTTCCTTCTTATCGCCGAGTTTGCTGTCGATCATGCGGCCGCTTTTTTTATCAATAGAAAAGTAGCCCTTATGTGTTTTTTCGGCAGCGATGCCGTCAAGGTATGCCAGGTATGCCGGCGTATCGGTCAGTTCAAGCTGCATACCTTTGACGATCGCCTGATATTCTTCTTCGAACATTTGCGCGTAAACGCCGCCCATGGCGTTACCGTGCGCGTCGTACTGCTTGTACTTCGCCACCTCGTCGATGAAGAACAGCGAGAGGATTTTAATGCCTTTGGAGAACAGCTGCCTTTCCCGCTCGATGTGGGAGAGGATGGTTTCCCGAATCTGAATGCGGCGCAGCTGCTCTTCGCTGACCGAGCCGATCACATCGCCCAAAAACAGCTTCAAGCCGTTTGTAAACTCCACAGAGGAATCGCGCCCGTCAATCCGCAGGACGGTGTAGCCGTTCTGATATTCGGCGAGTTCGCCGGAATTGGCAAAAAGGTTGTAACCCTCGCTGACGACCCTCGCCACCTTGCGGACACCGGAGCCGCCCCTGACGTCAAATTCTATGGTCGCCGTCGGGTTGCCTTTGGAGAGGTTGATGCTCTGCACATAAATATACCCTTCGGTGGCGGTGCTGCCGGAAACAGAGATGCCCTTGACCGCAATTTTCTTCACGAGGCGTTTGTTATAGGCTTCGAGCGCGTCAAGGCGGTAAATCATATTATAAATGCTGTCGGGGCGATGCGTCGCCGAATAGCGCAGCGTGAACAGCGGCGCGAATTCTTTCAGACGCTCCCTGGTCGCCGCGCCCTCCACAGACTGCGGCTCATCGATAATCATAATTGGGTTTGTCTTTGCCAAAATATCAATGGGGCGGCGGGAACGGAACTCGTCCAGCTTCATATAAATGCGCCGCGCGTCTTTGCCCCTTGCGTTGAATGCCTGGCTGTTGATGATCATTACGTTGATTGCGCTGTCGGAAGCGAAGCGGTCAATCTCGGTCAGCTGCGCCGAATTGTAGATGAAGTAACGGATTTTCTTGCCGTAATCCTCGGCAAAATGTTCCTCGGTCACCTGAAAGGACTTGTACACGCCCTCGCGGATAGCGACGCTCGGCACGACGATGATGAATTTGCTCCAGCCGTAGCGCTTGTTGAGCTCGTACATCGTCTTGATATAGGTGTAGGTCTTTCCCACTCCTGTTTCCATCTCAATGGTCAGATTGTATCGCCCCACCAGCTTGTCGGAGGGCTTAATCTGCCCGCCGTGCTGAATGGCGCGGATGCTTTCCAAAACCTTTTCATCCCCAATGGCGACAGGCGCGTTGTTAAAGCCCGTAAAGTTTCGGGCATCGTCAAGCTCCATTTGCCCCAGGCCGGGGTCTATCATGTAGGTCGGCGTGTGGAACGGCTGACCCGCGAACACGTCGCAGACCGCCTTTGCCGCGTCCGCCTGAAATGGCTGATGCCGGAATTGCAGCTTCATTCGCCGTCACCTCCCGCAAGAATGTCTTCCTGCTCATAATAGTAGGAGTAGTCAATGCCTTTCATAAACATTTCGCGGTCGCCTATTTTGTCCGTCAGGGCGGATTGCAGCAACGCTTTTATTGGCATAGAATCTGACATGCTCTTCTCCATCGCGTTCAGGTATTCCTTTTTGTTGATCAAGCTCCAATCCACGCACAATTTCAAGTTCTTTTTTAGAATCAAGTCAAGCCAAATGCGTGTACTTCTGCCGTTGCCTTCCATAAATGGGTGAGCAACATTCATCTCCACGTACTTATCCGCAATTTCATCAAACGTGTTTTCAGGCATTGCTTCAATTTTTTTCAGCGCTTCAGGCAAGAATCGTACTGCGGCGAATTGGAAGCCGCCCTTTGCTATGTTGAGCGTTCGGATTTGTCCGGCAAAATCATAAAGCCCGCCGAATAAATAACCATGAATCTGTTGCAAACCTTTTACTGTGCCGACTTCAATTGTATCGAGCAGAGAACTGTCAAAAAGGGCATATGCTTTGGATTTGCTCTTACCGTCAATGGTTTCATCGCTGTATGTAAACCATTCTATAAAACGATTTGCCTGTTTGCTTGGGAAATTTTTCGCAAGCTCAATAATTCCGTCATAATCAAACGTATCAGTTAAATATTTCTTTCCGTCGGCAGCTGTTAATTTCAGTTGGTTAGCGCGACTAACCAACTGACTACCTTCTTTTTTTAGCT
>JBDKTD010000116.1:0-8895 GCA_039680365.1 Clostridiaceae bacterium
TCATGAACCGCATGATCTCGATTATGGTTTGGGAAATGGCCAAGCTCCGCAGAGAAGAAGCGGACTTGATGCTCGTGCCGGAAGTGCTGTTCGTCAAGGGCAGGTTCCAGAACGATCAGGCGGGGGACTGTGTGGAAGAGGGCAGGCGCGTCGTCAAAGAAAACATCGACAAGATCAGGGAACTGATCGGGTAACTCTACTTTTCTTAATAAGAAAAGTAGCAAAAGAGACCGATTAACTCTTCTTTTCTTAAGAAGAAAAGAAGCAAAAGAACTCCTTTACGAAACTGTAAAAGAGTTCTTTTTGTTTCTTTTTCTTTCAAGAAAAAGAAAGTAACTTATATTATCACTGGCCCGCTCAGATCCCGCGTGAGGTCGCGGTCGGTTGCAAAGCAGAGGATGTCCGTGCTCAGCAAATCGGTTTCCACGTTGCGGCGCACCATCGGCGAACAGCCGTCGAGGTCGTTGTTGCGCACGAACATCGGCATCGTGCGGGAACGCGCCATCTCACCGAGCAGCGGGCGCGCGGTCTTCTGAAAGCCGAGCACGCGCAGATACGACCCTTCACGGCTGGTTACCGTTTGTCGCACCTGTTCGTTGGTAATACCCAAGAGCGCGCAGGCGGTAATCCTGCGGCAGCGCGCAAGGGTGTAGCGCTTGCTCTTGACCGCTTCCAGAAAGCCTTCAATCGTGCGGGCGGAACGCGCGGCGCGGTAGAGTACGTTTTCGAACCCCTCGCCGACGTCCGGCAGCTGGGCAAGCTCCTCAACGCTCATGCGCCGGAGCGCGTAGAGCATAAAGCTGCCGACTGCTTCCTGCGGAATGATGAACTGATCGTCGTAGAGAAGCGGCCCACCGACAAATGAAGGCATGGTGTTGAGTATTTCGTTGCGCCCGTCGATAATCGCCTTTCGAATCGCCGTTGCGCTGGCAAATTCCCCGGCAATCTCTTCGGAGTGATAGCCCGTGCCGATGCGCGTAATGGGCAGCGGCTCCATGGATGGCGCGAAGGTTTTGATGGCGTTGAGGTATTCCACCGCGAGAATGTTGTTCGGCTGGGCGATGGCGTTGAGCATGGCGGCGGGCACGCCGTATTCGCTGAGACCGTCGAAACGCGCGCGGGGATACGATTTGCCGAGCGCCAGATTGCGTTTAATCGCCTCCTGCAGGGCAGGCGGTTCGGAAACGATGATATCGGAAATCTGGTAGAGCGTGCGAAGATCGGGCGCTTCACAACCGAAGGCAAGATGCGTCACAACCCCGGTTCCCGCGAGTGTGCGCACGCCGCCTGCCGCGAACCGCTCCGCCGGGGCAACGGCGTATACGCTCGGCAGTTCGAGCACAACGTCCGCGCCGCCCTTGAGCGCCCAGGCCGCGCGGGTATACTTATCGGTGCAGGCGGCCTCGCCGCGCTGGACAAAGTTGCCGCTCATCACAACGACGCAGTAATCCGCCCCGGAAAGCGCCCGCGCGCGTTCCAAGTGGTAGATATGTCCGTTATGCAGCGGATTGTACTCCGCTATGATTCCGACAACTCGCATATGCCTTAGATACTCCCAAATGGGATTGATAGAATGAAATTCCATTAAAACCGGTTTTGACCGCATTTTGGACGGTTTTCTGGTGATTCAAGTATACCATTTCCAATTCTGTTGTGGTATACTCTAGCGGTTGGGTACACGAAATGTAAGAATGATGATAGAAAACCACAAATTTGTATCATTCAATTCGGCAATCATTCATTCAGCTTTTGATTCAATTTCTGATTCAGCACTGGTTCAGCATTTGATTCAATATTTAACGGGAGGCGCGAGTTGTCATGTCTTTAATGGATTCAATCAAACTGAAAGCAAAAGCGAATAAAAAACGGATCCTTCTGCCGGAAGGGCCGGAAGAGCGTACGGTTCAGGCAGTCGGCGTCATCATGGCCGAAGGGATTGCGGATGTTACCCTGTTGGGCAACGAAGCGGAAATCCGTGCGTCCGCACAGAAACTGGGGGTATCCCTCGACGGCGTAGAGATTGTCGATCCCATGCTGGACGCAGAGCGCGAAGCATATGTAAGCGCATACTATGAACTCCGAAAAGAAAAGGGCGTAACGCCGGAAAAAGCGGAATCCACAATGCGGGATCCGCTTTTCTATGCCGCCATGATGGTTAAAAAAGGCAGGGGCGACGGGATGGTTGCTGGCGCGCTCTGCACCACCGGCGAAACGCTTCGCCCGGGTCTCCAGATCATCAAAATGGCAAAGGGCATCTCGGTCGTTTCGAGTTGCTTTATTATGGAAGTGCCGAACAAAGCGTATGGCGACGACGGGCTGATGCTCTTTGGCGACTGCGCGGTGAACCCGTGCCCGACGGCGGAACAGCTCGCCGCAATCGCAATTTCTTCCGCCGTGACGGCAAAGTCCCTCTGCGGCATGGAACCGCGTGTTGCTATGCTTTCGTTCTCAACCAAGGGCAGCGCCAAGCACGAGCTGGTCGACAAGGTTGTGGAAGCAACCCGCATTGCCCACGAACTCGCGCCGAGTCTCAATTTGGACGGCGAACTGCAGGCGGACGCCGCACTGGTGGAAAAAGTTGGCAAACTCAAATCGCCCGGCAGCACGGTTGCGGGCAGGGCGAATATCCTGATCTTCCCCGACCTGCAGGCGGGCAACATCGGTTACAAACTCGTCCAGCGCCTCGCGGGGGCGGAAGCCATCGGCCCCATCTGCCAAGGGTTCCAATATCCGGTCAACGACCTTTCGCGCGGCTGCAGCGTGGAGGACATCGTTTCCGTTGTGGCAATAACCGCCGTTCAGGCGCAGAATTTATAAGGAGAACCGTTACCAATGACGTATATACTGGTGATCAACGCGGGCAGCTCGTCGCTGAAATATCAGCTGATTGATATCGACGAGGAAAAGATTATCGCAAAAGGCATTTGCGAGCGCATCGGCATTGCAAAATCCGTCCTCTGCTACAAGCCGGAGAACGGCGAACCGTTCGAAGCGGAAAAACCCATGAAGACGCATGAAGACGCGATCAAACTCGTTCTCGAAGTGTTGACGGATCATAAGATCGGCGTTATCAAGGATATGAGCTGCATTTCCGCGGTCGGTCATCGTGTTCTGCACGGCGGCGAAAAGTATTCCGCGCCCGTGCTGATTGACGATCAGGTGCTTGCGGCAATCGAAGAATGCATCCCGCTCGGGCCTCTGCATAATCCCGCCAACCTCATGGGCATCCGCGGCTGCATGGCCGCCATGCCGGGCGTGCCCATGGTCGCCGTGTTCGACACCGCGTGGGGTCAGACCATGCCGAAAAAAGCGTATATGTACGCGCTGCCCTACGAAGCGTATACCGAACATAAGGTTCGCCGCTACGGCTTCCACGGAACTTCCCACCGCTATGTTTCCGGCAGAGCGATCAAAAAGCTGGAAGCGCTGGGCATAAAAAAGGAAGACTCCCGCGTCATTACCTGCCATCTGGGCAACGGTTCGAGCCTCTCCGCCGTCAAGGGCGGAAAGTGTGTGGATACCTCCATGGGCCTTACTCCGCTGGAAGGCGTGCCGATGGGCACCCGCTGCGGCAGCATCGACCCCGCCATTATGCCGTATCTGATGGGCAGAACCGGCATGAGCGCGCAGGAGATGGACACCTACATGAACAAAAAGAGCGGCATGCTGGGGCTCTCCGGCGTGTCCAGCGATTTTAGAGATCTCGCCGCCGCGACAAAAGCGGGCAACGAGCGCGCGGCTCTGGCGCGCGAACTGTTCTGCTATAAAGTCAAGCAGTTCATCGGCGCGTACGCCGCATCGTTGGGCGGCGTGGACGCCATCGTTCTGACCGCGGGCGTCGGCGAGAACGACCCCCATATCCGCGAAATGATTTTAAAAGGGTTGGAATACCTTGGCATGGATATGGATTATGAATGCAACCTGAGCTGCCCGCGCGGTAAGGAAGTTGAAATTTCCAAGCCCGCGAGCAAGGTGCATGTCTACGTCATCCCGACGGACGAAGAGATGACCATTGCGCACGATACCGCCGCGCTTGCGCTGTAACGGGGATTCGTGTATAATATTTGAGTGAATTCTATTCGGAGGAAACAGCAATGAAGCATATTTCGACGATTCAGCAGCCCTGCATCAAGTCGGGCAAACATACCGCCTGCGGCGAATGCCAGGCGAGCTGCCAGTCGGCCTGCAAAACGTCCTGCACGGTTGCCAACCAGAAGTGCGCCAACCCCAGGGTTGCCAAAGAAAACAAACAGGATAGATAAACCTGAACAGTTCAGCCGATCCGCAAAGAAAGGCCATTCATTCGGCCTTTCTTTGTCTGTTGGCGCAATTCTTTCAGCTGCGCGTTTTTGAGTTGTGAAAACAAAGAACAATTCGCGCGGAAAGGTGCGTTTTGATTCATTCCTTTCAATTTCAAGATAAATTTCTATTAGTCGATGTCGAAAGCGGCGCAATTCACGAGTTGGATAAAGCGGCGTTTATGGTTGCGTACGCGCTGGAACGCGGGGAAGACCCGTATGCAGGAAACGTCCCGCGCGAATCCGTAAGCGAAGTGCTGGCCGATTTGGAGGAGCTTCGCACTTCCGGCTCGTTTGAAGCGGAGCAGGCGCAGGCGCCGGAGATTCCCGGCGGAAGTGCGATCAAGTCTATGTGCCTGCATGTGGCGCACGACTGCAACCTCAGATGCAAATACTGCTTTGCCGCCACGGGGGATTTCCACGGGGCGCGCATGCTCATGCCGCTGGACGTTGGCAAGCGCGCGCTCGACTTTTTAATGGAACACAGCGGAACCAGAAAGCATTTGGAAGTCGATCTCTTTGGCGGGGAACCGCTCATGAACTGGCCTGTCTGCGTGGGTCTTGTTACATACGGGCGAGAACTCGAACAGAAGTTCGGCAAAGAGATTCATTTTACGATCACCACCAACTGCGTGGCGCTGGACGACGAGAAGATCGACTTTATCAACCGTGAAATGCACAACGTCGTCATCAGCCTAGACGGGCGCAAGGAGACGCACGACGCGCTCCGGCCGACCGTCAACGGCAAAGGTTCGTTCGATATCATACTGAAAAACGCGCAAAAGCTCGTCGCCGGACGCGGGGGCAAGGAATACTATATTCGCGGAACGTTTACTCGTAACAATCTGGATTTTCTGGAGGACGTCAAGGCGCTCACCGGGTTCGGTTTCGACCAAATCTCGATTGAGCCCGTCGTCCTTCCGCCCGAAAGTCCGTACAGCCTCCTGCCGGAGCATATGGAGCGCATTGAAGAGGAGTACGACGCTCTGGCAAGGTATTACCTCGAAGCACGAAAGAGCCCGGAAACGTGGTTCAACTTTTTTCACTTTATGTTCGATCCCGAAGGCGGCCCCTGCTTGCGCAAGCGAATCACCGGCTGCGGCGCGGGCACGGAGTACGTAGCCGTCACGCCGGACGGGGAGCTGTATCCCTGCCATCAATTTGTTGGCATGCCCGAATGGAAGCTCGGCACGCTGGAAACGGGCATTTTGCGGGACGATTTGCAGCAGTCGTTTCTCGGCTGCAACGTCTGCACAAAAGAAGCCTGCAAGTCCTGCTGGGCAAAGTATTACTGCAGCGGCGGGTGCATGGCAAACGCCGTCCTCTACGGCGGCGCGCTGAATCACCCGCACGAGATCAGCTGCCAGCTTATGAGAAAGCGCTCCGAGTGCGCAATCGGCGTTTACGCCGCCGAACAAAATGAATAACCGCATGATCCCGCGCGCACCGGAGGTTTGTCCGCAGGCGCTCGTGGAAAACATCATAGAGAACGAGCGCGTTTCCGCAATGACCGCGCGGGCGCTCATTCGGCGCGGCGTTTCCTCCGCTGAGGAAGCGCGGCGCTTTCTGCATCCCAGCGAGCTGTCGCTGCACGATCCATATTTACTGCCGGATATGGAGCGCGCGGTCGAGCGCATCCGGCTGGCGATTGAACGCAACGAGCGCATCTGCGTTTACGGCGATTACGACGCGGACGGCGTCTGCTCCACGGCGATGCTGGCCGGCAGACTTATTCAGATGGGCGCGGCGGTTGAATACACCATTCCGCTGCGGCACAGCGAAGGTTACGGACTTTCCGAGCACTCGGTGCGCAGGCTGAAGGAACGAAACATTGGGCTCATCATTACGGTGGACAACGGCGTTTCCGCGTTTGACGAAATCGCGCTTTGCTCCGCGCTCGGTATGGACGTAATCATTACCGACCACCACAGCATAGGTAAAACCGTTCCGGACTGCGTTGCGGTGGTCGCCGCGAGCCGAAAGGATTCAACGTATCCGAACCGCTATCTCTGCGGCGCGGGCGTGGTGCTCAAGCTTATCTGCGCGCTCAACGACGGCGCGTATTCGGACGCGGAGCTCGCCATGGCCGCCGTTGCGACAATTGCGGACGTCGTTCCGCTCAACGAAGAAAACCGCGCGATTGCCGCAAACGGGCTAAAGTATATTGAGAGTGTACGCGGTTTCTCCGCGCTTTTGGAAGCGGCGGGCTGGAAACAGCCGCGCGTAGACGAGCAGACGGTTTCGTTTGTAATCGCGCCAAGACTGAATGCGGCGGGGCGGATGTCCACCGCGATGGTCGGCGTGGAATTACTGCTCGGTACGGAAGAAACGCGCCTCAAAGAAATTGCGGAACAGCTCAACGGAGATAACATTCGCCGCAAGGAAGCGGAAACGGAGATTCTGGACGAAGCGAAGCGCCAGATCGAACAGGAAGGCGTCAGCGGGCACGTGATCATCCTCAAGCACGAATCGTGGAACCCCGGCGTCATCGGCATCGTGGCTTCACGGCTCTGTGAAACGTATCATTTCCCTGTGATCCTCTTTGCCGACCAGAATGGCGTACTGACGGGTTCCGGCAGAAGCATCGACGGCGTGGACCTGTTTGAGAATTTGAGCCTGTTTTCGCACCTGTATCTCCGCTACGGCGGGCACGCGCGTGCGGCGGGCGTTACGATTACGGCGGAAAAATACGAAGAGTTCAAGCAGCTCTTTACCGAACAGATAGAGCGCGCCTATCGGCCGGAGGACTTTTTCCCGTCGTTTACCTACGAAGAGACCGCGCAGTTTTCGGACATGACGCTTTCACAGGTCAAGGAGATGCGCTTACTCGCGCCCTTTGGCGAAAAGAACCCGGAACCGGTCTACCGGTTCAACGGCGTTAAATTCATGTCGCTTCGCACCATCGGCAAGGACGACAAACACTTCTGCTCCAGCGTCGTGCAGGGGGAATCCGTACTCCGCGTGGTGGCGTTTGGCAAGAGCGTTTTGATGGACGCGCTGCAGAGCGCGGCGGACTGGGACCTTGTTTCGATGCCTTCCATCAACCAATACCGGGGGTTGGAGAGCGTGGAGCTCATGTGGGTCTGCGCCAACGCGTCGGAAGAAAAAAATCAACTTTTTAATGCATTTTTCGAGCAAAGACTGTATAATGGGAACTGCTCGAATGATAAACTCGCCGAATGGTATTTTTCTCTTTCTGCACTGGTGGAGGCAAAGCCGGACGACGAGGCGATGCGCAAGCACTACCGCAAACTCTCCGCGCTGACGGGCGAAGAACGCACGCCGCTGAGAAAGCTGATTCGTTCGCTCAGCGCCGATGAACTGCTCGCGCTCTGCGTATTCACCCAGTTGGCGTTCTTTACGTTCGATCCCGACGAGCGCACGGTTACGCAAAACCCCGAGCGGACGCAGCGCCAGCTGATCGAAAGCCCGCTGTATCGAATGATTTGTCAATAACAGGAGGCAGACAGTATGGACCTTCGCGATAAAATTCGCAATATTCCGGATTTCCCGATCAAGGGCGTTCTCTTTCGCGATATAACCACTCTGCTCAAGGATGCGGAAGGCTACCATGAGCTTGTAGATACCATTGCCAGTTCGCTGCGCGACCGTCAGGTAGATCTTGTAATCGGGCCGGAAGCGCGCGGCTTTGTAATCGGCTCCGCGCTGGCTTACGCGCTGCACGCTGGCTTTGTGCTTGCCAGAAAACCCGGCAAGCTGCCTTGCGAAACGCTCAAACACGAATATGGCCTCGAATACGGCACGGACGTGCTGGAGATTCATAAGGACGCAATTAAACCCGGCCAGAAGGTGGTTATCGTAGATGACCTGCTCGCCACCGGCGGCACCGCGCTGGCTACGATCAAGCTCGTCGAACAGGCGGGCGGCGAAGTAGTCGGCGTTCGATTTGCTATTGAACTGAGTTCGGAATTTGACGGGCGCGCTCCGCTGAAAGGCTACGACGTACAGTCCGTTATGCAGTATTAAATACAACCGGTTCAGCGAAAAATCAACGGTTCGCCGTTGATTTTTTCTACCACTCGACAGGCGGGCAGCCAGAACATCGGAGAGGAGGTGCCGATATGACACAGGATGAGCTGATACTGGAATTTTCTAAAAAGTATACGCCGGAACAGACGGAGGTCTTTCAAAAGGCCGTCGCCTTTGCCGCCAGCGTGCACGCGTCCCAGCTGCGCGAGTCCGGTGAGCTGTATATCGTGCACCCGATCGAAGTCAGCCGCATGGTCATGGAGATGGGCATGGACGCCGCCAGCGTCACCGCCGCCATGCTCCACGACGTGGTCGAGGACGGGGACAACATCACCGTTGTCGACCTGCAGCGCGAGTTCGGGGACGAAATTGCCAACCTCGTGGACGGCGTTACCAAGCTGACCAAATCCGGCCAGCAGACGTATATTACGAAGAAGCAGGAGCAGTCCGAAAATCTCAGAAAGCTCTTTTTGGCCATTGCCGCGGACGTGCGCGTGGTCATTATCAAGCTCGCCGACCGCCTGCATAACATGCGGACGCTGGCCTACTGCAACCCTTATAAACGAACACGAAAAGCAAAGGAAACCCTGGAGGTCTACGCGCCGCT
>JBDKTD010000139.1:0-2103 GCA_039680365.1 Clostridiaceae bacterium
TTACGGTTTCCTTCTTGACCACTTTGCATTTCAGCGGAAGCTTATGCATGGCAAGGCGGAGCGCCTCGTAGGCTTCTTCCCTTTCAACGCCGGCGATCTCAAAGAGAATTCTCTCGGGCTTTACAACTGCAACCCAGTATTCCGGGGAGCCTTTGCCGCTGCCCATGCGGGTTTCGGCGGGCTTTTCGGTGACGGGCTTGTCCGGAAAGATTTTGATCCAAACCTGACCGCCGCGCTTGATATAACGCGTCATCGCGACACGCGCCGCCTCGATCTGCTGGCTGGTGACCCAGCAGGGTTCCAGCGCCATCAGGCCATATTCACCGTAGGTGATCGTGTTGCCGCGCGTGGCTTTGCCCTTCATGCGGCCGCGGAACACTCTGCGCCGTTTGACTCTTTTCGGCATCAACATGGTTATTTGCCCCCTTCCTCGCGCTTCTCGGAAACGTTGCGTTTGCCGAGCAGCTCGCCCTTGTAAATCCACACCTTGCAGCCGATGCGGCCGTAGGTGGTCTTCGCTTCGGCAAAGCCGTACTGGATGTCCGCGCGGATCGTCTGCAGCGGGATGGAACCGTCGTGGTAACCTTCGCTCCGGGCGATTTCCGCACCGCCGAGGCGGCCGGAGACCATGAGCTTGATTCCCTTGACGCTGTTCTTCTGCATTGCGCGACCCATCGCCTGCTTCATTGCGCGGCGGAAGCTGATGCGCTTCTCGAGCTGGCTTGCGATGTTCTCGGCGACGAGCTGAGCGTCGGAATCGGCGTCACGAATCTCCATGATGTTGACGCTGACGTCCTTGCCGGTCGCCTTTTTGATGTCTTCCTTGATCGTTTCGATCCCTGCGCCGCCTTTGCCGATCAACAGACCGGGGCGCGCGGTGAAGATGCTGACCGTAATCTTGCCGGCCGCGCGGTCGATTTCGATGCGCGAAATGCTGGCGAGGAAATACTTCTTCTTCACGAAGTCACGGATCTTGCGGTCTTCAACGAGGAAATCGGCGAAATCTTTTTTGGAGGCGTACCAACGGGTGTTCCAATCTTTGATCACGCCAACGCGGAAACCGTTCGGATTAACTTTTTGACCCATTACTCATTTCCTCCTTACTTCGCCTGATCCAGCACGATGGTGATGTGGCTCGAACGCTTAAGTATCGCGGACGCGCGCCCGTGGGACACCGGCTGGAAGCGCTTGAGGGACGGACCCTGGTTTGCGTAAATCTCGGCGATGTAGAGCTCTTCGCGGTTCATCTCGAGGTTGTTCTCCGCATTTGCCACGGCGCTCTTGAGGAGCTTTGCCACCGGCTCGGTCGCCGCTTTGGGCGTGTACTGCAGGATGGCTTCCGCTTCCTTAACGCTCTTGCCGCGGATCAGGTCGACCACGGCCTTTGCTTTACGAGTGGAAATACGAATGTATTTTGCGGTCGCGTGCGGACGCTTGTCGGCGTTGGCGCTGCGTTTTGCCGCTTTTTCTCTGACTCTGGTTGCCATAATACTTCGTTCCTCCTTATTTCGCGGACGAGGACTTCTCGGAGCCCTTGTGTCCTCTGAACGTACGGGTGGGGGCGAATTCGCCCAACTTATGGCCGACCATTTCTTCCGTTACATATACGGGAACGTGCTTCTTTCCATCATGCACCGCGATGGTGTGTCCCACCATTTCGGGGAAGATGGTAGAGGCGCGAGACCATGTCTTGACGACGGTCTTTTTTCCGCTCGCGTTCATCGCCTGGATGCGCCCCAAGAGGCGTTCGCTGATAAACGGGCCTTTTTTAACCGATCTGCTCATTGTAAATCTCCTTCCTCTTCCCTCAGTTGCCGTTGCTGCGGCGCACGATGTACTTGCTGGTCGGGTTCTTCTTCTTACGCGTTTTGTAACCCAGCGCGGGCTTGCCCCAGGGAGTGACCGGACCCGGATGGCCGATCGGGCTCTTGCCCTCGCCGCCGCCATGCGGGTGGTCGCAGGGGTTCATGACGCTGCCGCGGACGGTCGGGCGGATGCCCATGTGACGCGTGCGGCCCGCTTTGCCGATCTGAATGTTCGCGTGGTCGATGTTGCCGACCTGGCCGATCGTGGCTTTGGCGTTCATCGGGATCAGTCTTACTT
>JBDKTD010000296.1:0-2750 GCA_039680365.1 Clostridiaceae bacterium
TGGTGCATCTACCCGATGTACGACTTTGCGCACCCCATTCAGGACGCCATCGAGGGCGTGACGCACTCGCTCTGCTCGCTGGAGTACGAAGCGCACCGCCCGCTCTACGACTGGGTGGTCGACCAGTGCGAATTTAACCCCAAGCCGCGCCAGATCGAGTTTTCGCGACTCAACATGACGGATACCATCATGAGCAAGCGCTATTTGCGCCGTCTCGTGGAGGAAGGCTACGTTTCCGGTTGGGACGATCCGCGTATGCCGACGCTCTGCGGTATGCGCCGCCGGGGGTATACGCCCGTTGCGATAAGGGACTTTCTCGACCGCATCGGGGTTGCCAAGGCGGATTCCGTCGTGGACGCCGCCATGCTGGAACACTGCGTGCGCGAGGATTTGAACGCTTCCGCCATCCGACGTATGGCGGTGCTCGATCCCGTTCTGGTCGAAATTGAAAACTGGCCGGAAGGCAAGTTTGAAGACATCGAGCTGGAGAACCATCCGAACGATCCCGCGCTCGGCACACGCACCGTTCGCTTCGGCAAGCGCGCTTATATCGAACGAGACGACTTTGCCGTTGTTCCGCCGCCCAAGTTCTTCCGCCTCAAGCCGGAAGGCGAGGTGCGTCTCAAGAGCACGTATATTATCAAGTGCGTCCGCTGGGAAACGGACGAAACCGGCAAGGTGACGAAGATTTTCTGTTCTTACGATCCCGAAAGCAAGAGCGGCGAAGACGCGCGCAAAGTCAAAGGCACCCTGCACTGGGTCAACGCCGACGACGCGGCTGCCGCCGAGTTCCGCCTTTACGACACCCTGATGCGCAGCGAAAGCGCCGAGCAGGAGGAGGACGAAGAGGAATCCTCCGTCGAAAAGGACTTTGTCGACAAGCTCAACCCGGACTCGCTCGTAACCCTGCGCGGCGTTGTCGAACCCGCGCTGGCAAACGCGCCGGCCGGCGAGCACTATCAGTTCCTGCGGGAAGGGTATTTCTGCACCGACCTCGACTCCAAGCCCGGCGCGCCGGTCTTCAACCGCACGGTAGGCTTGAAAGACAGCTATAAGGGCTAGTTCTTTTCTTTAAAAAGAAAAGAACCAAAAGAAATTTTTCTCTGTCAGCGTAAATAATTCTTTTGCATACTTTTCTTTTAAGAAAAGTATGATTTAGGAGACAATTTATGGTTCGAACCCGGTTTGCCCCGTCGCCGACGGGATATATGCATCTAGGCAACCTGCGCAGCGCGCTGTATACCTACCTTTACGCCAAAAAGCACGGCGGCAGGTTCATCCTGCGCATTGAGGATACCGACCAGAGCCGCTATGTCGAAGGCGCGGTGGACGTTATCTACAACACACTGCGCGATATCGGCATGCAGTGGGACGAAGGCCCGGACGTCGGCGGAGACTACGGCCCGTACGTCCAGAGCGAGCGCAAGAGCATGTATCTGCCCTATGCCGAGCAGCTTGTGCGCGAGGGCAAAGCCTACTACTGCTTCTGCACCAACGAGGAACTGGACGCGCGGCGCGAAGCCGCTTCCGCCGAGGGTGAAGTCTGGAAGTACGACAAGCACTGCCTGCACCTGCCGAAGGAAGAGGTGCAGCGGCGAATCTCCGCGGGCGAACCGTACGTCATCCGCCAGAACGTTCCGCTCACGGGCGAAGCGTCGTTTGACGACGTGCTCTACGGGCATATCGCGGTGAACTGCGCGGATCTGGACGACATGATTCTGATCAAAGCCGACGGCATGCCGACCTATAACTTCGCCAACGTCATCGATGACCATACCATGGCCATTACGCACGTCATGCGCGGCAACGAATACCTCGCCAGCACACCGAAGTACAACCTGCTCTACGAGGCGTTCGGCTGGGAAAAACCTGTGTATATCCACATGACGCCGATCATGCGGGATGCAACCCACAAGCTCAGCAAGCGCGACGGCGACGCGTATTACGAGGACTACCTCAAAAAGGGATACCTTAAGGAAGCGATCGTCAACTATGTCGCCCTGCTCGGCTGGAATCCCGGCGGCGAGCGCGAGTTCTTTACGCTAGAAGAGCTCTGCGAAGCGTTCGACGTGGACGGTATGTCCAAATCCCCCGCAATCTTCGACGTCAACAAGCTCACATGGATGAACGCGGAGTATGTGCGCCGCCTGACTCCGCAAGAGTTTACGAAGCACGCCATGCCGTACTACGAGCAGGCGAACGTTGCGAGCATGGATCACGGCATTCTCTGCCGTATTTTGCAGCAGCGCACGGAGGTGTTTACGCAAATTCCGGAGATGGTGGACTTTTTAACCGTTTTGCCGGAATACGACGCGGAACTCTTTACCAACAAAAAGAGCAAGACGGACGCCGAAGTTTCGGCGCAGGTGCTCGATATGGCCATCCCCGCGCTGGAAGCGCTGCCAAACTGGACGGAAGAAGCGCTGCATGATACCCTCATCGGTCTTGCCGAGCAGAACGGCATGAAGAACGGCACCATGCTCTGGCCGGTGCGCATCGCGATGGCGGGTAAGGCCGTTACCCCCGGCGGCCCGTTCGAGATTGGCATCTTACTTGGCCGGGAAGAGACGCTTAAAAGGCTGAAGCTCGGAAGAGAGAAACTGTAACGTTTTCTTTCTTTTGAAAAAGAAAGAAACAAAGAAAAGTAATAGCGGTCTCTTTCTTTTGAAAAAGAAAGAGACAAAGAAAACTTACTCGAGTAAAGTTCTTTTGCTTCCTTTTCTTTCAAGAAAAGGAAGAGAAAAGAAAAG
>JBDKTD010000050.1:0-1658 GCA_039680365.1 Clostridiaceae bacterium
ACCTTGAAGCGGCCGAGATCTACGCGAACACCTGGGACTGGCTCGACCAGCGTGGCGCGGCGAGGATCGTGTCTCCGCAGTTGCTGGAACGGTATGCCATGAGCGCCGCGCGCTGGATTCAGTGTGAGGAAGCGGTCACCGAGTACGGTTTCTTAGCAAAGCATCCGACTACCGGAAGTGCAATCCAATCTCCGTATGTGGCGATGAGCCAGAATTACATGGCGCAGATGAACCGTCTCTGGTACGAGATCTTCCAGATCGTAAAGGAGAACTGTGCCACCGACTACACGGGCGCGAATCCGCAGGACGATGTGATGGAACGCCTGTTGACCGCGCGCAGGGGGAACTGAGTGTGGATGAGATACAAGCGTTCATTCGCGCTTTGAAATACCACCGCCTGACGAGCCAGCAACGAAAAACGCTGCGCGGGCAAGCGCTCGCGGGAAATCTTCCGGCGGCGCAGGCTGGCTTACAAAAAATCGTGTCGAAAGGAATTCAGCATGGTCATTCAAACGCTGCCGGTCGATAAGCTTGTTCCGGCTGATTACAACCCGCGCAAGGATCTGAAGCCCGGCGACCCGGACTATGAAAAGTTGAAGCGATCGCTTTCGGAGTTCGGTTACGTGGAGCCGGTGATCTGGAATCAGACCACCGGTCATGTCGTGGGAGGACATCAGCGGCTGAAAGTGCTGATCGATACCGGCGTAACCGAGGTCGAATGCGTCGTCGTGGAAATGAGCGAGGAAAAAGAGAAAGCGCTCAACCTCGCTTTAAATAAAATCAGCGGCGAATGGAACAAAGAGAAACTCTCCCTGTTGATCGCCGACCTACAGGGCTCGGACTTCGATGTGTCGCTGACAGGGTTTGATGCCGTTGAGATAGACAAGCTGCTCAATAGTGATAAAGATGCCGATGAAGATAGTTTCGATGTTGACGCAGAACTCGAAAAGCCTGCCTTTTCCAAGCTCGGAGATGTGTGGACACTTGGCAGGCATAGAGTCATTTGCGGCGACAGTACCAAGCCTGAAACCTACACCGCTTTAATGGCTGGAAAGCAAGCAAACCTGATTCTGACCGACCCGCCTTACGGAATCGACTATGATAAAGGTTCGGCTGGCAAAATCAAAAACGACAAGTTTGACAGCGACGAGGGGTTCTATACTTTCCTTCATGACGCTTTTTCGGCTATGGAAGCATATCTCGCCATGGATGGCGCGGTGTATGTATTTCACGCCGACAGCAAGGGGCTGGCTTTTCGCAGGGCGTTTGAAGATGCCGGGTTTAAGCTTTCGGGATGTTGCATCTGGGCAAAGAACACATTCACGCTTGGTCGTTCGGATTATCAATGGTGCCACGAACCCTGCCTCTATGGCTGGAAGAAGTCTGGCAAGCATATCTGGTACGGTGATCGAAAGCAGTCCACGATTTGGAACTTCGATAAACCGAGCCGCTCGGAGAAGCATCCAACGATGAAACCCGTTCCGCTGCTCGCCGTGCCGATGAAAAACTCGACGCAAACCAACGGCGTGGTGCTTGATCCCTTTGGCGGCTCCGGCAGCACTTTAATCTGCGCGGAACAACTGGGACGCGAAGCCCTTTTGATCGAATTGGATGAGAAATTCGTGGATGTGATCGTAAATCGGTTCATCGAAACCGTC
>JBDKTD010000125.1:0-4624 GCA_039680365.1 Clostridiaceae bacterium
CATTATATCCAGCGCTTTAGTGCCTGTCAATCGAAAAAGGCACGCGCTTTTTGCTTTGTGTTCCTACATATTGAGGCAGAGTGTTTATTCTTCGCTGAAGAAGTGCTGTTTTGACGCTATCAGGCGATCCAGCTTCTCCAGATAGGTTGGCACGTCCTTCGGGTTCGGTAGGCGCTCTATGCGGTTCTCTCTGCTGATGACGCGCTTGGTCATCGTTCCCGCGCCAAAGGCAAGGATGCTCGCGGTCTCCTCCATCATGTCGATGTTGTAGACGCACTCCTTGCCCGGTATGGCGTAACCAATGTTTTCCAGATTTCCGCTCATGTACTTCTGGCGGTACATATAATAGGCGCGCATGCCGAGCCGTTCCGCAGCTTCCGCGCCAAGGCGCGCCATCGCCTGCGCGTCCTCCGCGCTGGCAAGCGCATACTCTTCCAGCTCCGTTTTCAGCCGTGCGGAACGCTTGATGGCGAGCGAATGCACCGTCAGGCACTCCGGAGCGAGTTGAACAATCCGCTCGCAGGTACTGCGCATCTCTTCCGGCGTTTCGCCGGGCAAACCCGCGATGAGGTCCATATTGATGGAGTCGAAGCCGACTTCCCGCGCAAGCTCGTAAACGCGCACGACGTCCGCCGCCGTATGCGCCCTGCCGACGCGCAGGAGGGTTGCGTCGTTCATCGTCTGCGGGTTAATCGAAATGCGGCTGATCCCTAAGCGCTTGAACGCTTCCAGCTTCTCGCGGTCAATCGTATCCGGCCGCCCCGCTTCCACGGTGCTCTCCAGGCCGAACGAGCCGAACTGCTCCAGCGTAAACGAAAGAAGGTCTTCTAGTTGGCCGGCGCTGAGCACGGTCGGCGTGCCGCCGCCCATATAGAACGAGCGCACGCGAAAGCCGTTCTGCTTAACGAGTTCCGCGCCCGCCTCGATTTCCCGTTTCAGCGCGGCAAGGTACTCCTCCAGATGCGACTTTTTGGAGAGCACCTCGCTGGGAAACGAGCAGTACAGGCATTTTGTCCTGCAGTACGGAATGCCGATATAGAGGTCGATATCGTTTGAAGAAACCGAGTTGATGTACGGTTCCT
Source organism: Clostridiaceae bacterium (assembly GCA_039680365.1). Lineage (GTDB taxonomy): Bacteria > Bacillota > Clostridia > Christensenellales > CAG-138 > UBA7703. Next base: position 1,083 of record JBDKTD010000125.1, read on the forward strand.
GCACGGCGCAAATCGACTCGGCCAGCGCGGTCTTTTCGGCGGAAACGTCGAATAAGCCCGTAAACATGTCCCGCGCGGATTCAAGTCCGCCTTCCTGCGTAAGTTCGCGGAAGAGCTTTGTTGGCCTTATTCCGGTGAGCGATCCCCAGGGCGCAGCAACCTCCGGATAAAGCTGTTTGAGCAGCTGATAACAGGCGAGTTTTAACCTGCGTTTTTCGATTTTTTTAACGAACAGACTGGAAGCTTCCGCCGGTATCGTAAAAGATGTAAAAACGGCGTGAGGCCCCGCTGCGGCGGAAAGAGAATGCTGTTCGCCGTCGTTCGTAAGCAAAAGGTCAAATACCAAATCAAACCTGTCGTCGTCTTCCCCGTTCGCCGGTTCGATTTCCGTCAAACCCAGAAAAAGCCGAATTTCTTCGGCAATATCGTTGCTGTATTCAAGACGGTTTGTGCGGAGGCCTACCATCCGCGTCTATCTCCCGCGCAGGTAAAGGTATTGCTCTGCCGCTCCTCATCAAGCGTGGTGGATTCTTCGTGCCCCGGATAGACCGTATAATCGCCTTCCAACGTATAGAGTTGATCCTTGATGGAATGGTACAGATCCTTTGCGCTTCCGCCGGGAAAGTCCGTGCGTCCCGCATCGGTATGAAACAGCGTATCGCCCGAAAGCAGCACGCGCTCGCTCGCAATTGCGTAGCAGACCCCGCCTTTTGTATGCCCCGGTGTGTGGATCACGCGGATGTCCAGACCCGCGATAGCGAGCGTTTCGCCGCCCTTGAGCAGAACGTCCGGCTCCGTGTGTTTGATATTGGTTCCAATGAGCACCGCAAGGCTCATGCGGCTGCTCGTAAGCATGCCTGCGTCCGCTTCGTGAATATAGATCTTCGCGCCCGTTTCGTCCTTGAGCTGCTTGACTCCGCCGATATGGTCGAAATGCCCGTGCGTTAAAAGAATCGCTTCGCAGGACAGTCCTTCCCGTTTGAGCGCGGCAAGAACGGGTTCCGCCTCGCCGGGATCGATTACGGCGCAGGTCTTTTGCCCGTCCGCCGCGATCAGGTACGCGTTTTCGCCGAGCGATCCGTTGACGATTTGCCGAAACAGCATGGTTCTTTTCATCCTTTGGAGATAACCGTGTCAAAAGGTTTTATGCGAATCCAGCAGTTTGGTATGCGGCCCATCGTTGACCAGCTTGACCTGCATATACGCCTGAAACACGCCGTGCGCCACCGTGACCCTTGCGCCTAGCCGCCGGATAGCTTCCTCGTAGAGCGGAATCGCCGTTTCGGGACGCGCCGCGCGGATGTAACTGGGGCGGCGGCCTTTCCGCGCGTCGGCAAGCAGGGTAAACTGCGAAACGAGCAGGATGCTTCCGTTGACGTCCTCAACGGAGAGATTCGGTATTTCGTTTGCGTCGTCAAAAACGCGAAGGCCGAGCACCTTTTCGCAGATATAGGTTAAGTCCTGCTCCGTGTCGCCTTCTTCCACGCCTAAACACACGACGAGACCGGTTCCGATCTCGCCGATGACCTCGTTATCCACGGTGACCGACGCTGCGGTTGTTCGCTGCACGACTGCTTGCATAAGCTCCTGCCTGTTCTGTTTTTTTGCGGTGAGAGTGCGCAACTACTGGTTCATTCGATAAACTTCACTCACGCACTTGAGCTTCGAATAAATTACCTTTTCATTCGATAAACTCCACTCACGCACTTCAGTTTTAAACAAACTACCGATTCATTCGATAAACTTCGCTCACGCACTTCAGTTTTGAACAAATTACCGATTCATTCGATAAACTTCGCTCACGCACTTCAATTTCTTAATATTCTTGATAATCACGTTGAGCTGCTCGGTGTTGGCCACCTCGAACATCATTTCAATGATATACCGCCCGTCCGCAACCGGCCTGCCGTTGATGGACTGGATGCTGATGTTGAGACCGGAAAGCGTAGCGGAAATCTGCGAAAGCGTGCCGGGACGGTTCTCGCCTTCAATCTGGAGCGACGCGTTGAAGGCACTCCTGGTATTGATTGCCCATTCGACGTCTATGATGCGGTCTTCTTCCGTTCTGAGGCTCGAAACGTTGGGACAGTCCGCCCGGTGGACGGAAACGCCCCTCCCGCGCGTAATATAGCCGATAATCGGATCGCCCGGCAGCGGATTGCAGCAGTTGCCGAACCGCACCGCCATGCCCGGGTCGCCTTTGACAACGATGCCGTTGACGGGTACATGCGCTTTAACCGCTTCCCCGCCTTCGCCGGATCGTATTTTCTCCGCCAGCTCTTCAACCTTGTCGCTCTTCTTTTTGAGCTCCATGAGTTTGTGGAGCACGTTGCCTGCGGAAATGCCGCCAAAGCCGATGGCGGAATAGAGGTCGTCCAAACAAGTAAACCGCATGCGGTTGAGAACCACGCTGGTGTACTCCGGCTTCATCATCTCCGCAAGCGACTGGCTCTGGCGTTTAGCCGCTTCCTCCAGCATGTCCCTGCCGCGGGCGATGTTTTCTTCGCGGTTCTCTTTTTTGAACCACTGGCGAATCTTATTGCGCGCGCTCTGCGTTTTTACGATTTTGAGCCAGTCGCGGCTCGGTCCCGCCTGGCTGTTGGACGTTACAATTTCGACGACGTCGTTCGTTTTGAGCTTGTAGTCGAGCCGCACCAGAGAGCCGTTGACCTTTGCGCCCTGGCAGTGGTGGCCGATGTTCGTATGGATGCGGTAAGCAAAGTCGAGCGGCGTCGAACCCACCGGCAAATCGATGATCTCCCCGCGCGGCGTCAGCACGAAAACGTACTCGCCGAGGAAGTCCTTCATGATGCTCTCGACGAATTCGCGGCTGTCCTCGGTGTTCTCTTTAGCCTCGATGACCTGCCTCAGCCAGCTGGTCTTTTTATCCAGCAAGCTCTGCACCGTGCGTCCTTCCTTATACATCCAGTGCGCGGCAATGCCGTATTCCGCCGTGCGGTGCATCTCCTTGGTGCGAATCTGCACTTCAAAGGGAATGCCGTTCGGCGCAAGCAGCGTCGTATGGAGGGAACGGTACATATTGGGTTTCGGGGTTGCGATATAGTCCTTAAATCTGCCCGGCAGCGGCTTCCAGCCCGCGTGAATCACGCCCAGCGCCGCGTAGCAGTCGTTGACCGATTCCACGATGACGCGTATGGCGATGAGGTCGTATACTTCGTTGATGCCGGAGTTCAGCCGCTGCATCTTTTTATACACGCTGTAGAGATGCTTTGGCCGCCCGCTGATGGAAGCCTCGATGCCCGCTTCTTTGAGCGTTTCGCCGATGATGCGCTTGGCTTCGTCCAGCGTTTCCTGCCGCTCTGTCTGTTTTTCCTTGAACTGCCTGCTGATGCTGGCGTATTCCTCTGGCATCAGATACATAAAGCAGAGATCTTCCATTTCGCCTTTGATGGCGCCCATGCCGAAGCGGTGTGCCAGCGGCGCGTAGACCTCCAGGGTTTCCTTTGCTTTTCGCGTGCGTTTGTAGGGATTGCTGTACGCTAGCGTCCGCATGTTGTGCAGACGGTCGGCGAGCTTGATAA
>JBDKTD010000355.1:0-7015 GCA_039680365.1 Clostridiaceae bacterium
CTGTATGACCAGCGGAATCATCGCTTCCGAGTTATCCGGGTCGGGCAGAAGATTCTGCAAAAAGAACTCTCTTGCGGAAAAACCCTTTGGCCGCAGGAAGGACGTTTGCGTGGGCGTGATGCGCAGAATCCGTTCCGCGCGGAAGCTTCGTATTTCCTTGCGGAAGTGGCAGTACCCGACGGTGTACCATTTGTTGTTCCAGTAGAGGATTCCGTAAGGATCTATGATGCGCGTTCGGGGTTGTTCTTCGCGACCGGTGCGGTAGTCAATCTCCACCGAAGTTCCGCTTGCCGCGGCTTGCTCCAGTTCTTCGAGCGTCTTTTGGACGGAAGGGTCGATTTCCCGGCTGATGACGTCAAAGCCCGCAAGATGACGGTTGAGCGCTCTCTCCTGCTCGCGGGTGGAAAACAGTTTCAGCTTTCTGGTCGCATTGTCAAGCGATTCACTGAACGGGTAACCCGCTTCCCTTGCGAAGATCGCGGCGTGCAGAAGCGACTTTTGTTCTTCCAGATCAAATACCAATGGCGCGTGGATAAAGTTGTTCAGGAGGCTGTAACCGCCGTTTTGCCCCGCGTCGGAAACAATCGGCACGCCGCTGGCGCAGAGGGAATCGATATAGCGGTAAACGGTTCGAATGTTGATTTCCAGTTTTTCCGCAATCTGTTTTGCGGTGATTTTCCCGCCCGAATTCAGCATCCATAGAATCGCCAGCATATTGTCGTTTTTTGCCATGGATGCCTCCTCTCGGTCGCTATATACGGGGTAACCTGCGTGTTCCTACATCTTGAATTGCGTCAGGAATTTTGGGCAGCAATCTTTTGAGCAAATTCGACGGCGTTCTTTAAGTCCTTCGCGTTCGGATGGGGCAACGATACAAAAAGTATTGCGCCCTTGCAGACGAACTCGTCTATTACCTGAACGCCTTTGTCTTCGAGAATTTTTCGTAAGGCGGCCTGCCGCTGTTTGCCCGAAGCGCAGTTGGTAATCAGCGCGGCGCGTTTGAGCGCGGGCGTTTCCATGCCGCTGACAAACGTCAACAGCTCCGGCAGACTGACCCCGCCGTAAATACCGCCAACGATAAACAGCAGTTCGGTATCCTTAATGTTCGGATTATCCGTTATGTTTTGCGCCTTAACGTTCAAAGCCGAACCGACGGCTTCCGCAAGTTTCTTTGAGTGCTGTGTTTTGGTCGCGTATAGTACGGCAACGTTTTCCATTTTGAATGCCTCCTGTGATGATTGAGTTGATGATCGTGGTTAATTTCTTTTTCGGCGAGGCTGTTAGAATTCATCCGTTGCAGATTTCCATAATGATCGGCTGCAAACTCGTCAGATTCTCATCCGGGCCACTGCCTTCTCTGACTTTCCAGAAACGAAGCGTAAACGACAGAGAAAAATCAGACGCCTCCGCTAATTCGCTTCCGTCGTCAAAGGAAGCAAGAATCACAAATCGCTCATGGAGGTAATTCCGCTCCAACTGTTCGCGCCAGCTCTTAAAAATGCCGATTGTTTTAAGGTAGAGCTCATCAATGTTCTCTCTGAACGGGGTATCAATCCGAGTCTCGTTTCCATCCCATTCAAGCCAGGATAGGTCGGCGTCTTCGGGGATACTGTGATCGAGATTCCAAAAATCAGATACTCCATAGTATGTTCTGCCACAGGCGTCAGTTTTTACCCAAACAGGATATGCGTTGTCCAGCGGAGCGTCTTCTGTTGAAACTGCCCCGAATAAGGCTTTCGCGCTTTCATTCAGTATCATAGAATCATTCCCCGTATCATCGGATCAGTCGGCGATTGACGGATTTACCATTCGTTTATGGCAAACAGTGTTGCAATACGTACCTGTTTGAGCAGTTCGCTGGAGAGCTCATCGTATTCGTCGTACAATCCTTTCTCGTGCGCCAAGCATCGCGGGGTGTCGTTCCAGGAACCCATTGCGCCAAACACATCGGCTGTACAGGCTGCCTCAAAGAGCGGCAGATTGCTTTTCGGAATCTCCGGGAGCGGCAGATGTTGTCCGGCAACGGAAGATACGACTGAACCACAAAGGATATCAAACGACTTTTGAAATACCGCCGCAAAAGAAGGACAGTCTATTTTTATGGCCAACTCTTTAATCTTGGGAAGCACTGATTGAAAAGATGCTGTATTGTTCTCGAAACGGGGCATTTCCGAAGGCGCGTCCTTCCACTCATGTTCTGTATAAACAACGTTCCATTCCTTGTGAGCGGAATCAAACTCCCAGTGCGCTGTAAAGTAAGTGACTTTGCCACCTTTAAAGAAGCAAACAATCGAGCTTTGCGTCGTATTGGAAAAGCCAAGAAAGCTGCGATCTTTCACTGCCAAAGGGGCTAAATACTTGATATCCCGCATCCCTTTTTTCAGGCAATGTTTATACCATGCGGACACATTGGCTGCTTTGAAGTTACTCGTATAAAACAGTTTCTTTTCCGGTAAAAACTGAAACTCCGTTTTATTTACATATTGCTGAGGCGAATAGGTAAGTGCGGTTTTCTCTTTACGCGCTCTTTTTGCTGCAGCAGTAATACAGCAAATCTGGTACATTTCACCGTTCAATGCGAATGAACCTCCCAACAGGAATAAATTAGAGACTTTTCGAGGATGCTTCAGACGTTTTTGCGCTTTCAGCAAGTTCTTCCGTTTCCGGGCGTTAACAATCTGCGCCCTCCGCATGGCATGTCTGCGGGAACAGATCCACAGAAGATAGGGTAGGCGCGAACTGAAATGAAGAGGATCATGAATCTATATGAAACACAGCTCCATGTGCAGGATAAATTATTTTTGCTCCATTCTGCCTAAGCAAAGTCCAGCTGCTCGTACTTTTCTGATCGTCATCCATTATGAGATCCGGTAAATACAAATCACCAATAAACGCAGAACCATCATGAAAGACCAGCGATATGCTGTCTTCGGAATGACCGACTGTCTTGAACGCTTGCGCGGGGAGGTTGTTCTCTTCAAAGAAAGCGCTTGCGTCATCAATATTCAATATTAGGCTCGAGTTGACATCAATCGGAACATATGTGCGATCGCTCCGCAGCATTTTCTCCATGATGGGAATAAACGGTATCTGATGCTGAAACAATACGAAACGAACACCAAGCTTCTTCAAATTCTCCACGAGTCCGGCATGATCCGGGTGAAAATGCGTAACAAACAAGTACTTGACTCGTTTAAGGTCGATGCTACTGGATCTTAATTCTTTTTGATATTCATTGATGCAACCAGCCCAACCTGCATCAATTGCAATATAAAAGTCATTTACCTGTACCAGATAGCAGTTTACATGCTTAATCGGAATTTGATACGTTACCATAATTTTCACCTGACAACCGGATTGATTCTGATTACAGATTAATGGACGGTTCGTTTTTATGATTCACGAGCCATCCTCACCACGCACTCCACATGGCATGTTTGCGGGAACGCATCCCGCGCACTACTCACTTGAGGCGGATCAGCTCACCGCTGCGCTTAACGATGTTCTTATAATCCCACTGTATTCGTTCCGCCTTGTCGAGCCAGAGCGCCAGCAGAACCGGATCGATCTCGGCGGCGTCGGTAAACCGCGCCTCGGCTGCCTTGTGTTTTCCAACGGGGGTTAAGCCCGCTTCGTCAAACGACTGCCCGCTCCAGAAGAGCAACTGCACGTGGTTTTTGAGCTTGCTGTAGCCGACGATCGGGTTTTCGTCGATAAACCACACGGGGCTTTTATGCCAAACTTTGCTCGTTGCCTGCGGCAGGCGCTGCTCGATAACGTCCATCAAGCGCTGGCAAATCTGCCGATCGCTTGCCGAAAACGAAGCGGAATAACGTACGGTTTCCGGATCCATATTCAACCTCCTGTTCATCAGTCACGGACAAAAATTGAGGAGCTTACGCGCGGAACTCGTTGCCGGGAGCGGGACTCTTATTGCGCTTTTTCCGCTAGAGCTTTGATACGCTCCAGAGCTTTGGGAAAGCTGACGAGAAATGTTTCCTCAAGTTCCTCCGGAATATCGGATTTCACAGTTAAAGCAGTAACGTCGTTTTTTTCGGCCAGAGAATAGCTCTCTTTCCCGCCGGTCCATTCGTTTTCGCGCTCCAGCCGACCGCTTTCTTTTGTGTCCGCACGATGCCTGAACGATATAAATTCATTCGGAATTAGCTTTTCAATCAGATCCGTCACGCCGTAACCATTTACAGCGGATATGAACTGGATTTCGTTTCCTTGCTTCAGAACCCCCTGCATGTAAGTGCCTTCATCAATAAAATCCGCCCAGTCACGGAATGTAGAATCTTCCCAAAGAGTTGCCCAGACTCGTTCTTTTGAAGCGCTGATTTCTATTGTGAATTGAAGTTCTTTCATATTTGCCTCCATAACGCGGAAGGTTTCTTTTCAGAAAGAGTTCTACTGATTCAGCCTTGACAAAAGAACCACGCACTCCACATGGCACGTCTGCGGGAACATGTCCACCGGCTGGACGGCGGTGAGCGCAAAGCCTTTTTCCGCGAGAATTTTGCAGTCCCGCGCGAGGGTGGCGGGGTTGCAGGAAACGTAGACCACGCGGTTTGCGCCGCTTTCCGCGAGCGCTTCCAGCGCGGCGGGTTCGCAGCCTTTGCGCGGGGGGTCGAGCACGATGGCGTCTATCTTCGTCTGCTCGCTCACAAGGCGGGGGAGAACGTTCTCCACATTGCCGCAGAGGAACGTTGCGTTCGTAATTCCGTTTGCCCGCGCGTTCTGCTTTGCGTCCGCGATGGCGGGTTCAACCTGTTCGATGCCGATGACCTGCCGGCAGTGATCCGCGAGGAACAGCGAGATCGTGCCGACGCCGCAGTACGCGTCCACAACCGTTTCCTCCGGCTTGGGGTCGAGAAACGCGGCGGCCGTTTCATACAGCACGGCCGTCTGAACGCGGTTGACCTGCAAAAAGCTCTGCGGGCTGACGGAAAAACGCTTGTCGCCGATGGTTTCCGTGAGCGTCGGCTTGCCGGAGAGCAGCGTAAAGCGCTCGCCGAATACGACGTTGGTATCCTTCGGGTTTTCGTTGTGCCAAACGCTGTCGCACCCTTCCAGATACGAAAGCAACTCGTCGGCGCGTTTAAGCGGGCCGCGCGTAACGACCACAACCATCAGCTCGCCTTCCGCCGTGGTGCGGGCAACGACGTTTCTGAGCTGACCTTTGCCGGATGTTTCGTCGTACACGGGCACGCCGCAGTCGTTCGCCCAGGCGGCGACTTTCCGCGCGGCTTCCACAATCTGCTCGTCCTGAATCGGGCAGTCGGCAAACGCAATCAGACGGTGGCTGCGCTCGGCATAGAAACCGAACACCGCGGCGCCGTTCATCGTGCCAAACGGGAAGCTCCCCTTGTTGCGGTAGCGAACCGGCTCGTCCATGCCGACGATCTGCCGCATGGGAACGGAAGCAAAGCCGCCGAGGCGGGCGAGCGCGTCTCGAACCCACTGCTGTTTTTGCACGAGCTGCGCGGGGTAGGAAAGGTGCCAAAGATCGCACCCACCGCACTGATCGAACACGGCGCACTTGGGGGAAACGCGGTCGCGCGAGGACGTAAGGATTTCCAGCGTTTTGGCGATGGCGTAGGCGGGAGCTACTTTAATTACGTGCGCGCGGACGGTTTCGCCGGGCAGCGCGCCAATGACGAACACGGCGAATCCTTCCACGCGGGCAACGCCTTGGCCTTCGTTGGTCAGCGCGGAGATTGTAAGCGTCAGGTCGTCGTTCTTTTTAACGGGTGGGCGGGAGGTTGGGGTCATATGGTTTCCTTTCCGTGCGGAACGGTTCCGCGCGCGGCGAATATTTTGATTTCGTTGCTTGATTGGAACAGGCTTATTTGATCTTCACGCTGTCCTCGCCGAATATCCTTCCCGCTTCCGCGAGAAAGACGGCGCTGGCGTCCACGTAGTATGATTCCGGCACGCCTTTGCCGATCTTCTTCGAGGAGTCGTAGAGGATGACCGGCATTTTGCCGGGATACTTTTTGAGTAACGAGCAGGCCTGGCGCATCGCGTCGTCGCCGAGTGTAGGGAACTTGATATACAAGCTCCGCCCGGCTTCGTTCAGCGGCTGAATCTCGTCCACGAGCAGCGAATTAGCGCGGTCCTCGCGGATGTTGAGCTTGCCCTTGACCAGTACGGGCGCGTCGTCTACAAACAAGCTGCCAGTCTGCTGGAGCGTACGGGGAAACAGAACCGCTTCCACACTGCCGGTGATGCCTTCGAGCACCGCGTAACCCATCAGCCCGGTGCCGGAGCGCGTTGGCTTTTGCTTGCACTGCGTGAGCATGCCGCCAACGGTGACAACGGCGTTGTCCGTCACCCCGCTGGTGCCGTCCGCTTCCATGAGGTCGGCAACCGTGTAGGGCAGCTTTTTGAGCTGGACTTCGAAGTTATCCAGCGGGTGGCCGGAAAGGTACAGCCCGGTCGATTCGCGCTCTTTGGCGAGGATGATCTGGTGGCTCAACTCCGGTAAATCCGGCAGGGGAATCTGTACGCTGGATCGCGCTTCCGCCGCCGAATCGAGGTCGAAGAGCGAAATCTGACCCGTTCCGCGCGCTTTCCTGGCCGACATGGAAGCGTCCAGCGCGCGTTCGTAAACGGCAAGGTACTGCGCGCGCCTGCCGCGCATGGAGTCGAAGCAGCCCGCCGAGATCAAGCCTTCGAGCAGGCGCTTGTTGAGGCCTTCCACACGGTCGCAGAAGTCGAAAAAGCTCGCAAACTTGCCGTTTTGCGTGCGCTCGGCAACCATGGCTTCCATCACCGCGCCGCCGACGTTTTTCACCGCGGAAAGACCAAAGCGGATGGCGCCGTTTTCCACCGAGAAGCGCGCGCGGGAGTTATTGACGTCCGGCGGGAGCACCTGTATGCCGTGCCGCCTGGCGGAATAAACATACGAAGCGACCGTGTCGAACGAGCCCAGAAAACTGTTGATCAAGGCCGTAAGAAACTCCACGGGGTAATAGTATTTCAGGTAAGCCGTTCGGTAGGCAAGCACCGC
>JBDKTD010000012.1:0-13692 GCA_039680365.1 Clostridiaceae bacterium
CGAAAAAAGGCGATTGGGTTCGCATCCACAGCGTCGTTCTTCAGCCGGATGAACGGGCGGCGGCGGTGCCGGAAGACACCAAGCGCGTGCCGCTCGAACTCTGGACAAAAGGAACCCTGCAAAACGACGCTTCCATGGGGGACGAGGTGAAGGTTGTCACCCGCACCGGAAGAACCGTTGCCGGTACGCTCATCGAGGTCAACCCGCATTACGAGCACAGCTTCGGCAACTTTGTGCCCGAACTGCAGAAGGCGGGGGACGAGGCGTTTGCCTTCCTGTTTGGAGGTGACGCCAAATGACGCGGGATACGAGTTACGAAGCGGTCATCGCCAGAAAGCGCGATATCATCAAAGCCGCCGTCGGCGTGGATTACTCGCAGTTCGAGAGCGGCTCCATCGCGTTCGACTACGAAGCCATGATGCGTTCAACCGGCTATTCGCTGGAGGACGTCATCGAAATTCAGCGCGGCTTTGCGATTGGAAACACCCCTCTCATCGAGTTAAAAAACATCACCGCGCTTGCGCGGAAACTCTCGCAACCGGGCTATGGCGCGCGCATCTTCGCTAAGGACGAAGCGGCAAACCCCAGCGGAAGTTTCAAGGTGCGCAGAGCCGCCACCAGCATCTATCAGGCAAAAAAGATGGGCTACCCCGGCGCGCTGACCGCCACCAGCGGAAACTACGGCGCGGCGGTAGCGAGCTGCTGCGCAAAGAGCGGGCTCAAGTGCATCATCGTGCAGGAGTGCTACGATTCGCGCGGCGTCGGCCAGCCGGAGATCATTGAAAAAGCGAGAAAGTGCGAAGCCCTCGGCGCGGAAGTCGTCCAGCTCACGGTGGGGCCGGAGCTGTTTTATCAGGTATTAAGAATGCTGGAGGACACGGGGTATTTCAACGCCTCGCTCTATACGGCGTTTGGCATTGTCGGCATTGAAACGCTTGGCTGGGAAGTGGCGCAACAGTGCCGCGCGCAGATTGGCCGTGATCCGGACGTGGTCGTCTGCACCAACGCGGGCGGCGGAAATTTGACCGGCACGGCGCGAGGGCTCGCGAAAGCGGGCTGCAAAGCGCAAATCGTTGCGGCGAGCGTCAACCTAAAGGGCCTGCATATGGCCAGCGACACGCAGTTCAATAAAAAATCGTTCACCACCGGACACACGGGTTTTGGCATGCCGTTTTCCACCTGGCCGGATCGCAGCGACGTGCCCAGAAGCGCGGCGCGTCCTCTGCGTTATATGGATCGTTATGTCACAGTGCATCAGGGCGAAGTGTTTTATACCACCGAACTTCTGGCGCGGCTGGAAGGCATCGAGCGCGGGCCTGCGGGCAACACGAGCCTCGCCGCCGCCATTTCGATTGCGCAGGAGCTGCCCGAGGACGCGGTGATCGTCGTGCAGGAAACGGAGTATACCGGCGCGGGCAAGCACGGCAACGCGCAGCTTTCGTTCGCGCGGCAAAACGGCATTCGTATCAGCTTCGGCGACCCGGAGGAAGAAGTGCCGGGCGAGAGCATCGTGCTTCCGGCAAATCCGGGCTTGCTCAAAGCGCGGGACGTGGATATCGACCACATGCGCCGCTCGCTGATTACCCACGCGGCCTCGACGGTCGATCACGCGCCGACAAAAGCGGATATTGCATTCCTCGCGGAGGAAACCAAGTCCAGCGAGGCGTTTGTAACGGAAACGCTCAAAGCCGAACAGCATTGATCCGTTCCGGATTTGTAAACATTACGGGAGCGATTCATCCACGTAAGAACAATGATTCCATTCCAGATTTATTACGTTACGGGAGCGAATTATGAAACGGGAAGATGATTATTCAATACGCCGTGAACACCTTGCGCAAATGAGCGACGAGGAACTCAAAGCGCGCTTCTGGAACCTGACGGAAGGGCTTGTCGATCCGCTGCTCCAGCTCGGAAAAGAGAACACCTCGCCCGCAATCGAGCGCAGCGTGCTGCTGCGAATGGGGTTCAGTTCGCTGGAAGCGAAAGCCATTGTGGACGGCTGCATGGCGCGCGGCATTCTCGGACACGGCGCGGGTAACGTCGTTTACCGCTACGCAAAACAAAAAGGGTTGGAACTCCGCGCGGCAGGCCTTCTCCTGCAGCAGCCGGAACGGATGGACGAAGCTTCAACCTTGTTCGGAGGTGTCAAATGAGCGAATACAGACTGCCGCCGGACGAGAACATCGACATAAGCAAAATTCTGGAAGACTTGGAACACTACCATCCGCGCCGCCATGGCTGGATCTGGCGCGAACCCGCGCCGAACCTGCATATGGGGCCGTTTACCTACCGCGACTGCAGCAAGCCGCTTGTTCGCGGCGTGCCGCTGCCGCCCGCGCATAACTTTGGCGACATAGACCCCCAGCCGATGCCGGTCATCACGACGGAAATCGCGAGCGGCCGCTTTGAGGACGATATCCGCCGCATGCGCATGGCCGCGCACCACGGCGCGGATCACATCATGGTCATTCGTACGGCGGGTCAGAGCCACTTTGACGGCTTGATCGAAGGAACGCCGCAGGGAAGCGGCGGGGTGCCGATTTCCCGCAAGCAGGTGCGTGCGCAGCGAAAAGCGCTCGATCTTATTGAGGACGAAGTCGGACGCCCGATCAACTACCATAGCTATGTCAGCGGCGTGGCCGGGCCGGACATCGCGGTCATGTTCGCCGAGGAAGGCGTCAACGGCTGCCATCAGGACCCGCAGTACAACGTCATCTACCGCAACATCAACATGGTGCGTTCGTTCGTGGACGCCTGCGAGAGCAAGAGCCTGATCGCCTGGGCGGGCATGGCGCAGATCGACGGCGCGCATAATGCCAACGCCACCGCGCGGGACGCCTGGAAGGTCATGCCGGAGCTCATGGTGCAGCACGCCATCAACGCGCTGTTCTCAGCCAAGGTCGGCGTGCCGAAGCCCTGCATCTGCCTTTCCACCGTGCCGCCGACGGCGACGCCGGGACCCTGCGTCTACATGGATTTGCCGTACGCAGTCGCATTACGGAAACTCTTTACGGGCTACCGGATGCGCGCGCAGATGAATACGAAATACATCGAGTCCAGCACGCGGGAAGCGACGGTGACCCATGTGCTCAACATGGTCGTCAGCAAGCTCACCAGCGCGGATATCCAGTCTACCATCACGCCGGACGAGGGGCGTAACGTTCCTTGGCACATGTATAATATCGAAGCCTGCGATACCGCCAAGCAGACGCTGGTCGGTCTCGACGGGCTTATGGAGATGGTCGAACTCAAAGAAGACGGCTATCTTGCGGAAAAGTCCCGCGAACTCATTGAGCGCGCGGTGCTCTTCCTCGAAGAGATGACCGAAAAGGGCGGCTACTTCGCGGCGGTCGAAAGCGGCATGTTTGTCGACAGCGGTCTGTTCCCGGAGCGCAATGGCGACGGCATTATCCGTAAAGCCGACGGCGGCGTTGGAGCGGGCACGGTCATCAAGCGCGAAGCGGACTATATGGCGCCCGTCACCGCGCATTATGGGTATAACAACGTAGCGCAATACGGCGGCAATCCCGCCGACCCCGCCGCACTGATCGGTGGCTGCACGCTCGAACAGCCGGAAAAGATCGTCTATATCGACGAGTTGGACGAAAACGACAACGTCTATCTCCGCATGGAGAGCGTCAAGGAATTCGCCCAGCCGAACGCAAAGAAGATTCGCCCCGAAATGGAGTGGCTGGCGGACGGAACCGTACTTTTGACGCTTTGCTTTCCGGTGGAGAAGCATATTGCCGAAGCCGCGGCCATCGAGTGCGCAAGGCGCATGGGTCTGAAGGAAGTCGCCGTGATCTCCCGCGAAGTGCTGCACGAAGCGGAAGGTACGCGCATCGAGCTTAAGGGCAAGGTGGATTTTGCCATCGACGTCGATTCGCTGGTCATCCCCGTTGAGCCGGACGTGCTGAGCGAGGAAGAACTCCGCGCGGCGGTGGAGCGGCGCCCGTTCAGGGTCGTCTGCGGCACCATCGGCGAGGACGAGCACAGCGTTGGCCTGCGGGAAATTATCGATATCAAGCACGGCGGCATCGAAAAGTACGGCATTGAGGTGCATTACCTCGGCACGTCCGTCTCGCCGGAAAAGCTCGTTGGCGCCGCCATCGAACTCAACGCGGACGCGATGCTGGCTTCCGTGATTATTTCGCATGACGACATTCACTATAAAAACATCGCACGCATCGACCGCATCGCGCGGGAGATGGGCGTTCGCGACAAGCTCATCTTCATTGCGGGCGGCACGCAGGTGGAACCCGATAAGGCGAAAGCCGCCGGCGCGGACGCCGGATTCGGCAGAGGCACGCACGGCAACCACGTTGCCACTTTCTTAGTTAAAGAACGCGAAAGCAGAGAGAAAGAATAATTATATGATTCTATTTTCAAAGAAAACAGAATCGGGATTTGGCCGTGGCACGCATGGCAACCACGTGGCGACGTTCTTAGTCAAAGAACGCGCCGCGCGCGAAGAATAAGCAACGATGTACGCGGACGTACTCATTGCGGAAATCGGCTCGACCACCACGCTCGTCAGCGCGTTTGACGGGCTGGATGGCGAACCGCGTTTTTTGGGGCAGGGACAGGCTGCCACCACCGTGCTCGAAGGGGACGTCCGAATCGGCTTATCCAACGCTATTTGCGCACTGCAAGAGTCGCTCAAAACGGATACGCTCGGCTACGGCAGCCTGCTTGCTTCCTCCAGCGCGGCGGGCGGGCTCAAGATGTGCGTCCACGGGCTGGTGTACGACATGACGGTCAGCGCGGCCAAGGCGGCTGCGCTCGGCGCGGGCGCGATCGTGCGCCAGACTACGGCGGGAAGACTCACCGAACGCGACCTGGAAGAACAGCGGCAGATCAAGCCGAATCTCATCCTGCTTGCGGGCGGCACGGACTATGGCGAGCGCGAAACCGCGCTGTATAACGCGGAACTGCTGGCAAAGTCGAATGTCGGCGCGCCGGTTCTCTATGCTGGCAACGTGCAGAACCAGACCGCCGTTCAAGAAATATTCGAGTCCGCGCATATACCCGTCTACTTGACGGAAAACGTGTATCCGCGCCTCGACGCGCTGAATATTGAACCCGTGCGGAAAGTCATACACGCCGCGTTCGAGCAGCATATCGTGACCGCTCCCGGCATGGAGCACATCCGCGATCTCGTGACGGGTACGATTTTGCCGACGCCCGGCGCGGTGATGGAAGCGGCCATGCTGCTCTACGAGGAGATTGGCGATTTACTCGTGCTCGATATCGGCGGCGCGACAACGGACGTCCACTCCGTAACCAACGGTTCGGAGGAGATTGCGGCACTCTTGACCGCGCCGGAACCCTTCAACAAACGCACGGTCGAGGGCGATCTGGGGTTGTTCGTCAACGCGCGGCGGCTGATCGAACTGATTGGCGAAGAAAAGCTCAGCCGCGAACTGGGTTTGGACATCTCCGCCGTGATGCGGGAATACAAACCGATTCCTGTAACGAGTGAGCAGTTTTTACTGACCAACCGGCTCTGCCTGGAAGCGGGGTTGACCGCCATTGCGCGGCACGCGGGCAGGCTCCGGCACTTTTATACGCCGCAGGGGCGAGCAACCGCCGCCGAGGGCAAGGATTTAACGCAGGTCAAAACGCTCATCGGCACGGGCGGAGCTTTGACTCGCCTGCCGGAACGCGAACGGATTGCCCGCGCGCTGGCGGACAGCAACCCGGGCGGAACGATGCTCTATCCCAAACCGGGAGCCATGAAAGTTGCGTTCGACGAGTCGTATGTTATGGCGTCGCTGGGCGTACTCAGTAAGACCCGCCCCAAAGCGGCGAAGATTTTGTTAAAGCGAACACTCCGGTTTTCCTGAACCGGTTTATCAAGGGGAGTTTCCATGAGCGACTACCCGCGCATTACGGCGGACCTCAATAAAATACGGCATAACCTCAAAGCGCTTATCGCGCTTTGTTCGGAGTACGGCGTTTCCATAGCCGCGGTGGGAAAAGTCGTCTGCGCGGACGAAAAAATCATCCGCGTGTTCGAGGAGAGCGGGGTAAGCATGCTCGCCGACGCGCGGCTGGAAAACCTAGAAAGAATTACGACGAAAAAACCGAAACTCCTGCTCCGCGCACCCTCGCCGGACGAGGCGGAGGAGACGGTTCGTCTTTCGGATATCAGCCTCGTTTCGGAAATCGACACCATCCGCGCGCTGGGACAGGCGGCTGAGCGGCAGAGAAAGCGCTACTCGGTCATCCTGATGATCGACCTGGGCGACCTGCGCGAGGGGCTGTTGTTTACCGAGCGCGAGGAAATCATCCGCACGGCGAAGGCCGCGGCAAAAGAACCTTGGATCGAACTGCTTGGCGTTGGCACAAACCTCACCTGCTACGGCGCGATCATCCCCGACGAAACGAACCTCGGTACCCTCTGCGATATAGCGGACGAGATTCGCGCGGCAACGGGATTGCCCGTTCCGGTCGTCTCCGGCGGCAACTCCAGCTCGCTGGGGCTTTTGCGGCGGGGGCTTGTGCCGGAATGCGTGAACCATCTGCGGCTCGGTGAATCGATTCTGCTGGGCAACGACACCGCCGCCTGCCGCGTGATGAACGGGCTGGTGGGAGACGCGTTTACGCTGAGCACAGCGCTTATCGAGGTGCAGAGAAAACCCTCCGTGCCGATTGGCGTGAGCGGCGCGAACGCCTTTGGCGAACGGCCGACGTTTACTTACGAAGGCGAGCAGAGTCGCGGCATCTGCAAGATCGGCCGTCAGGACACCGTTGCCGACGGGCTGGCTCCGAGGGATGCAAGAATCCGCATCATCGGCGCGAGTTCGGATCACCTGATCGTCGATCTTACTAAGGCCAAAGGGTATCAAGTTGGCGACGTGCTGGACTTTACGCCGGATTACGGCGCGCTTCTACGAGCTTACACCAGCCCATATGTAAAACGGGCATATATCGAATAAACTCAGGTTTCCAAAGGGAAATTCTTGAACTAAAATGGCAAATATCGAATAAAACACGGGTTTCCAAAGGGAAAATTCTTGAACTTAAATGGCTAATATCGAATAAAACACGGGTTTCCAAAAGGAGAATTCTTGAACTTGAATGGCTAATATCGAATAAAACTCAGGTTTCCAAAGGGAGATTCCCTTTGGCGGGGTTCGGGGCGGAGCCCCGGGAGTAAAAACAAAACGGACTGCAGCGCAGCCCGTTTTTTGTTCGATTTCTGTTAGTTGAGCGCTTTGCAAACGCGTCGCAGTCCTTCTTTGAGCACGCTCCAGGGACAGGCGGCGTTGACGCGCATATGGCAGTCGCCATGATCCACAAAATCCTCGCCGAACTGCACGAACACGCCTTCGCGCGAAATCTTTTCCTTGAGCTGCAGTTCCGTAAGCCCGTAGGCCGAAAGATCGAACCACGCAAAATACGTTCCTTCGGGAACGCGAAACACCGCTTTTGGCAGATTTGCTGCAAGAAGTTCGCTCATTTTACGGAAGTTTTCGTCCAGGTAGAGCTTCAGTTCTTCCAGCCAGTCTTCGGCTTCGTCGTAAGCCGCGATAGCGGCGTCAATGCCAACCGCGGTCGGCATGCCGCAGTATACGCCGTTCGACCACTCCCTGCGGAGAAGCTCGTCGTGAATGATCAGGTGCGAATGGTTGTTTCCGGCAAGGTTAAACGTCTTGCTGGGGCTTGTGCAGCTGATGACCCGTTGTTCGCCGGGGAAGAGTTTGGCAAACGGAATATGCGTCTGCCCGGCTCTTGTAAGGTCCGCGTGGATTTCGTCGCTGACGACGAACACCTTGTTGGCAAAGCAGATTTTGCCGATGCGCAGGAGCTCCTCTTTGGTGAACACACGCCCGGTGGGGTTCTGCGGATTGCAGAGAAAGAACAGCGTGCACTCCGGCCGGCTTGCTTTTTGCTCAAAATCGGCAAAGTCAATTTCGTATCTTCCGTCGCTTCGCTCGATCAAACGCGAATAGAGCGGTTTGCGATGGAAGCGGTGAATGGCGTCGTTAAACGGATGATATGCGGGCGTCATCAAAAGCACGCTGTCGTCGGGGCCGGTCAGGTGCTCCACGGCGGCAAACAGCGCGGAAACGACGCCGCTGGCAAAAATGACCTCTTCCGGAGGAACCTGCCAGCCAAACCGTCGCTCCATCCAGCTGGAAACGGAGCGCTGATTGTCTTTTCCGAGCAAGCTGTAACCGATGACGCGTTGGTCGATTCTGCGGTGCATGGCGGCGAGAATCTGCGGCGCGCAGGCAAAGTCCATATCCGCCACCCAGAGCGGAATGTATTGCTCCGGCAGGTAGGGATTGCCTCTGCGACCGCCTTCGTACTTCATGCTGTGCGTGTTTGAGCGGTCGATCCGCTCGTCGAAGTCGTATTTCATGTTTCGGCATTCTCCTTGATATAAAAAAGCATTGCGAATTCAGTATAGTCAAAACGTGTTAAAAAAGCAAAGCGAATAGCATTGCGAAATCAGTATAGTCAAAACGTGAAAGAATTGCAAAATCGAAGCCAAAGTTAATAACAACGCTTGCAAAGTTATCGGGCAAAGATATAATAAAATCATGCGAATCGAAGACAGTGAAGGCTGACAGAACGCAGTTCGATCTGTAAAAGGGAGTTGAACCGAAATGACAAAAAGCGTGTATTCGCTCGTGCTGTCGGACGAGGTCGTACAGGAAATCGACCGTCTGGCTTACGAAGCGGGCGAGAGCCGCTCGGCCATGATCAATCAGGTGCTGGCCGACTTTGTGCGCTACACGACGCCGGAAAAACGCATGCGCGAGGTGTTTGAAGCCGTAGAGCACATGCTCACCGGCAGCGTGTTCGAGCCTCAGCTGCAGCCTTCGGACTCCATGTTTTCGCTCAAGAGCGCGCTGGATTACAAGTATAACCCCAGCGTGCGCTACAGCGTGGAGCTCTATAAAAACGCGCTGCCGCTGCTGGGCGAACTCAGGGTGAGCGTGCGGAGCCAAAACAGCGCGCTGGTGCTTGCCATGCTGCAGTTTTTCAAGCTCTGGACGCGCATTGAAACGGCGTATATCGGCCGGGTTGAGTGCGCCATGGAAGACGGGCGGTACCTGCGCAAGCTCCGCCTGACAAACGCAACGCAAGCGGATAACGAAGCCATCGGCGAAGGCATCGCTGGCTACATCAACTTGTTTGACCGCGCGCTGAAATCATATTTTGAATATTTAAACGAACCTGCCGCGGCGGTGGCCAGCGTGGAGAAACACTATGTTTCCTACCTGCATGGCGGCGGAATGGTTCTCTAGAGGGGGTTGAGCGTATGAACGTCAATCAATTAACACAAAAAAGCATAGAAGCCGTGCAGGCTGCGCAGCAGAGTGCAAACGATCGGGGCAATACCGAAGTTTCACAGCTGCACTTGTTCAGCACTCTTTTAGAGCAGCCGGACGGGCTGATTTCGAGCCTGCTGACCGGAATGGGCGTCAATGTTTCTGCGCTGGCGAGCGATCTTAGGCGCGAAACGGAAGCGCTGCCGACCTACAGCGGAGCTGCGAACCCGGAGCAAATCTATGTTGCTCAGAGCCTGAACAACGCGCTCAACGAGGCGGAGAAAAAGGCAAAGGAGATGGGTGACCAGTATATCTCGGTCGAACACCTGTTCTTCGGCCTGATCAAAAAGCCCGCGGAGACTGTCAAGAAACTGCTTACGAAATACTGCATCACCGAAAAGGCGTTTGCCGAGCAGCTCAAAACCGTTCGCGGCAGCCGAAAGGTGAATTCGGACAGCCCGGAGAGCACCTACGACGTGCTGACCAAATACGGCCAGGACCTCGTGGAACTTGCGAAGAATCAAAAGCTCGACCCGGTCATCGGGCGGGACGAGGAGATCCGCAGTGTCATCCGCATCCTCTCGCGTAAAACGAAGAACAATCCAGTTCTCATCGGCGAACCGGGCGTTGGCAAAACCGCTATCGCGGAAGGGCTCGCGCTGAGAATCGTGCGCGGGGACGTGCCGGATAACCTCAAAGACCGCAAGGTGTTCGCGCTGGATATGGGCGCGCTGGTCGCGGGAGCCAAGTTCCGCGGCGAGTTCGAAGAGCGCCTCAAGGCCGTGCTCAACGAAATCAAGGAGAGCGACGGGCAGATTATCCTGTTTATCGACGAGCTGCATAATATCGTCGGCGCGGGTAAAACCGAAGGCGCGATGGACGCGAGCAACCTCTTAAAACCGATGCTCGCGCGCGGAGAGTTGCATTGCATCGGCGCTACGACTTTGGACGAATACCGCCAGTATATCGAAAAGGACGCGGCGCTCGAACGCCGGTTCCAGCCTGTGCTGGTGGAAGAACCGACGGTGGAGGACACGATTTCCATCCTGCGCGGCTTAAAGGAACGCTACGAGGTGTTCCACGGCGTCAAGATTCAGGACGCGGCGCTGATTGCGGCGGCAACGCTCTCCAAGCGTTATATCTCCGACCGGTTTTTGCCGGATAAGGCAATCGATCTTGTGGACGAGGCCTGCGCTCTGATCAAGACCGAGCTGGACAGCATGCCCGCGGAACTCGACGCCATCAGCCGCAAGATCATGCAGCTGGAAATCGAGGAAGCAGCTCTCAAAAAAGAGACGGACAAGCTCAGCAAGGAGCATTTGGACGACATCCAGAAGGAGCTTGCGGAACTGCGCGGCTCGTTCAACGAAATGAAGGCCAAGTGGGAAAACGAAAAGCAGGCCATCGGCAAGGTGCAGCAGCTCCGCGAGGAGATGGAGCGCACCAACGCGGAAATCGCACGCGCCGAGAGCGCCTACGACCTCAACAAGGCAGCCGAACTGAAATACGGCAAACTGCCGCAGCTCACGGCGGAACTGGAGAAGGAAGAACGCCTCGCCGAGGAAAAATCCCGCGAAACGACCGACCTGCACGACCGCGTGACGGAAGAGGAGATTGCGCGCATCGTCGCCCGCTGGACGGGCATTCCCGTATCCCGCCTCATGGAAGGCGAGCGTGAAAAGCTCCTGCGCCTGCCGGAGATTCTGCATCAGCGCGTCATCGGGCAGGACGAAGCGGTGGATCGCGTCAGCGACGCTATCCTGCGTTCCCGCGCGGGCATTCAGGATCCCAACCGACCCATCGGTTCGTTCCTGTTCCTCGGCCCCACGGGCGTTGGCAAAACGGAACTCGCCAAGGCGCTGGCGCAGGCGCTGTTCGACGACGAAAAGAGCATGGTTCGCATCGACATGTCCGAGTACATGGAAAAGTTCAGCGTCAGCCGCCTCATTGGCGCGCCTCCGGGCTATGTGGGCTACGACGAGGGTGGTCAGCTTACCGAAGCCGTCCGCAGAAAACCCTACGCCGTGGTGCTGTTCGACGAAGTTGAAAAAGCGCATCCCGACGTGCTTAACGTGCTCTTGCAGGTGCTCGACGACGGGCGCATTACCGACGGACAGGGCAGGACGGTGGACTTTAAGAACGCCATCTTGATTCTGACCAGCAACCTGGGTTCGGACGTGATTCTGGAAGGGATCGACCGCGACGGCAACATCTCCGAACAGGCGAGGGACGTCGTGATGCAGATGCTTAAAACGTCCTTCCGGCCGGAGTTTTTGAACCGTCTGGACGAGATCGTCTTCTACCGCCCGCTGACGAAAACCGACCTGATCCGCATTGTCGACCTTTTAATTGCCGATTTGGAGAAGCGTCTGGCAAACCGTCAGCTCAAGGTGACCGTTACCGACAAAGCCAAGGAGTATATCGTGGAGACCGGCAGCGATCCTGTCTACGGCGCGCGCCCGCTCAAGCGCTACCTCCAGAGCAAGGTGGAAACGCTGCTTGCCCGGCGCATCATAGCAGGCGACGCGGAACCCGTCAATACGCTGGTGATCGACAAAAACGAGGACGGCCTGTACATCCGCTAAAAGCATCGGCCAGTACATCTGAAAGAGACACCTTGTTTGCTCGCATACCAAATAAAAAACAGCGCTCTTTGATGAAAAAAAGAGCGCTGTTAGCGATTCTATCGCAATTCTAGTATGTATCCGGCAATTCCACTTCGGAATACTGCAAGTTGATCGTCAGGTCGTCGTAAACCTCGAATTCATAGTAGGCAACGCCAGCCGCGCTGCTGCGGAATCCGTCCCACGAAGCGTCCACATAATAGAGCCGCACGATGGCGACGCCCGGCGTCAGCCCCGTAAAGACGTTTTCAATCACACCGTCCGCGCCCATCAGCGCGTAGGTTTCGTCCGCGCGGTACGTCTGCGAAATGCCGACCTCGCCGGTGCTGCCGGAAACGAGCCGCGCAACCCAGGTATATCCGCTCTTGGAACTGTAGGGCAGGGTATCGGTAAACGAAGCGTCGTGCGGCTTGCCGCAGGCGCAGAGCAAAGCAAGCATCATGACGAAAAGTACTGGCAGGAGCCTCTTTTTCATGCGTTTGCCCTCGCTGTCGGAGGTTGGGGTTCGAAGCGGCCGCTCGCTCCGGATGGTTTCACTTGAATTTTCACTAAGTGTATTATCGCATATCATACACTAAATTACAACTGTTCCATGAGGAGTTTATAAAATGGTAAAACGTGCTGAATTGTCGCAAGAAGCGCCTGACCGCGAAAAAGCGCACAAAATCTCTCTTGACAGGCGAAAACGAAGAATATATAATCCAACCCATAAGCTGTGAAGCGGAGATAACGGACGCGTACGACCCTAAAGAGAGCGGGGGACTGGTGGAAGCCCCGCGGGAACACGAGCGTTCAAATGGACCGTTGAGCGTGCGGGGGAAAGCGAATAGCCGTATCCCGCAACGGGTCGTGACCGTTATATCGCGGGGAATGTGTTGGCATTTCCAATGAGAGCCCGAACTTGTTCGGGAAACAAGGTGGCACCGCGAGAATATCGCCCTTGTTTCGGCTAAACTGGCCGGAACATGGGCTTTTTTTATTGCCGCCAGTTACTAAAATAAAAACGAAAGAAAGAAAGGACAAGCCCGCGGCCAACGGCGGGAGGGTAACAAACCATGATGACGTACAAGGATTTCACAAACTATGTCAAGCAGTATCCCGATGACAACGGCCGCTTTGGCGATTACGGCGGCGCGTTTTTACCGCCCCAGCTCGTGCCCGTATTCAAGGAGATTGACGACGCTTACGAAACCATTTGCCACAGCGCGCAGTTCATCAACGAGCTTCGCCGTATCCGCAAGGAGTTTCAGGGCAGACCCACGCCGGTTTACCACTGCGAACGGCTTTCGCGAAAGCTTGGCAAGTGCCAAATCTACTTAAAGCGCGAGGATCTCAACCACACGGGCGCGCATAAGCTCAACCACTGCATGGGCGAGGGTCTTTTGGCCAAGTTCCTCGGTAAAAAGAAGCTGATTGCCGAAACCGGCGCGGGTCAGCACGGGGTTGCGCTGGCAACCGCCGCGGCGTACTTCGGATTGGAGTGCGATATCTACATGGGCGAAGTGGATGTCCATAAACAGGCGCCCAACGTCACCCGCATGAAGATGCTCGGCGCGCGCGTCATCCCCGTCAAAGAAGGCCTTCGCACGCTCAAGGAAGCGGTAGACGCGGCGTTTGCGGCATACATGAACGAATATGAAGACGCAATCTACTGCATCGGCTCCGTGGTCGGCCCGCATCCTTTCCCCAAGATGGTGCGCGACTTCCAGATGGTGGTCGGCATTGAAGCCAAAGACCAGTTTAAGGAAATGACCGGGTTTTTGCCGGATATCGTAACC
>JBDKTD010000114.1:0-15121 GCA_039680365.1 Clostridiaceae bacterium
CAGTAACATGGAACCAACACTGGTCGTCCGCTATGCGGAAATTCACTTAAAGGGGCTCAACCGCCCATATTTTGAGCGCAGTCTGGTCAAACGAATCGAGCTTGCGCTTAAGCCCACCAAGGCGGACGTCGTCCGCGAGCAGGGGCGCATTTTTGTATTCGGTTTGCCTGCGGAAGAACTCGACAGCGCGGCGGACAAGCTCACGCGGGTCTTCGGCATCCATTCGGTCAGCCCCGCGCTGGCAACGGAGAAGGAATGGCCGGAGATTGTCGATGCCGCCAAAGTCCTCATGGAAAAGCGCCTTTCCGGCGCGGAACACTTGACGTTCAAGGTGTTTGCCCGCCGTGCGGACAAGCGGTTTGCCATGCGTTCGGCGGAGATCAACCGCACCCTTGGCGGACTGTTGCTGGAAGCCTTCCCCGCCCTCTCCGTGGACGTCCACGAACCGGACTGTTATGTCGGAGTGGAGATTCGGCAGAATCAGGCGTTTGTTTTTGTAGACGAGCTTCTCGGCGCGGGCGGAATGCCGGTTGGCTGCAACGGCCACGCCATGCTGCTTATCTCCGGCGGCATCGACAGCCCCGTCGCGGGGCATATGATCGCCAAGCGCGGCGTGCGCATCTCCGCCGTACACTTTTTTAGTTACCCCTATACGAGCGAACGCGCGCGGGATAAGGTTGTCGATCTGACCCGAATCCTCTCGGCTTACGCGGGCGCGGTTGACCTGTATCTCGTACCGTTTACGGAGATTCAGCTCGCAATTTATGAAAAGTGCCCGCAGAGCGAAACGACGGTTCTCATGCGGCGGCTTATGATGAAGCTCTCCGAGCGGCTCGCCCTCTCCTGCGGCGCGCAGGCGCTCGTCACCGGCGAATCCATCGGGCAGGTTGCGAGCCAAACCATCGAGAGCATGACCGTCACCGGGGACGCGGTGACCCTGCCGGTGTTCCGCCCGCTGATCGGCTTCGACAAGGAGGAAATCGTGGATCGCGCCAAGGCGATCGGTTCCTACGAAACCTCCATCCTGCCGTTCGAGGACTGCTGCACGGTGTTCGTGCCCCAACATCCGGTCACGAAACCCAAGCTTGCGGAGATCCGCGCCAGCGAAGCGCATGTGGATTTTGAACCAATGATGGAGAAATCCATCGCGGAGACGATCCTGCTGCATATTGAGCCGTAACCCTCTGCGAGGTTGAATCTTCGCCGAAGTGAGCGCAAATTCAAATTCACACAACATTCACAGCGTATGCCTTTGGCGCATGGTATAATGCGCTTGTGAAGGAACGGCCCATTCCCTCGCTTTTTCCCCAGATTACGCGCTTTTTATGGACGGAGGAGACGAACCAATATGAAATTTATCTTTCAGCTCATCGGCGTGCTCGTCGTGCTGCTTATCCTCGTGATGGCGGTGCTGTTTTACTTAGGCGGAAAAGGGCTGCTCAGCGGTAAGCTCGATCAGCTCATCTCTTCGCTGCAGGTGCTCAGCAAACAAGCCTGGGTTGAAATCCGGTACTTTATGGATGACTCCGGCATCGCGGAGGACGCGGCGGGGTTGCTCGACCATGGGGCGGATTTTTTACGGGAGTCCGTTGAGCCGCACGCAACCAGCAAACCCGGGACGGAAGGCGCCGTTACACCTACCCCGGAACCCACGCCGACGGCAATCGTGATCGGCTGAGCGCCGCCAACCCCCAGCCAAGAATGCAAAAAAGCGCTTCCCAATCGGGAAGCGTTTTGTATTGGCTCTTCTGTTACCGTTCCGGTATTTGCGGAATCTCCACCGCCGGCAGAAACCCGCGCAGCCATACGACATATTCTTTTGTCTTGCTGTATAGATCCAGCGCGAGCGCTTCGCCCACAAACCGCCCGCTGATATTCTTGTAAGAAAAGGGATAGTCGGACATATAGTAGAACATCGCGTCCATGAGGTAATCTTCGCAGGCGTTGCGGCCGGCGGCAAGGCGCATTTGATCCGCTTCTTTTTTGAACGGCTCGCTGTCCACTACCTTGGAGAACAAAAAGTTGACATTATGCGTCTTGGGCGGTTCGGCGTCGATATAGTAAACATACATCGCCTTGAGCTGGCGCTCGACCGCCTGCTGGCAAAGAAACGCAACGTAGACCCAACGCCTTCCAGCAATCAGCGCGTCGATGGTGCCAAGGTCGTAGTCCGACAGCATCAGCCAATATCCGCATTTATCGAGTCTGTTCATCCGGCTCGGTCTCCTCTTTTTCCTCTTTTTTTATCGTGCCGTTGTTCACGAGCTGCCTGAGCTTCTCGGTTACCGTACAGTCGAACTGATCGCAAAGTCCAACGAGTTCTTCGGCGGCTTCTTCGAACGATTTCACCTTGTTGTAGCCGCGATAGGTCGTCATTGCGTCAAACGCGTCCGCCACGGCGATGATCCTTGCCGGAAAGCCGATATCCTCGGCCATAAGTCCTTTCGGGTAACCGCTGCCGTCGAGGCGTTCGTGATGGTTCATCGCGGTTTCGGCAACCGCGTCGCCAAATTCCGCCCGGAGCATTCTGCCGCTGTCGATCGGGTGGCGGAAGATATACCGCGTCTCAGAGGGTTCCAGCGCTTCGGGCTTTTGCAGAATCTCTACCGGAATAAAGCACTTGCCAACATCGTGAAACAGCGCCGCGACCGCCATATCGTTTCGGGACACATGTTCCATTTGGGACTCCATCGCGTCGTAGAGGCAAAGCGAGTACTTTAAAACGGAGCCGCTGTGCTTATATGTGTAGTGATCTTTTTCGTTGATCTTGACGAGCAGCGCAATCAGGCTTTCTTCGAACTGGGCGACGGATTCAAACGCCGGACAGTTCGTAATATATAGGATTCTCGTATCGCCCAGCATCTTGACGGGGATTTCCCGCGTCAGTCCGGAAACCGTAAACGACTCCCCCGGTCCCAGCGACACCACGCCGTCGTCGAGAGCAAGCTCCACGCCGCCTTCATGGACGAAAAAAAACTCCATAGCGGCGGGGTCGCTCGCCGGCATCAGCCAGACGACGAATTCACCGCCGATCTTATGCGACATAATCTCAAGATCCCCCTGTTTGGACAGGAGAACCGTAGCCGGACCGCTGCCGCCGCTTTCTTCAAACGACTGCCCAAGCCGATGGAATTTGATTCCTTCCATTCCAACACCTACTCACGAGCGCTTGTTCGATTTCAAATTTTCAGCTCAATCCCGTAAGTAACTACCTCTTCTATGATACCACATGGCTGCAGTAATTCATAGGTGTGGAACGGTTGGGCTTGTATGTCCAGCTCCGGGTTGGAACAGATACGCGCCAGCGCGCGGTACTGTTTAACCAGGCATTCCTCTTCGGTTTCAAAGAACACCGCGAGATCAACGTCGCTCTCGGCTTCGGCGGTACCTTTGGCATAAGAGCCAAAAAGAACGATCCGTTCCGCGCCGGGCAGTTTGGAAACCCTTTCGCAGACTTCCGCCATCACATCAGCGTGCTGGGGAAAGATACACGATATGTCCTCGCAAACCCGAAGCATGAAGGCCGTTCCTTTCGGTCAATCGCAAATGAAAACCGGTTCTTTGTTACAGCGGAATAATACGGAGCGGGTCGATTAATACTATCTGCCCGTCAATTTCGTACGTTTCGTAGTCGCAGGTCAGGCCGTAGCCAACAGAAGCGGCGTACGCGCTGATTTCCGCAACGATCCGATCGATTGTTGCAAGCAGCTGGGGAACGTCGTTTTCCGGTGTGCGCTGCGCTTTTGCCACGGCGCGCGCGATTTCGTTGTTGGCTTTGTCGACCATCCTCTCCAGCTTCTTAAGCTGGTCTGCGGTTTCATGATGTCCGTTTAAAGCGATCGCTTTCAATTCGGGGCCGTTGCCCTTTGCGCTCGCCACTCCCGGCAACACGAGAATCAGCAGCATAACGACAAGAAGTATGCTCAACACCTTTTTGCTCATGATCCGATTCCTCCCGAAATTTGTAATTTGGCAAGAATTCGGAGTTTTCCCGCGCTTTCGGCAACGAAAAAAGCAGCCTGCCTCTTTCATTGCCTAGCTGCCAAAAATCTCGTATGTTCCGCCGGGGGTCACAAATAAGCGGTGGATACTGAATTCGGCAACTGGCTGCCATAAACACCTGATAAAACCAGCGTTGTTAGGCCCTTTAGCTTTGCGTCGCCCGCTTTCGCGGGGTTTGCCTTTTCGTGGGAGCTTCTCTCGAATCTCGCGTCTAACGTACCATACAATACCGCGTGTGTCAAGCATTTTGTTGCAAATTCGTGAATAGTTATGTAACTGCATGTAGCAAGAATGTGACATTCTTATGTTTCTGTTGCTTTTTATGCATAAAAATGATCTTGGCGCTTATCGGTGCACTCCAGTTCAGTTTTTCGAGTAACTCCATTCCCTGCTCCGGTTTGCCGCGTTATAATAGCAGAAAAACAAATCAACTGCGGACGCTTAACCAAAAGCCGATCCAGCTAAACAGCATACGCCATTCAAATAAACCAATCAAACGAACCGGGAGGCGCGGCATGGAGTATTCAAGCGAAGCAAAAAAGATGGTTTCCAAAATGACGCTCAAGGAGAAAACCTCCCTGCTCAGTGGGGCGGACTACTGGCATACAAAATCCGTCGAGCGGGTGGGGTTGCAGCCCGTTTCCATGTCCGACGGCCCTCACGGGCTCAGAAAGGAAGTCTTTTCAGGCAAAAAGGGCGAAAAGACGACGCTGCCCGCGGTTTGCTTTCCCACCGCCTGCTTAACCGCCTGCTCGTTCGACCGAACGCTGCTGCGCGAGCTCGGCGAAGCTCTTGGCGAAGCCGCGCGCGCGGAAAACGTCGATATCCTGCTCGGGCCGGGGCTCAACTGCAAGCGCAGTCCGCTCTGCGGCAGAAACTTTGAATATTTCAGCGAGGACCCCGTCGTCTCCGGCGAGCTGGCCGCGGCGTATGTGGAAGGCGTGCAGAGCCAGAACGTCGGCGTCTCCGTGAAGCACTTTGCGCTCAACAATCAGGAGATACGCCGCATGATCGCGGACTCCGTTGCGGACGAGCGCGCCATGTTTGAGCTCTATCTATCCGGGTTCGAACGCGTGTTTCAAAAGACGCGCCCCTGGACGGTCATGTGCTCCTATAACCGCGTAAAAGGCGTTCAGGCGAGTGATAACAAGTGGCTCTTGACGGATGTCCTGCGCACGCGCTTTGGCTTTGGCGGGCTCGTGATGTCCGACTGGGGCGCTGTGTACGACCGCGTCAAGGGCGTTTCGGCAGGCCTCGACGTGGAGATGCCGTATATCGACCCGTACCGCGACTACCTCGTGGAGCAAGCCGTTTTGAGCGGTAAGCTCGACGAAAGCGAGGTCGACCGCTGCGCCGAACGGGTCTGCGAACTGGCGCTCCGCGCCTGCGCGCGTCAGCCGCTGGAACAAAAGCATGCCGAACACCATGCGTTTGCGCGGAAAGCCGCGGCGCATGGCGCGGTGCTGCTGAAAAACGAAGATTCGCTTTTGCCGCTCAAACCCGGCGCGAGCGTCGCCGTCGTGGGCGCGTTTGCCAAGACGCCGCGCTATCAGGGCGCGGGCAGCTCGAAGGTCGTTCCGTACGCCATAGACGTTCCATTGGACGAGTTGACGGCGCTCGGTCTTACCACGGAATACGCGCAGGGGTATGCGCTGGAGTCCGACACGCCGGAGGAAGCGCTGATTGCCGAAGCCTGCCGCGTCAGCGCGGGCAAGGACGCCGCAATCCTGTTTCTCGGCCTGCCGGATCGTTACGAATCCGAGGGGTACGACCGCGAAAAGCTGAATATGCCGCAGAGCCACATCGAGCTTGTCCGGCGCGTTAAGAAAGTCAACCCGAATGTCGCCGTCGTACTGATGGGCGGTTCGGTCATCGACATGGACTGGGAAGAACTCGCTAAATCGATACTGATGATGTACCTTAGCGGCGAAGCCGTCGGCGGCGCTGCGGCAGATCTCTTGACCGGCAAAGCGGTTCCCTGCGGCAAGCTCGCCGAAAGCTGGCCGCTCAAACTGGAGGACAATCCTTCCAACGCGTACTTCCCCGGCTACCCGCATACAGTGGAATACCGCGAGAGCGTCTTTGTGGGCTACCGGTATTACGACACCGCCAACATACCTGTCCGCTATCCATTCGGCTACGGGCTTTCGTATGCTTCCTTTGCCTATTCCAACCTGCGTCTCAGCGAGCCAACGCTCAACAACGGCGAAACGCTGGAAGTCTCCTGCGACGTGACCAATACCGGGAGCGTTGCCACAAGCGAGATCGTCCAGCTCTATGTTTCCCACCGCTCGGACGAGATGATGAGCGTTTCTCAGGAGCTCAAGGGGTTTGAGAAGGTCGCGCTCCAGCCCGGCGAAACGAAGACGGTTCGCTTTTCTCTGACCCGCCGCGATTTATGCTACTTCAACGCCGGAGCGTCCGACTGGCGCGTGGAAGGCGGCGCGTATGAAGTCCGCGTTTCCGCTTCCAGCCGGGATGTTCGCCTCAGGGCGAGCGTACAGGCGGAAGCGGACGCCGATCAGGTTCTGCCGGATTTCCGTGTCGCCTCGCCTTGCTATTACGACCTTTCCAACGGAATCAACGTACCGGACGACGCGTTTGCCGCGCTGCTCGGCCATGCGATTCCGCAGCGGGAACGAGCGGAAAGCGACCCGTTTACGCCGAACTCCACCCTGCGGGAAGCCGAGCATACCCCGCTGGGTGGCTTACTGGTGCTCTTTGGCAGGCAAGCTGCAAAGCGCATGAAGGCGGACGAGGAAGTCGGCCAGATGATCGAGTACCTCCTGTTCGAGTCTCCCCTTCGTATGCTGACCATGAGCGGCGGCGGCTTCGGGCAAAAACAGGTGGACGCGTTTGTGATGATGCTCAACGGAAAATTTTTCCGCGGGCTATGGCATATGAAAAAACAGCGGTATACTAAATAGACAAAAAACCTTCCGAATGGATGGGATGAAAAAATCCGCGCGTTCGCGCCGGATTGGAGGTATGGATTCTTGCACTCTGTGCTGTCTCGTTTTCAGCTCTCAAGCGAGCCTGTTTCCTGCGCCGTTTATGGCAACGGCCATATCAACGGCACGCGGCTCGTCACCTGCCGTAACGGCGCGCGCTATATTCTCCAGCAAATCAATACGAGCGTGTTCTGCGAGCCGGTTTTGCTCATGCGCAACATCGAGCTCGTTACGGCGCACCTGAAAACCAAAACGTCCGACCCGCGCGGCGTGCTGACGCTGGTTCCCGCAAAGGATGGCAACAGCTTCATCTTGGAAAACGGCGAATACTGGCGCGTTTACGAAATGGTACCCGGCAGCGTTTGCTTCGATCAGGCGGACGAAGCGCTCTTTTTCGAAAGCGCGGTGGCGTTCGGCCGCTTTCAAAACGAACTCTCCGACTTTCCGGCGGAACAGCTCAGCGAAACGATCCCGCATTTTCACGATACGCCCGCGCGTTTTGCCGCGTTTGAAGCGGCAATCGCGAACAACGCTTCCGGCAGACGGAACGAGGCCGAAGCGGAAATTGCGTTTGTGCGCGAGCGCGAAGCCTTTACCCATACGCTGTGCGATCTGCAGGCGCGCGGCGAACTGCCGCTCAGGGTTACGCATAACGACACAAAGATCAACAACGTCCTCTTTGACGAAACGTCCGGCAAGGCGCTCTGCGTAATCGACCTGGACACGGTTATGCCGGGGCTCGCCGTTAACGACTTTGGCGACGCCATCCGCTACGGCGCTTCCACAGCGGCGGAGGACGAGCGGGACTTGGAGCGCGTGCGCTTTGACCTCGATTTGTTCGAAGCGTATACGCGCGGGTATCTTTCCACCTGCCTTGCCTCGCTGACGCAGACGGAACTTGCCATGCTGCCCGTGGGAGCGAAAATGATGACGCTGGAATGCGGCATGCGCTTTTTGGCCGACCATATCGCAGGAGACGTCTACTTTCATATCTCACGCCCCGGGCAGAACCTCGACCGCGCGCGGACGCAGTTCAAGCTCGTCGCCGAGATGGAAGCGCATTGGAACGAGATGCACAAAATCGTCGCCCGCTGGTCAAAATAAAAAATCGGCGCAACAAAAAATCAGCGTCCAAACGGACGCTGATTTTTTTTGCTTCAACCGATGTGTTATGCGCGTTTTCCCGCGATCAACCGGCTGACCAGAATCAGCAGGCAGGAGCCGCCGACGGCGATGAGAAACCCACCGATCGACCAGATGTTACCCGAACCGATGCCAATCCAGTCCGCCAGCCAGCCGCCAAGCACGCTGCCCGCGATGCCAACGATGATATTGCGGATCAGCCCGCCTTTGCCGTGCATAATCTTGCTGGCGAGCCAGCCAATCAGCGCGCCGAGAAACAGCAGTCCAATGGTATGCCAAAACATGATAATACTCTCCTTTTCGAACAATGCGGTATCGAACAAATCCAAACAAGGTTACAAACGTATTCTCGCGTTACGCGCCGGGTGGATTTTTTCCCGTTCCGGCGCCGCCAGCTTCAGGCGGCTCCGCTTTCTTTGCGCTCTTCTTTGGAAACAGCACCCGAAAGAGGATGTTTGCTACCGCCGCGATCGCGGGGCCGATGATTGCGCCCGCGGCTCCGAATAGGATGAGTCCCGTAACGGACGCGGCCAGCGTCAAGAACGGTGAAAGGCCGATGTTCTTGCCCGTAATGATCGGGTCAAGGATCATCCGCAGCACCACCATTGCGATATACGTAGCGCCAACGGTGATTGCCATAGGCACGTTCTTGAGCAGCAGCGCCACGATTGCCCAGGGCACGAACACGATGCCGGAACCGATGACCGGCAAGAGGTCGAGCAGACTGATGCCTATGGCAATCAGCGGCGACCAGCCCTTCATGCCCGCGATGAGCATGCCGGTCGTTACCACAACGAAGTTGACCCCAAGCAGGATCAGCTGCGCCTTGCCGAACCCGAGCGCTGCCGAGCCAAGCGCTTTGAGCGCTACGACCGCGCGGTTTTCCTTTTGTTCCGGCGGCTGCCCGTCCGGATGTTGCGAAGTTTGTTCCATATTCCGCATTATATCGAAAAGCGTGCTTTCACGCAAGGGAACCTCTCTACCTGTGCACGATTCTATAATACGTCCGCGCTGTCAGCCAGTAGATGCCAAAGTACAGCAGCGAAAACGCCAGCAGCGAGCCGCCGATGCAGCAGAGCACGAGGCTCCAGTCGAAGAGCATGAAGGTTCTGAGCATCTGCGCCATGATCTTGGATGCAAACAGCATGTGCAGCGCGGTTGCCGCCAGCGGCAGGAAAAACACCCAGAGCACCTGACGGTTGATGGTCTTTTTGACCTGATGGTCGTCCATGCCAACCTGCTGGAGAATCGAAAAGCGCTCCTTGTCTTCGTAGCCTTCGGTCACCTGCTTAAAGTAGAGAATCAGCACCGCCACGGCAAGGAACAGCACCGCAAAGAACGCTCCGAGGAACAACAATCCGCCGTAGAGCCCGTAGCCGTCTTCCCGCGCGGTAAAGAAGTCCCAAACATTCAAAATCGGGTCGGGCCCGACCGCGGGATCCCGGTAATCATTAAGCGTCTGCACAAACGCAAGGCAGTCCTCGTCCGACCCCGAAGCGTCAAAGCGGAAACTTCCGTCAAAGAAAATCAACGTCGGCGCTTCCACAAACACGCTTCCCTTATAGACAAAGTTGTTGCGGCGGTACTCCTCCCCTTGGGGCAGTGCGGTGATGAGCTTCGATTTGTCCGATGTGAGAACCACGTTGTGTTCGGCGGCGAGCCTTTGAATGGCCGCGTCGTAAACGGCAATCTGCTCCTTGGTCGATTCGTCCGGCACCGTCACCTGCACGTCGTAAGGGTGCATGGCTTTTGTCATCTCTTCGCGTCCCAGATACAGCGAGAGCGTGCCGGAGATGGTGACCACCAGCATGGTCGAGAGGATACAGATGGTAGCCAGTCCCCGCGAGTTCTGTCGCATCCTGTGGAACATGCCGGAGATGGTAACGAAGTGATCCGGCTTGTAATACAGGCTCTTTTTCAGCTTCAGCAGGCGCAGGATCACGATACTGCCGCACAAAAACAGCAGATAGGTGGCAAGAATCACCAAGATCGCCAGCGGAAAGAAGATGCCAAGCGCAAAACCGGGAATCTCGGTTGTCCACGCAAAGTAGTACGCCGCTCCCAGCAGAAGCAATCCAAGAATCGCCAGCGGAACGAGGCCTTTTTTGTCCTTTTCGCCGCGCTTCTCGCTCGAAAGCAGCGCAATCGGGTTCGCCGTGTGAATACGGACTAGATTGATGGTGTTCGTGACCACAAAGATTACGAAAAACAAGCCCAGCATCAGCAGATACGCAACCGGCTCAATGGAAAACGTGCTGCCCGGCACCACGTGAATCAGCTTGGTAAGGATTAAGAACAGCAGCCGTCCGAACACCAGCGCAACGGCGATACCGCAGAGGATGCCGCCGCCGATGACGAACAGGTTCTCCCAAATCAGCACGCGCCCGATATGCCGTTTGTCCAGCCCCAGAATGCCGTAAAGGCCGAACTCCTTCTTTCTGCGCTTGATTAAGAAGTTGTTGATGTACATCATAAAGAAGAAGGTAAACAGCGCGTACACCACAAGGCCGAAGCCGAACAGCGCAGTCGCGGTGTTACCGGACGGTGTGTTGGTCAGACCCTTTGAAAACAATAGACCCGCAATCAAGAGGAACACACCGCTCATCACCGCCGTTGCAATTAAGTACGGCAGGTGCGTAATCTTGTTGCGGCGGACGTTGCTCAGCGCAAGCCGAAAGTAAAACATTTTACGCAATGTCCGCACCCCCGAGAATCGAAAGGTTGGAAACGATCCGCTCAAAGAACGCGCGGTTCGTTTCGTCCCCGCGGTAGAGCTGCGAAAACAGAGCGCCGTCGGAGATGAACAGTACGCGCGAGGCGTAGCTTGCGGCCATGGCGCTGTGGGTTACCATCAAAATGGTTTTCCCAACACTGTGCAAATCCGAAAACTGCGCTAAAAGCGCCGCCGAAGCCTTGCTGTCCAACGCGCCGGTCGGCTCGTCCGCCAGCAGGATGCGGGGGTTGGTAATCACCGCGCGCGCGATGGCCGCGCGCTGTTTCTCGCCGCCGCTGACCTCGAAGGGGTACTTGTTGATCAAATTCGTAATGCCGAGCTGACGCACCACAGGCATGAGCCGCTCTTCCATTTCGCGCACGGGCGTCTGCATCAGCACCAGCGGAAGCAGGATATTGTCCTTGAGCGAGAAGGTATCCAGAAGGTTGAAATCCTGAAACACAAAGCCGAGATGCTTGCGCCGGAATTCCGATAGGGCGCGGTCGGGAATGGAAGAAAAGCTCGTTCCGTCGAGCAGAACGTCCCCGGAAGTGGGTTTGTCCAGCGAGGCGAGGATGTTGAGCAGCGTGGTTTTGCCGCTGCCGCTCGCGCCCATGATGGCGACGAATTCGCCTTCGATTACCTCAAAGCTGACGTTGCGAAGAGCCACGCACTGCTTCATGCCGAGTTTCGTATTATAGACCTTTCCAAGTCCCTTTACCTGCAATAACGCCATGTTGAATCCTCCAATGTTTTCCATGATGCGGTTATTGTACAAAAATGCGGAGACCGCCAGCCATAGAACAGCCTTACGATCTCCGGCGCGTGCCTTACGGTTTTGTCACATCTCCATAAACTCGTCCCTGACGGGAAAGCGCAAGGCGACTTTCGTTCCCTTGCCCAGTTCGGACTCCACGCTGATTTGAATTCTGAGCGCGTCCGCCGCCCGTTTGGAGAGATACAGGCCGATGCCGCTGGCGCGGTTGTCCATGCGCCCGTTGTAGCCTGTGTAGCCCTTTTCGAAGATGCGCGGCAAATCCTCTTTTCGAATGCCGATGCCCGTGTCGCTGACCACCAGCGCGCCGCGCTCCATATAGATGCGCACGCCGCCGGAATGCGTGTATTTCACGCAGTTGGAGAGCAGCTGCTGAAGGATGAACCCCAGCCACATGGAGTCCGAAACGACTTCCTTATCGAGCGGCTCAATCTCGATAGTGAGCTTGTTGTACACAAACAAAAGCGAATACTTCTTGACCGCCGCGCGCGCAATCTCGTTAAGGTCGCAAAGTTCTATCACCAAATCGCCCGCGATATCCCCGAGCTTGACAAACTTGAGCGCAAGGTCGGCGTACTGTTCCACCTTGAAAAGCTCCTGCTTGAGCAGGCGCGCGTTTTCGTCGGTTCGGTTGTCCAGCAACAGCCGCATAGCGGAGATCGGCGTTTTGATTTGGTGCACCCAGAGCGTGTAATACTCCTCCTGCTCGGCGCTTTCAATGTTGTATTTGGCGCGGAGCTGTTCGGCCTCCTTGCAGAACACGCGAATCAGCTCGTCGTATTCGCGGCTCAGCGCGTCGTTGGGGTCTGGCAGTTCGCGCGGCAGGAGTTCCGTGCGCAGGCCGATCTGCTGCATCTGGCGCAGTTTTCTGCGGTAGCGCGCACCGTCGATTAAAACGACGCAGACAAACGCAAACGAAACCAGCACCGTTTCGTACCTGACGTAAACCGCATCCTGCGCTGCGAGAAACCCCAGCAGACGGATAATGAGCACCGTCAGCACGAAGTAAATCAGCATGGCGCGCCGCGCGTTGAAGTACGAAAGCAGGTTACGCATCGATGGAATACCCCTGACCCTTGTGGGTTTTGACGCAGTCGCCGAGGCCCGCCGAAGCGAGCGTCTTTCTGAGGCGGTTGATGTTGACCGTCAGCGTGTTGTCGTCCACAAACTCGTCGCTGTCCCAGAGTTTGAGCATGAGCTCCTCCCTGCCGACGATGCCGCCGCGCTTACCGAGCAGCGCGCCCAGAATGCGGCTCTCATTTTTCGTGAGTTCAAAGCGTTTGCCGTCGAATAAAATGGAAGACGCACCCGCGTCGAACTCCGCGCCGCAGAAGCGCGAACGCGCGGAGGGCTCGTAGTCGTACGCGCGCCTCAGCACCGCCTGCACCTTGGCGATCATGAGTTCCGGGTCGATGGGCTTGTAGATATAGTCGTCCCCGCCCATGTTGACGGCCATGACCACATCCGCCGTGTCCGAACGCGAGGAGAGGAAGATGATCGGCGCGCTGGACTCCCGGCGGATTTTCTCGCACCAGTAATAGCCGTTGTAGTATGGCAGCGAGATATCCATGATGATCAGTTGCGGCGCGAGCTCGTGGAACGCGCCAAGGATATCCGAGAAGTCCGAAGCGATCAGCGCTTCAAAGCCCCACTTAGCGAGTGTTTCCGCCACCGAGCGGGCGATGACCTCGTCGTCCTCTACAATAAAGATGCGAACCATGCCGTATCCGAAGCTCCTTACAACTTAAGAATCGAGCGCGTCGATCACAGAGCTGTGACCATCTTGGGTTGGTGTACTATCAGAATAATACACCTGATTTCAATGTCCGGCAAGTATTGCGGGGCAAATCGGCTGTTTTTCACAGTCAGTTTCATTTTTTGTTTGCTCGAGCGCAGAAAAAAGCCCGCCGTAAGGCGGGCGGGTACAGAAGCGACGTCTTCGATTATGCGCGCAGTTTGCGAATCGGCAGTGCGATTCTCGCGCCGGTTGCGCCTTCCGCGCCGTAGTTATATTTCGGCTCGTCGGGGTCGAACGCATAACCGATCTTTGCGGGATCGTAGCGCTCGGCGGCTTCAAACGCCGCGTCGATGGCCTCGCAGAAGGCTTCCTCGTCCTCATACGGTTCCGTCTGGAAGTAAAGCAGTTCCCCCGCTTCCAGCTCGAGCACCTCGTAACCTTGCGGCACCTTTGAAGCGTCGTACGCAAGCGGCACCTCGACGCTCGCGCAAACCGGGCTGGTGCCGGGTTTTGTAAGCCTTGCGGGAAGCTCCGCCAGAGCGCAGGTATCGATCTTTTCCGGTATACTGTTGAATAGCCCCGCCCAGTCGCAGCCCATCTCGTTGCAGAACGAGAGATAATCCGTTGCGTGCTTTGAGCGCAGCACGATAAGCTTCCGCTTCGGACGCGCAATCGGGGTTACGGTGATAATCGTCGATTTTTGATCCATTTTACTTTCCTCCTTTTTCTGGAGAAGCAGTTGTTCCGCGCCGACAAGATACTGAATGAACAGCGGAATTGGCGGCGGAGCCTTGCGGTAGGTGCGCGGCGCAATTCGAAAACTGCGAAAGAACGCGCGGCTGAACCCTTCGTGGCTGTCGAACCCCGCGTCCAGGGCGATCTCCACAACGGCGTCCCGCGTGTCCAGCAGGCGTTCCGCGCTGCTCGAAAGCCGTACAAGCCGCAGATACTCGCCAATCGATTTGCCGGTGAGCTCCCGAAACATCCGCTCCGCATGGCGCGGCGAATAGTGGACGCTGGAAACAACGTCCTCGGGCGCAAAATCCGTGCTGGCGGCGTGTATCCGGATGCACTCCTGCATGGTTCGCACCGCTTCGACCTTCTGTTCCGTTTGAATATGCGGTTCGGATGACTGCTTCATAAAGAAAGAATACCTTAGTTTCGATCCTGTTTCTTGACCTTTACGGACAATGTTGAGAAAAAACGCCGCGCGCAATGTCCGTTTTTGCCGCTCGAGGCACACATTCAAAACAAGTATACTATATATTTGTCCGCCGCGCATTGACACTCACCCGCGGAAAACCTACGATGGTACTGTACTCAGTTTTCATGATAGAAAATATGTCGAACAGTAAAATCCACAGCGGAGGCCCGAACATGAAAATCCTCGTCCTCAACCCGGGCGCAACCTCCACCAAGATTGCCGTATACGAAGACGAAGCGGAGGTCTTTTGCGAAACCATACGGCATACGCAGGAGGAGCTCGCGGGTTTTCAGCGCGTTATCGACCAGCTCGACTTTCGCCGCGAACTGGTAATGGAAACGCTCCGCGCGCACGGGTTCTCCCGCGCGGATTTTGCCGCCGTCTGCAGCCGTGGAGGGTTGCTTAAGCACATCCCTTCCGGCACCTACCGCATCAGCGACGCGGTTCTGCAGGATATCTACCATCCGCCCTACGGCGAACACGCCTCCTCCCTGGGTCCTGTGATTGCCAAACAGCTCGCCGATCTCGCGGGGATTCCCGCCTTCTTGGTCGATCCCGTTTCCGTGGACGAAATGATTCCGCTCGCGCGCGTTTC
>JBDKTD010000251.1:0-6165 GCA_039680365.1 Clostridiaceae bacterium
CTGGAAGAAATCAGGCTGAACGGCGACGTATTGACCAATCATAAGATTCGTGACTTTTCCACATTCGAGAGATGCGCCAGCCTGAAACGGCTTTCGCTTCTTGGCGTAACTGTTCTGGATGGAACGATGGAGCCGCTGTTCGTACTGACGAACCTGGAAATCTTCGATTTCGATCCTTCGCTTTTTACGATGGATCAAATCGCGCTTCTCAAAGCTAAATTACCTATGACAACGGGCATGTCGCTTTGCGCGTATCAGCTCGACGGGGAGGATAAAGCCCGCGTCAACGGCAAGCATATGCCAACGCTGAAACTGCCGAAACAGCAGAGCCTTCTGGAAACGTATGCGTTGAAATTTGAAGAACTGATGCGATATTACCGTGAGCAGCAAATTGTTTAAATATTACGCATTAGGTTTATTGATGAGCTATATGTAATCTCGGGATTCCTAAAAAGAGCATTTCCAAATGTATAAATGAAAAATGATAGGAATTAGCGTTTATTCAACATAGAAGCTACATAGAAGTTTGATTGCAGCTTTTATTGATCTACTTCCTTGGTGTTTTGCTAGTGTATACCTTTGTGACGCACCTATACTATCAAATTTAACGCTTTGAAGTGCTTGCGCTTTTTGATACAAGAATTTTTGACATACCGGTAAATGCAAACCTTCTGCGATGTATGCTAGGTTAAGCAGAGAAAAACTATCTGTTGATAAATGGCAACTTAGCTGGATAGCACATGATTTTATCCACCATTTGACTGCTTCAGATAGATTGCTTTTTTCAAACGCATTAATGGCAAGACCACCGCATAAAACAGGTTTATTTCGTCCTTTTTTCAACCCATCAAGTAGTGTAAAACTAGGTTCGCCAGCAAACCCTAACTCACCTTTCAATTTGCCAATCCAATAGAACAGGAAAGAATAATCAGAATAGTCTTGCATTAAAGATTCGGCAATAGCCAGTGCTTTTCTTTTGTCGGTGCTGGCCAAGTCCGGGATATCTTTAACAATTGGTAATGAAAACCAACGACGGGGGTCGCTATACTCTTCGAATTCGAATTGATAACATTCATCCACAAAGAGATCGCCGGTAGGTTTGGGCGATTTGATAATCATAACTAACCTCCTTCTGCTTTTACGGATAAAATATAATATTATTATATATACGCTTACTACAACAATGTCAATTTTATCGTTTGAGCTACTGATTTTGAAAAAAATAATATTAGTGCGATTGCTTTGATATCGTTTATTGACCCACAACGACCGTGTATAGAATTAATAACAACTTTATGTTAAAAGACATGGCGAGCTATTCTTCTTGCATCATGAGGATGAATTTGAAATTTCGATGCAAAAAAAACATCCTTTAAGCATATACACACTTAAAGGACGTTTTGGTGGAGCTTACCGGATTCGAACCGGTGATCTCTACACTGCCAGTGTAGCGCGATAGCCAACTTCGCTAAAGCCCCGAGCCGCATGTGCTATTATAGTGGAAAGCCGGTGTTTTGTAAAGACCAAATTTTCGAATTTCAAACGGAAAATATTGCGCGTGGATTTCCGCATTTTTACGGCGGACGCTTTGGGAACCGACAAACAGCATCTCACTTTTTCGCATAAAGCGCAAGCCGAATATCTCTGAAAGTATGAATTTTTTGCGGCAAAACACATAAAGAAACCAACCGTATGCTATAATACCTAGGATTTCCATTGAGGTGCAGACAAATGGCAAAGAGCAATCCGTTCTTTCGAGTGGACTCGGGAGACGACCCCAGATTGAAAGAACCGGAACAGGAAAACCAGCCGCTGCTGAAGGAACGGGAGAAACCGAGTTCCTTTTTTCTGGCGGTGCTGTTTACGTCTCTCAAAATGATGGTGCTGGCGTTCATCGTCGTTTGTTTCATCGGCTTTGGCCTGCTGGTCGGCGTCGTGAAAGCGTATGTTGAGACGACGCCTTCGCTGGACGTGGCGCAGCTGACCATTTCGGACCGCACGAGTTATCTTTACGATATGAACGGCGATCTGCTCACCACCATTGCGGACGTGGAATACCGCGACTGGGTGGATATTGAAAACATACCAGACATGCTGAAAAATGCGTTTATCTCCGTGGAGGACGTGCGTTTTTACAAACACTCCGGCGTGGATTTCAAACGCCTGTTTTCCGCCGCGCTGGAGATTCTTGGCAACAGCAACTCCACCGGCGGCAGCACGATTACCCAGCAGCTCATCAAGAACAAGATTCTCGGCTCTCAGCGTAATTATAAGCGCAAAATTCAGGAAGCGTATCTGGCGCTCGAACTGGAAACCATCATCACGAAGGACCAGATTCTGGAAGCGTATCTCAACGACATTCCGCTGGGCGAATCGAACTACGGCGTGAAATCCGCCGCCATGGATTACTTCGGCAAGGAACTTTCCGAACTGACCGTTCGCGAATGCGCAATGCTCGCGGGGCTTCCGCAGGCGCCTTACCGTTATGACCCGCGCAAAAACATGTATCAGCGCGACCAGATGGAAGTGACCAACGAACGCACCAACCAGGTGCTTTCGCGCATGTATCAGGCGGGATTTATCACGAAGGAGCAGTATGAGAGCGCAATGACCGAGCAGGTCAACATCATACAAGTCAGCCAGCAGAAGCAGATGTACGACATGGCGTACTTTGTGGAATACTCCATCAGCGACGTCATTACGCACCTGCTCGAAAAACGCGGATTGAGCAATACGTCCGCCAACCGCAGCGCCGTGGAGAACGAGCTGCGCACCAGCGGGTACCATATTTACACAACAGTAGATCCCACCATACAAAACACGGTTCAGACCACGTTGAGCACCTGGGACAGTTACCCGACGCTTGCGGACACTTCCAAGTCTCTGCTCGTGGAAACCGGCGGGGACGGAACGGTAACAGAGACCGTCGAGCCGCAGGCCGCCGCCGTGGTGCTGGACTATCACACGGGCGAACTGCGCGCGGTCGTCGGCGGGCGGGACGAGCCAACGATTCGCAAAGGCATCAACCGCGCCACGAGTTACACGGAGGTCGGTTCCTCCATTAAGCCGCTTGCCGTCTATGGCCCGGCGCTGGATATAGGCTATTCGCCGGCCAGCATCGTGCAGAATATGGACGGCCCGATTCAGGGCTGGACCACTGAAAAAGGCTATCCTTCCGGCGGGCTGGATTCCCGCTACGGGCCGGTGACCTTCCGGCGCGCGCTGATGAGCTCGCTGAACGTCTGCGCGGCGCACGTGCTGATGGACGACGTGACGCCCGCCGTTGCCGCTGAGTATATGTACCAACTGGGCGCAACCGAGAGTAAGATTAACGTAGACGGCGCGGGACTTGCGCTGGGAACATCCGGACTGACGCCCATCCAGATGGCCGCGGCATACGGAGCCATCGCCAACGGCGGCGTATA
This sequence comes from Clostridiaceae bacterium, assembly GCA_039680365.1. Taxonomy (GTDB): domain Bacteria; phylum Bacillota; class Clostridia; order Christensenellales; family CAG-138; genus UBA7703. The sequence goes on from JBDKTD010000251.1 coordinate 3,426, forward strand.
CCTCGAGCCGCTGTCGTTTACAAAGGTGCTGGATGCGGAAGGCAACGTGATTCTGGACGCGGACGAAGTGCGGGATACGCACCGCGTGTTCCAGGAGAGCACGGCGTATCTGCTGGTGGACATGATGACGGATGCCGTCAAATCCGGCACGGGCACCAAGGCAAAGATTACGGATATGACCGTTGCCGGCAAAACGGGCACGAACTCCGACTATGCGAGCGTATACTTTGCGGGCATTACGCCGTATTATGCTTCATCACTCTGGGTCGGACATGATTACCCCGCCAACAAGCTGAAAAAAGGCTCCTCCGGCGGCGACGAAGCGGCGCCGCTCTGGCAGGCATATATGTCCAAAATTCACGAAGGGCTGTCGGACAAGTCCATCATCGAAACGGATCCGACGTCTCTCGGCCTTGTCAAGCGCACGGTCTGCCCAGTTTCCGGTCTGCTCGCCACCGACGCCTGCAAGGATGATGAGGACCACAAGCCGGTGACCGACTGGTTCCTTGCCAGCAACGCGCCAACGGAATACTGTGATATGCACGTTACCCTGAATATTTGTTCGGCGGAAAACGCGATTGCAACCGAGCTTTGCCCGCCGGAACTGGTAACAAAGACGAGCTTTATCCTGATTCGACCGGATTCGATGTTCTACCAGTTTGAGGACGAGTATCTGCTCAAGGCATTCCCGAACGCCGTCAGAACAGAGCTCTCGACGGATGAGTTCATCGCTTCCATGAAGACCTGCACCGTGCATTCGGACGGCTCGCTTTCGATTTTTGAGCTCAAACTCAACGCACAGGATTTGATCCAGCGGGTTTCGGACTATCTCAACACGGCAACCGGCGTTCCGCAGGAGATGAGCGACAAGCTGAAAAACGACATTGCGGCGCTGGAGGTCGCGCTGACGGGATATGAGTACTCGGTCATCGAGCCGCTTTACACCACGCTGCAGACAGACTTTACCGCGCTGCAGACTTATATGGCAGCGCAGACGCAGGGGGGTTAACGGTGGCTGACGAACAATCGCGCAAGGACGCCGCGCAGGTTTTACTGCAGCTGGATCTGCTGTATGCCTTCGAGCGGGAACGCCTTGGAAGGCTCGCCGCGCTCGACCAGCCGCAGGGGGAATATTCGCACCCGGTCTTTGGGCAGGGCGCGCCGAGCGCCAGCGTGCTCTTAATCGGCGAAGCACCCGGCGCGGAGGAAACAAAGCAGGGAAGGCCGTTTGTAGGCAAGGCGGGCAGGCAGCTCGACGAACTGTTTTGCCTGTTCGGTATTTCGCGGGAGAACGCGTATATTACCAACGTGGTCAAGTACCGCCCCGTCGTGAGATCGCAAAGAAGTATTCGAAACCGCACGCCGGTTCCTTCGGAAGTGGAAGCGTCGCTTCTCCTGCTGCAAAAGGAGATTGAGCTCATACGCCCGGACATTCTTTGCACGCTCGGCAATACGCCGCTCAGAGCGGTATACCGCCTGGCGGGGGAGAAGCCGGAAGTAGTTGGAAACGTCCATGGCGCTCGGATTCCGCTGACCACGACGGGCGGCGTTTCATTTGATTTGATCCCGCTCTACCACCCGGCAAGCGGCATCTACAACCGATCGTTAATCGAAGTCATGCGCGAGGACGCGGCAAAAGTTTGCGCGGCAATTGCGAACAAAACGTGACGCTGTACGTTTCAAACGTTTGTATGGTATACTAAGAATCATTCAGCAACAGCAAGGAGCGTATTATGGCGCAGAAAGTATTAATCGCGGACGACGATCCGGTTGTACACGAATCACTCGGTATTTATTTAAAAGCCGAGGGCTTTGAAACGGTTGACGCCTTTGACGGCATGCAGGCGCTGGAGAGCATCACGCCGGAAATCGTGCTCTGCGTTCTGGATATCATGATGCCCAAGATGAGCGGCATCGAGGTTTGCCGCGAAATCCGCAAGACCTCCCAGCTGCCGGTGCTCATGCTCACCGCAAAGGGCGAGGAAATCGATCGTATCGTAGGCCTGGAACTCGGCGCGGACGATTATATCGTAAAGCCTTTCAGCCCGCGGGAAGTCGTTGCCCGTATCAAGGCGGTGCTCCGCCGCGCAACCGAACAGCCCAAGAACGATTCTTCGGTGATCTCCTACAACGGCCTAACCATAGACCTCAAGAGCTATACGGTTACCCTCCGCGGTCAAGCGGTCATCTGCACGCCCAAGGAAATTGAAATTCTGCATATGCTTGCGTCGAATCCCGGTCAGGTGTTTACGCGCGAACAGCTGCTTTCCCGCGTTTGGGGCTATGACTTCGCGGGCGAAACGCGCACGGTGGACACGCATATCAAGAGAATCCGCGCCAAGCTGGATTCCACCGGCCTCGGCTGGAGCATTAAAACCATTTACGGCGTCGGCTATAAGTTCGAAACCGAGTAAGCGTACTTCATGCGCAGCGTATTCTACTGGAGAATTCTAATCGTATCGATCATTGCATTGCTGCTGGCAAACGTTGTTTTGCTGGCGGCTTATGCGTATGTGGGCAAAAAGACGTACGTTTCCATCGAAATGGCGAACCTCGAACCGGAGGCGGAGGTTACCCGTCAGATCTACGAAGAGTATAAAAACGGCAACATGACGGAGGAAGCGTTTCAGCGCCTGATCGAAAAGCAGACGCTCTCCACCGAGTCCGCCATTCTGATTGCCGACGCTCTCGGCAAGCTCCTGATCGTCCGCAACGACGGCAGCACCGTTGAAACGCTGGA
>JBDKTD010000233.1:0-2471 GCA_039680365.1 Clostridiaceae bacterium
ATCGTGCAGTAACCCAGCGCGTTTGGCAAGAGCAACGTTTGCGCCGAGCTCCGCCGCCATGATGCCCGCAAGGTGAGCCACTTCAATGGAGTGACGAAGCACGTTCTGGCCGTAGCTCGTGCGATACTTCATACGCCCGAGGTAACGGACGAGTTCGTGATGCAGGCCGTTGACGCCGACTTCGAGAACCGCGGCTTCGCCCGCTTCACGAATCGTGTTGTCAACTTCCTTCTTGGCCTTTTCAACCATTTCTTCGATGCGGGCGGGATGGATGCGTCCGTCGAGAATGAGCTTTTCGAGTGCGATTCTCGCAACTTCCCTGCGCACCGGGTCGAAGCCGGAGAGGATGACCGCTTCCGGCGTGTCGTCGATGATGAGGTCAACGCCCGTCGCCGTTTCCAGCGCGCGGATGTTTCTGCCCTCACGGCCGATGATGCGGCCCTTCATGTCGTCGTTGGGCAGCGGCACGACCGAAACGGTGGTCTCGGCCACGTGATCCGCGGCGCAGCGCTGAATCGCCAGGGTGATGATGTTGCGCGCGCGCTTGTCCGCTTCTTCCTTGGTTTTGCTTTCAATGTCCCTTAGCAGGATGGCCGCGTCGTGCCGCGCTTCGTGCTCAACGTTCGCCAGCAGCATGTCCTTTGCCGCTTCCATCGAAAGGCCGGAAATCTTTTCCAGTTCCTTGAGCTGCTGATCGTGCAGGGCTCTGATTTCCGCCTGCGTCGTCTCCAGTTCCGTTTCGCGTTCCGCAAGGGTCAGCTCACGCTTTTCCAGTGTGTCGGACTTTTTGTCGAGAATTTCTTCCCTCTGGAAGATGCGCCGTTCGTTGCGCTGTACTTCCGCACGGCGTTCCCGGTTCTCCCGCTCCGCGTCGGAACGGACTCGAAATACTTCTTCTTTTGCTTCCAGAATTTTTTCTTTTTTAATTTCTTCGGCCTTGCGCTGCGCGTCGTCATAGAGTTTTTTGACTGCGTCTTCGGCCTTGGCAATCTTCGCTTCCGCTACATTGCGCCGGTAAGCATATCCAAACAGGAAGCCGGCGAGCACTGCGAAAACGCCTATCAAGAGGTATAACCACCACATATGATTGCTCCGATCTATAAAAAATGTAACCGCACATCTCTGCACGGTCACTTCAAATGAATCATTCCTCTTCACATAGCAGCAAAAAAACGATTTATTATGAACACACCATAAGAGTGCAGGATTACTCCAAAAAATTATATATCAACAAAGTCCGCACGTCAAGCTTTTGGCGGGAATCCAGCTGTTTTATGCGTTTAAACTGCGTCTGAAGCGTTTACGGCTCTTCTTCTTCGGAATCCTCTTCGTATTCTTCCGGAAAAAAGTCCCCCGTCTCCGGCTCGGCATCCGCCATCTGCGCTTCCGGTTCGACCTCGGCGGTTTCTTCCGGCGCCGCCAAAACGGAGGATTCCAAGGGTTCTTCCGCAACCTCGTCGAAGCTGAAGAGCGAAATCTGGTCGGTTCGGGACATGCCCGCAAAGCAGCCGCATCTCTCCATTGCCGAAATCACCGCGCTGTTCGCTTTTGTAATCTTGCGGAACTCGTCTATCGTATGGAATACGTGGTTTCCTCTGTTTTCCGCCATTTCGATGGCAGCGTTGTCCCCCACGCTGGGAATTGCGTTGAACGGCGGGCGAATCGCCCCGTCTTCGATTAAAAAGCGCGTCGCGTGCGATTTGTAGAGATCGACCGGCAGCAGTTCGATGCCACGCAGGTTCATTTCGTACACCACTTCCAAAATGGTTACGATATCGCCAACCCGCTTCTTTTCGGAATCACTCATCTTTGCCGTCGAGCGATCGATTTCGCGGATGCGCTCGAGCACCTGCTCCGCCCCGCCGCAGGCAAGGGAAACGTCAAACAGATCCGCGCGCACCGTATAATACACGCTGTAGAATTCCAGCGGGTAATGCACCTTGTAGTACGCTACCCGGAAGGACATCATGGTGTACGCAACGGCATGGCCGCGCGGGAACATGTATTTAATCTTTTTACAGGAGTCGATATACCAGCTCGGAATATTGTTGTCGATGAGCTTCTGCTCCATTTCCGGCTTGAGGCCTTTGCCTTTTCGGACGGACTCCATAATCTTAAACGAGCTGGAAGCATCCACTCCGCGCAGAATCAGGTAGTTCATAATGTCGTCGCGCGTGCAGATGACTTCCGAAAGCGTTGCAACTTTGCTGGCAACCAGCGTTTCCGCGTTGCCGAGCCAAACGTCCGTGCCGTGCGTCAAGCCGGAAATGCGGACGAGTTCTTCCATTGTGGTCGGCATGGTGGCTTCCAGAACGCCGCGCACAAAGCTTGTGCCAAACTCCGGCGTGCCAAGCGTACCAACCGAACAGTGCAGCGCGGAAAGATCGACCTTTAGCGGTTCGCTGGAGGTATAGATGCGCATCGTGTCCGGATCGTCCAGCGGAATGGTCACGGGGTCGAGACCCGTGAGA
>JBDKTD010000279.1:0-1817 GCA_039680365.1 Clostridiaceae bacterium
GTCAGCGGAATCGGCGCAATCTCCGGCGCGGTAATCGGCTTTTTCAATCCGGAAACAAAGGCGTACCGGGAAATCGCCTTTTCCGAGCCGCTCGAAATACTGAGCCTCACCGGCAACCTTTCAACCAAGGATGGCGCGCCCTACGTGCACCTGCACGCTTCCCTTGGCCGGGAGAACGGCGAAGCGGTCGGCGGGCATCTGGTTTCCGCAACGGTCAGCGCGACGGCGGAGCTCATTTTTCAGCCGCTGGGCGGGACGCTCGAGCGGCAGTTCTCCGAAGAGATCGGCCTGAACCTGCTCAAGCTATAGCGGTTCGCTCAACAGCAAAACATCCCCGGCGGATCTTCCGCCGGGGATGTTTTTTGTTATTGTTCTGTTTAGTTCAAGAACAGCTCAAGATCGCCGTCCGGCGTACCGACGCCCGCGATGCCGAATTTCTCCACCAGCACCTTGGCAACGTTCGGCGAGAGGAATCCCGGCAGCGTCGGCCCAAGATGGATGTTTTTAATCCCCAGCGAGAGCAGCGCCAGCAGCACGATAACCGCCTTCTGCTCGTACCAGGCAATGTTGAACACCAGCGGCAGTTCGTTAACGCTCTGCAGCTTGAAGGCTTCCGCCAGTTTGCTGGCGATGACCACGAGCGAGTAGGAATCGTTGCACTGCCCCGCGTCCAACACGCGCGGAATACCGCCGATATCGCCGAGGTTGAGCTTGTTGTAGCGGTACTTGGCGCAGCCCGCGGTTAAAATCACCGTATCCTTGGGGAGTTTTTCGGCAAACTCCGTGTAGTACTTGCGGGAAGGCATACGCCCGTCGCACCCGCCCATGACGAAAAACTTTTTAATGGATCCGCTCTTAACCGCGTCGACGACCTTGTCCGCCAGCGCGAGCACCTGCGCATGCGCAAAGCCGTTGACGATTTCGCCGTGTTCTATCTCTTCCGGCGCGGCAAGCGTCTTTGCCAGCGCGATGAGTTCGGAGAAGTCCTTCTTGCCGTTTGCGCCCGGCAGGATATGCCTGCAGCCCGGATAGCCGGAAGCGCCCGTGGTAAAGATGCGGCTGCGGATTTCCTCGCTCTTGGGCGGCACGATGCAGTTGGTGGTAAACAGAATCGGGCCATGGAAGGTTTCAAACTCCGTGAGCTGCTTCCACCAGGCGTTGCCGTAGTTGCCGACAAAGTTGTCGTATTTCTTGAACGCGGGGTACGCGTGCGCGGGCAGCATTTCGCCGTGGGTGTATACGTCCACGCCCGTGCCCCTGGTCTGCTCCAGCAGCGCTTCCAAATCGACCAGATCGTGGCCGGAAATCAGGATGGCGGGGTTCTTGCGAACGCCGATGTTCACTTTTGTGATCTCCGGGTTACCGTAGCGCGCGGTGTTCGCGCCGTCGAGCAGCGCCATCACCTTGACGCCCGTTTCGCCGGTTTTCAGCACCAGCGCGGTCAGCTCGTCCGCCGTGAGAGAGTCGCTGAGGGTATCCGCCAGCGCCTTATAGAGAAACGCGCTGATGGAAGCGTCCTTTGCGCCAAGGTTCCGCGCGTGCTCGGCGTAGGCGGCAATTCCCTTGCAGCCGTAGACCACCATTTCGCGCAGGGAGCGCACGTCCTCGTTCTCCGTTGCGAGCACGCCGATTCCCGCCGCTTTTTCCAGCATGGAAGCGCGGTTGCCAACTGTAAAGAGCGCCGCGTCGTGCCAGCCTTCGGCGGAACTCCTGTTCAGCGAATCGCGCATGGCGAGCATTTTTCGAATCTGCGCTTCCAACGCCAGATCGTCGAAGTTGGCGGTGGTAATCGTCATAAACAGGCTCGTGAGCACTTC
>JBDKTD010000167.1:0-8191 GCA_039680365.1 Clostridiaceae bacterium
GGAACGACGCTTGAAGAGCGCAATATCATCAGCGGCGCGCAAAGCGGCGTGACGTTCAGCGACACGACCAGCTATCAAAACTCTGTAATCGGCAACTACATCGGCACGGATATCACGGGGACGAAGGCGGTCGGAAATCGTTCCGGTGGAGACATCTGGGCCTGCAGCCATCATCGCATCGGGGGAACCGCGGAGGGTGAGGGCAACCTCATCAGCGGCAACGAAAACGGCGGGACCGGTTTGAGCGGATATGGCTGCTCGGATAATTTCATACTCGGCAACCGCATCGGCGTAGACGTCAATGGCAATCCGTTGCCGAACGGCACCGGAATTGACGTGAACACCGGGCAGCGGCACGGCACGATAGGAGGCTATACCGAGGCGGAAGGGAACCTTGTCGTTGGCGGATCAATCTCCATGCGGATCACAAACCGCGGAATCAGGGACTGTTACTTTGCTGGAAATACCGTGATCAATTCGGGTAACCTGATGATTTATCTGGAAGACGGTGCATCGGACTGCTTTATACAAAACAATACATTCGGACCAAATAACAGCAATGCGGTGCGCGTGGACTACGGAACGGGGAATATAATCCGATCGAACACCTTTATTGGCGATAAACCATGGGAGTTGATTCTGTTACTGGAAGGCGGTAACACCGAACTTTCCGCTCCCGTCGTTTCCAGCGCGGCGGGCACGAGTATCTCTGGAACCACTTGCGCGTTCGGCCGTGTGGAAGTTTACCTGTACGCTAAATCCGGGATTGTCTCTCTGGGTTTTGCGCAGGTGGACGGGAGCGGCATGTTCGATTTTGAAAGCGAGGAATCGTTGAGCGGCAAACAGGTGATTCTGCTTGTTACAGACGCGATGAACAATACGTCGTCATTCACACAGCCCCAAGCGGTTTCATGACGCTTTATCCGATGAGCCACCATGAAACCGGATATGCTTTTATCTTGGCTATGCCGCGCAGCATTGCCGCAACTCCGTGGCTTACAAATAGAATGTGGAATCGTTCCAAGAATAGCCGAGACGCGAAACAAAGCGAACACGGAGACCCACGCAGGCTTCCGTGCTTTCATGTCGATTCGCAAAAAGGATTGTTCCGCTATCTTTTTTATTAAAAACTACGAGGATTTATTACTGAATTCACTTGCTGTTCATCGCCCGAAGAGCAACGTATACACATGCCGAGAGGCTAACAAAACACGGGGGCAAAGCTATGTGGGTCTCAAGAACAATTGACGGACATAGCTTTTACATCGAGCAATACAATGAAGGCGTTGCAGGTATTGTCAATGAGGGGCTTGACCTATTCAGAATTCTCTTGAGCTTTGATCGTAATGTGCAAATCGTCGATCCCTCAACAGCCCTTGCTGCGAACGTCATTCTAGGAAACGCATTGAAACAATCATTTTACAGAGACTACCGATCCCTTCCCGTTCCAGTCGATCGTGCTTAGCGCCCACAGGATAACATTCGAACCGTAAAACACCCAAACAATATTGAAAGAAACAGCTGAGATCGTGCCCAATTGCAGGTTATAGATCTCGCCAAAAATTTCTGTTAAAAACCACCCGGTCGCGGCAAGCCCCATCATCACGGCGTTGACCTTTGGATACAGCTTGCTGCGTAAGGTTTCCCAGGAAAACCACATGGTCGTACAGAAGAAGAACGTATAGATCGGCGCCAGCACCGCGTGCCCGACGCGAACGACATCTTTCCATAATATAATGATCGCCACCGTCGCAACGCCATAGACTAAGATGGGCAGCCAAGCTCTTCTCCAGGTGAAATGCCTGATGCAATACCAGTTCTCACGAATGCGGAGGATGAGGAGCATATGCGCGACGATGGAGAGTATACCGCCGATCATGAAAGTGGTACCGCCGACGGTTTCGGTCGCGCTCAGGGGGACGATGCTCATCAGAATATCGGTTATAAACATGCAAACGAAAGCTGCAAGCAGCAGCCACCATCCCTTGATGCTGTTCTTTTGCATGAGTAAGACCAGTATCAAGCTGAGAAGGGTTACCACCGGTTTTGCATAATAAGAATAGACACTTCCCGATTGATAAATATAATTCATCCAGTCAACGGTAATTGCAGAGATCAGCACCACGACGGAAAGAAGTACTATGCCTGCGACGACAGCGTTTCGTTTGGTTTGACCCATACTTTTAAGTTTCCCTTCATGAAAAAATTGTACGGTTGTTTTAACTTCGGAAAATGCACCACATGCGATTGAATTCTAGTGGATGATCACCGTGGAATATGAGAGAAGAGAAGATTTTCTGTAGAGATGGGATCGCAGCAAAAGACATTATATAACACTTTGTATTCTACTCGAGAATGGCCGCAAACACAATATTGTTAATGTCCTCGGATGAAGGCCGCGACGTCGGCATCGTACTCGAGGGAATCAATCAGGGCGGCAGCGGCTACTGGCACAAGTGCGGTCGCTGTAAGCTCCTACACCAATAGATACGAGGGAATCTGAGTAGGATTACATCGGCGAGATCATATCGGGCGTATTCGCTTTGCTGGTCGTGCGGTTGGAAGTACGCATGACGCGTGACCGAAAACAATCGGAAAACAGAGCCGCTATGTTGAATATTCTACGGCAACTGAAAGAACGAGACGTGGGCGTCTTCTTCGAACGGGAGAACATCCATAGCAACTCCGGGGATGGCGAGCTGATGCTTACCATCCTCTCTTCTTTTACGCAGAAAGAAAGCCGATCCGTTTCCGAAAACTGCAAACGCTGAATTCGAGAGAAGATGAAACGGGCCGGACTGCGAGATATGTATGGTTATGTGATTGAGCGTGACAACATTTCCATAGAGCCCCGTCAAGCTGAGGTTGTACGTCAGATTTTCGAATGGTATATTTCCAGAGATTCCAGCGTGGTGATTGCAAGGCGGTTAAATGCTGCTGGAGAGCTCACACTGAACCATGTATCTTGGAGCGCGAAACATGCCCGCGAGATTCTGGCAAACGAAAAGTATACGGGGAACGCGCTTCTGCAGAAGTCCTATAGTACCGGTTACCTGAGTATAAGAAAAAGGTGGAACCATGGAGAAGTGCCACTGCATTTTGTGGAGCAATCCCATCCGGCGATTGTTGACATTGATACATTTTACACGGTGCAGGCTCTGCTCAAGGAGGCTGGTGAACGAAACAACCCCAACAAACCTGTTAACACACGGTACCCTTTCACCGGCAAGACCATCTATGGCAATTGCGGCAAGAGCTTCCAGCGGAGGACGATGAAATGGCGTGTAAGCCGGCTTTGAGCGACCTATTTGGAGCACGGAAGGAGCGTCTGTCCCTCCAAACAAATACCGGAACGGCGTTGCTGGGCGTCTGTGCGGGAGCGCTTGAGTTGCCATTCATGATGAGTTTAACGATACTCCTGCGCGTCTCCTCGGGGGTGGGTGCAGTGGGTACAAATGGCTTAAGCAAGATATAATTCAAGTGCGAAATAAAACGATCCAGCCTTTACGCGATAACATTCGCTTCAGTTCTCGCTGAACGCAGACACGGCGGTTCACGTCGTATGTCGTTTGAACCGCCTCTTCCAAGCGGCTTTCATTCGATCGAACGGCTTCCATTCATCCAACATCATTCAAAATAGCGGTAAATAATCACTAGGCATACAGTCTGCTTACCCATATTCAAACTCACACGTTAACCCTTATATGTAGTGGCGAACGGGACTTGAAAATACACCTGCGTCGATCCAAGAGAGCACTTTGGGACGCCTTCGGAGTAGTCCAGATCGTCCGGCGTTTTACTCAGAACATCTATAATCGCGTCCAGCTCGCGGATTGTGTTTTCCGGCACGGCGCCGCAGTGCCCCATGTAGAGCGCTGAAAAACGATCAAGATGATCGTAGATGCGGCGCGTTCCTTCACGCCACTGCTTCACGCGTTCGGCGATTGTGAGATTCTGGTTGGTCAGCAGCAGGCGGTAGATGATGGTATCGCCGACAAAGAGAATGTTCGTCCTGCTGTCGTGCAGGCAAATGCAGCCTTCCGTATGTCCCGGCGTGCAGAAAACGTCCACGTCGCGGCCGCCGAGATGAAATACGTCACCTTCGCCGACATCCAGAAACGTCGGATTTTTACCGCTGCGACAAATTTCACCCGGATCTTGATTTGGCGTGCGTCCCTCCGACATCTCGAACATGTTTCGCATGAAATCGATACGGTTCTCAACGGTTGCTGTTTCAATCAGTCGGACGTCCAACGGATGGACGTAAATGCTGCCAAATTGTCCAATCGCGCCGATATGGTCCAAATGTCCATGGGTGAGAACGACGTCGTACGGCTTGGTGGCCAGAGTGCCGACGAATGACTTAAGATCGCTCGCACCAATGCCGGTATCGATGAGCAGCCCACGCGATTCCCCTTCCAAATAGTAGATTGCGTCAAATCCGCACTCCAGAATACACCAAGTTTTGTCGGCGATTTTCGTCGCCTTATAATAACCGGACATCATCTTTTCTCCCTGTTTGCTGAAATTTCATCAAATGCGTACACCGTGTTGCGAAGGCGCGGATGGCAATAGCTTTCAAATAGGTTCGGAAGCACCTGCTGAATGTATACGGCGGACAGCGCGTTCGCCGGGTCTGCCATCAGCCATGTTCCGGCCGCGCCGGACCAGCCGAACTCGCCGACGGAACCGTTGCTGCCCGCACGCACCTTGTCGACCATTGTGCGTACACCGAGACCATACCCGTAGCCGCGGGCAAACTCCCAGCCGTTTTCCTGCGCGGCGTAAAATGTGGCGAGCTGGGACGTTCCGAGGTGGTTTGCGCGCATCAAGTCAATCGTGTTACGGCTCAGCAGGCGTACGCCGTCGATAGAGCCACCCATAGAGAGCATGGCGGCGAAACGCGAAAAATCATTCAAAGTCGATAATAACCCGGCGCCGCCACTTTCAAATCTGTGATTCGGATCGTACATGCGGTCAAGTTCTTCGTTGATTTCACGGTTACCGTCCTGGCCGGGAGCGCGGTATTGGCGCGCCAGGCGCATTTTCTTCTCTTCCGGAAGAAAGAACGAGGTGTCGGCAAGCCCGAGCGGACCGCAGATTGCTTTTTCGAGGTAATCGCCAAAGGACATGTCCGCACAGACCTCAATGAGTTCTCCAAGCACGTAGTGACTGTACCCGTAATGCCACTGCGTGCCGGGATCGAACAGCAGCGGTACGGATGCCATCGCCTTAGAAAACGCGCGCGTAGAGTAACTGCCGTCAAATTCCAGCGCATCGATTTCCTGCTGAATCCGGATGTTCGTTTGGCTGTTTTCACCGCCAGCCATCTGCGTGCCGTATGTCAGGCCGGAACTCATGGTCATCAAGTCCATAATTCGAATCGGCCGTTGGACGGCTCTTGTGGAAAACGTACCGTTGTTCGTGAAAAAACCGACGACGGAATGGGAAAACTCCGGCAGGTAATCGGAGACGGGGTCGGTAAGAAGAAACTTACCTTTGTCGTAGAGCGTTAGGGCGAGCGCGTTGGTAAAGACCTTTGTATTGGAAAACAGCCGAATGATATCATCCGGTTTCATCTGCCGTTTCGCTTCAAGATCGGCATACCCTACGCATTCGCGGAAGATTTCTTTCCCGTTTTCGCAGATGGAGAGTCCGCAGCCGGCCGGACCGAACGATAAGAACGATTGCAGCAGTTCACGGATATCGTTTCTAGTACTCAAGTAAATCACATCCTTTTTAACAGTAAACATTCCATTATTGAGCATTCAAATCAGAGCATTCGATCGTATGCAGCAGAAGTGAAAAAACATATTTATGCGCTCCGCTGGCGTTGCGATGCATCTGAAGTAAAAACATAATTTCGCGCTCAGCTGGCGTTGCGAAGAACGCGCGCAGGGATTTGTTTTATATCTAACTCGATACTGGGGCTCGCTAGATCGTCTTAGCCTGAAAGACGCTGGTCAGGACGCGTTCCTTCAGAGGAGCGTCGAGGTGTTCGATGCGCGCCAGTATCGCTTCGCCGATCGCGTTGCCGAACTCGATGACGGGCTGAACGATCATATCGCAATGGGAGAGAAAACTGTTGTAGAACTCGTAATCCTTATAAACGAGAAGGTCGACGTCGCGACCGATTTCGATTCCCAGGGACGAAAGCCGGAAGGACGCCTGTACGGACATCAGGTTATTGGAGGTGATGATGGCGGTGCACTTTTTTTCCAGCAGCGTGTCGATGGCCGCATTGGTTCGAAGCGAGATGGAATCCCCGTGCTGAATCATTCCGGGTTCGAGTTCCAGGCCGTAGCGCTCGATTGTTTCGCGGAAAGCCGAGAGGCGCTCGTTCGTCGTACTGATGTTCGAAAGGCCGGAAACATACCCGATTCTGCGGTGCCCGCGCTCGATCAGGGCGGCGGTTGCATTGCGCATTGCCTGCGCGGAGGAGATAGTAACCGTATCGCATGCGCTGCCGCGAAGCGTACGGTCAAACAGCACGCAGGGAAATCCGCGCGGAATGAAGTCCTGTATATCGGCAAAGGATTCGGCGGTGGACGCCAGAATGATACCGTCCGTTATCCCGGCGGTCAGATTTCTGAGGTGTGTTTGCTCGATTGCATATGTTTCCTTCGTGTTGGCGATAACAAGGCAGTTCCCGCTTTTTCCAACGACGTCTTCGACCTGCTGGACGATAGAGGAGAAGAACTGGTTGGCGATATCGGGGATTATAATGCCGATCATGTGTGTCTTGCCGGTCTTTAACGTTCGGGCGGAAGCGTTCGGCGTATAGCCAAGCTCAGCGATGGCTTCCTGCACACGACGCTGCATCTCGGCCGAAACGAACCGCGTTTTGTTGACCACGTGGGAGACGGTCGCCGTGGAAACGCCTGCTTGTTTTGCAACGTCTGAAATTTTAACGCTCATATAATTTCTCCCAAGATCGTCGCCGTAATTGTTCAGAAGTAATCGATTAAATAGATAGTAGCATATGCTCAACGGAATGTAAACTGGCAAAAGGCACGATAAATAAAACATAAAGCTATTTATATATGGTGTTTTCCGCGATTATTTTTAGGAATCGACCGGAATTTCGACAATATTCGAAAACGTATTGACATTGCCGAGATGAACTGCTTATAATCTAGGCACAGTAAATCGATTGCGCAACCGATTACGTCTATACTGACCCACCTAGCTTTCACAAAATCCATTCTATGAAATTTCAAAAGAGGAGTAAACAAATGAAAAAAAGATTGTTGTCCGTGTTGCTTGTGTTAACGCTGGTCGTCTCCTTTGTCGGCTGCACGCCGACGGCTAAACAGGCGAGCAGCGCCAACGCAGCCGCAGCAACAGAAGCGGACGCCGCAGCGGCAAGCACCGCCGCGCCCGCAGAAGACAAGATCGTCGTTGCGGGCATCAACCTGCAGGAAGATCAGTTCTCGTCCTGGTGTGCGCTCGGCTATCAGGCCGCCTGCGATGACTACGGCGTGACCATGCTCCATGCAATCAGCGGCGGCGACCCGGCAAAGGAAGTCGAACTGCTCAACACGTATGCCGCGCAGAATGTGGACGGCATCGCCATTATGCCCGCCAGCGAAACGACCTCGGTCGCGGCGATCAAGCAGATCTACGACACGTACGGCATCCCGATTTCCCTGCTCAACAGCGAGATGAACGATACCTATAAGCAATTTGTCGTCGGCTGCGTCACCACCCCGCATACCGAACTGGGCCGTCCTTCCGGCGAAGCGGCCGCAGAGTATATTAAGAACGTTCTCGGCGGTCAGGCGAACATCGGCATCATCACCTTTGTTACGCAGTACTCCGAGCCCGCGACGCAGCGCATGAACGGCTTTGTCGACGCCGTCAAAGCGGTCAATCCGGACGTGGTAGTCGTCGCTCAGGCGGAAGCTTGGGTGCAGGATATGGCGATTCAGGCCGCCGGCGACATGATCACGGCGCATCCGGAAATCAACGTAATCTTCGCCTGCAACGACGGCGGCACCGTGGGCACGGTCATGGCCGTAAAGAACGCGGGTCTGGCCGGCAAGATCGCCGTATTCGGCATCGACGGTGGCGAACAGCAGATTGCGATGCTCCGCTCCGACGATAACATCCTCCAGGCTGTGACCGCACAGGATGCGTACGGCATGGGTTACCAGACCATGGAGATGCTCATTAAGTACATCAAGGGCGA
>JBDKTD010000029.1:0-9847 GCA_039680365.1 Clostridiaceae bacterium
TCGATTGTTTCGTGCTCGACGCTGCGCTTTCTGCGGATGCCCGCGGTATCGACGATCACAAACTCGCGCCCGTCGCGGGTAACCGGCGTGTCACTGGTATCCCGCGTGGTACCCGGGATGTCGCTTACGATGCTGCGTTCCTCGCCGAGCAGCGCGTTGACGAGGCTGGATTTTCCAACGTTTGGTTTGCCGACAACGGCGATGTTGATGCGGTCGCTCTCTTCCGTTTCCAAATCTTTGGGAAAATCGCGTACGACTTCGTCCAGCAAGTCGCCTAAATTCAGCCCCTGCGCGGACGAGATCGGAATTGGATCGCCAAGTCCGAGCGAATAAAACTCATAAGCGGACTCTTCAAACTTCTTTGCGTCCACCTTGTTCACGCCCAGCACGACGGGTTTTTTGGAGCGGCGGAGCAGTTCGGCAACTTCCATATCCGCGCTGGTCATGCCTTCCCGGCCGTCCACGAGGAAGATAATCACGTCCGCTGTTTCAATGGCAAGCTCCGCCTGACGGCGCATCTGAGAAGCGATAATATCGTCGTTGGCGGGCTCAATACCGCCGGTATCGATCAGCGTAAAGGAATAGTTCAGCCACTGCGCGTCCTGATAGATACGGTCGCGGGTCACGCCCGGCGTATCTTCCACAATCGAAACGCGCCGCCCGATCAGGCGGTTGAACAGCGTCGATTTTCCAACATTCGGGCGGCCGACAATCGCCACCAGCGGTTTTTTCATCGTGATTCTCCTTATTGATTGGCCGAAACCAATTTTCGGTCACCGGCGGCGACGCGAGCTTAGTTTACAGTAAGTTTATCAACTCAAAATCTCGTCATGATTCTTCGTCATGCTCGAATACGATCTCGATGAGATCGTCTCCCGACGAAACGGGAATGATCTTCGTGCCCAGTATGCGCTCGGCTTCAAAGAGCGTCATGCCGTCAAGAAACACCGATTCGTCCGCCTTGAGCATGGCGCGCGGAATCAAGAGTGCGCATCCAAAATCGCTGCCAGCTAATTGCTCTGTCAAGTCTCCGCCCGTGACCAGGCCGCCTACGGTAACGCTTTCGCCGAAATAGCGATTGACGACGGCGCGGGTTTCGATGAACACACCGTAGGGTTCCAGCACGCGGTACGCTTCCTGAAAGAAGGACTCCGCGGAAACGCCGCCCGCCATGAGGAACCTCCGCGGTTCCTTCAGCGGTTCGCGCTCTTCCAGCGCTTCCAGAAACTCCCCTTCAAACAGGCGCAGAAGCCCTACGCCGTTTTCGATTTGAGGGAAATCTTCATAAGTATCATATGCCGGAAGTTCGCGCCGGCAGCAAGTATACCATTCATCCGCCAAAAATACGAACCTTGTGCCATATTTTTTGAGAAAAGATTTCTGCAGTGGCTCAATTTCGTCGATCATGCGGCTTGCTTCCTCCGGCGTGAACCGTCGAAGCTCCGTAAGCCCTTCGCGAAATTTGGTCAGCCCGACGGGCACGATGGCGAGCGACTGCGCATAGGGCATCAGCGCGGTGACGTCCTGTATCGTTTTATTGAGCACTTCCCCGTCGTTCAGACCCGGGCAGAGCACCGCCTGCAGATGAAACTTCAACCCCGCTTCGGCCAGGCGCTTGAGCTGGTTCATCGCTTCTCCTGCGCGCGGGTTTTTCATAAGCTGAACGCGGACGTCAGGATCGCTCGCGTGGAGGGAAACGTACAAGGGGCTAACACGCCTTTTGATGATGCGCTCTAGTTCGCGATCGTCCAAATTCGTTAGCGTAACATAGTTGCCCATGATAAACGACATGCGCCAGTCGTCGTCCTTGACGTGCAGGCTCGTGCGTACGCCCTTTGGCATTTGATCGATAAAGCAGAACACGCAGTGGTTTCTGCAGGTGCGCATATCGTCCATAAGGCTCGTTGCAAACGAAAGCCCCAGCGGCTCGTATTCGTCCTTATGAACGTTCACCTTCCGCTCGCGCCCCGCCTTATCCAGCAAGGTCAGCTTCAGCCTTTCGTTCGCGGTCAGATGTTCGTAATCCACCAGATCGACGATCGGTTCACCGTCGATGCTTAACAGCATTTCTCCGGACAAAACACCGGAGAGTTCCGCCGGGGAACCCGGCAGAACGTCGCTGATGATCTGGTTGCTACTGCGCATATTTTCCATACTGGCATTATAGCACCGACAGCGCAAAATGCCAAATTTGTCTGCGTTTCCTCCGACTGTAAAATCTGTATTCAATCGATATTATATTCTCGAAACATCGTATACTTGTCTTGACGGTATCTTCCGTGTTTGATAGAGTATATGTTAGATTTTAACGTTTCACATCATAAATTATCATATCGAAAGCGAGGAAACAACTCTTGAAAAAAGACGCCTTTGTTCAGCAACTGGTCGACAGCTACGGCAACTGGGTTTGCGCCGCGGATAACGAAAACCGCGCGGGCGGCTCGGCGCGGTTCACAAGCGAGCTGTACCCTTACGACCACATGTTCTCCCCCGTGCGCGTCAATTCCGTGACGCTGAAAAACCGCCTTGTCATGGCGCCCATGGGCAACATCGACATGTGCGAGGAGACGGGACGCCCCAACGCAAAGATGCAGCAGTACTTCTTTGCGCGCGCAAAAGGCGGCGTAGGCCTGATCACCACCGGCCTCATCCCGATCAGCCACGGAATCGACAACTCGATTACCGAACTCGGCGGACTTTCGTATTTTCCCCGCATCGACCGCAGCCGCACCGTGCTTTCCGGCTGGCGCGACCTCGCGCAAGGCTGCCATAACTACGGCTCACGCTTGTTCATTCAGCTCACACCCGGCCTCGGCCGTGTTGGCAACCCGCAGTGCCTGATTACGCAGCTCAAATTCCCCGTTTCCGCTTCGCTGAACCCGAACTTCTATATCTCCGAAATTCCCTGCATGCCGCTCTCCGGCACGAAGCTTAAAAAGATCATCAAAAACGGCGGGCAGGCCACGGCGGACGCGAAAGCCTGCGGCATCGACGGCGTTTATCTGCACGGCCACGAAGGCTACCTGCTCGAGCAACTCACAAACCCCGCTTTCAACCGCCGCAAGCTCGGCCGGTACGCCAACTGGCAGCGGTTCGGCATAGACCTCGTCAAGGAACTGCGCAAGCGCGGCGGCCCGAAGTACCCCATTATGTATCGCATCGACCTTTCGCTCGCCCTCAACGAAACCTACGGCGAGGAAGGCATGCAGGTCAAGGCGCTGCGCAAATTCAAAAACGGCAGAAGCATTGAATAAACGCTCGACTCCATGGAAAACCTCGTCAAGGCGGGCGTAGATATGTTCGACGTCGATCTCGGCTGTTACGACAACTGGTGGCTGCCGCATCCTCCGGCAAGCATGCCCGCGGGGTGCTTTCTGGAAGTAGCGCAACTGGTCAAGCAGCGCTTTGAAGAACGTAAAGTACTCAGCAACGCCGGTCTCCCCGTGCCGGTGGTCGCCGTTGGCAAGCTCGGCTACCCCGACCTTGCGGAAAAAGCGCTGCGTGACGGCATGTGCGATATGATCATGCTCGGCCGTCCCCTGCTGGCCGATCCGGAATGGCCAAACAAAGCCTACGCGGGTAAAGTCGGCGAAATCCGCCCCTGCATCGGCTGTCAGGAAGGCTGCATCAATGAATTTGTGGACGGCGGGCATCCGCAGTGCGCGGTTAACCCCCGCACGGGCTTTGAGGAGATCATGCCGGAAGCCATCGCCCCCGCGGAAGTCAAAAAGCACATCGCGGTGGTCGGCGGCGGCCCGGCGGGCGTGCTGTTTGCCATTCAGGCGGCGCGGCGCGGACACAAGGTCGATCTCTACGAAAAGACCGACCGCATCGGCGGCAAAATCGTTCCCGGCAGCGTACCGAGAATCAAGTATGACATCCAGAACTATCTGTTCTATCTCGAGCGCGAACTCAAAACTGCCGAAAAAGCCTTCGACCTCAAGGCGCACTTTAACACGGAAGTCATGAGCGAAACGCTCAAGGTAAAGAAGTTCGACGCGGTGGTCTACGCCATCGGCACCCGCAGCGGTACGCCAAAGCTCAAAGGGTTGGAAAAGATTCCGCATGTGGAGGCGACCGATCTGCTTGGCAACGAAGCGCTGCTTGGAAACGCGCAGAAAATCGTTGTCGTCGGCGGCGGCGTAGTCGGCTGCGAAACAGCCTACTGGCTCACCTACGAAAAAGACCGCAAGGTCAAGGTCGTCGAGATGCTGCCCTACTTCATGAAAGGCGCCTGCACAGCCAACCGCGGGCATTTGATTCACTACCTCAAGGATCAGGGCGTGGAGCTGCTCAACTGCGCCACCGTGAAGGAGTTCGACGAAAAACACGTCGTCGTCGAGCAAAACACGCATAAGAATGTTCCGAATCCTTACAACACCTGGGCGCCGATTCTGCCGGAGAACATTGAAAACCCGCTCGCGCCCAAGATCGGCAACGTGCCCAAGCGCGTCGAACTGGAAGCGGATCTCGTCGTGCTTGCCATGGGCGGCAGACCGGACGACGCGGCATACCTCGAAGCACAAAAGCTGAACGTCGCCCCCGAACTCTATAACATTGGCGACAGCTTCTCGGCGGGACGTGTTCTAGAAGCCTGCCGCGCGGCGTACGCGCTTGCGACCCGTATTTAAGGAGGCGAACAGACGATGGCAAAGATGGTTCTCACGCCCGAACAGCAGTCCGTTCTGGACGGCGCAAAGGGCGAAACGATGGCAAAGGTGATGAAGACGCTCGTCGTCTACGGCGAAACGTTCGGAGCAGCCAAGATGGTTCCGGTCACCGGCGAATACGGACATTTGGTCACGAGCTTCGGGCTCTCCGTGATGAAACCGGTCTATTCGCTCATGGATCAGCTGATCCAGGGCGGCGCTCTCTCCGGCCAGAAGTTCTCGGTTGATCCCCGCCCGATCGATAAAAACGTTCCGAGCACCTTTCTGCAGGATCTCGTGTTCGGCTTTATGTACGGAAAACAAGCGGACTACGAAGCGCAGCTCAAAACCCTCGGCCTAATCAGCAAGGACGCGTTCACCTGCACCTGCTATCTAGAACAGGTTGGCAATACGCCAAAAAAAGGAGAAGTGCTGAGCTGGGCGGAAAGCAGCGCAGTGGTCTACGCCAACAGTGTGCTCGGCGCGCGCTGCAACCGCAACAGCGGCATTCTGGAACTCTTCGGCAGTATCGTAGGCTATGCGCCGTACTTCGGCCTGCTCACGGATGAAGGCAGAAAGGCGACCTGGATTATCGAAGTGAAAACGACGAAGAAACCGGAAGCGCAGATCCTCGGCAGCGCCATCGGCCTGAAGGTCATGGAAGTCGTGCCGTACGTACGCGGGCTGGACAAGTTCCTTGGCCACGAGCTGGACGCGGACGCAACCGCCTACCTCAAGGACTTTGGCGCGGCAACCGCCAGCAACGGCGCGGTCGGCCTCTACCACATCGAAGGCCTTACGCCGGAAGCGGTCGAACTCGGTGAAAAGCTGATCGCCGGCGGCGCAAAGACGTACGTCATCGACGACGCGGAGTTGGAGCGCGTGCGCAAGAGCTATCCCAACATCTGGAAAAATCCGAATGCAAAACCGAAGCTCTGCTTCGTAGGCTGTCCGCATCTATCGCTCAAACAGCTGCACGACTGGACAAACAACCTTTCCGCCGCGCTTGAAAAAGAAGGCCGTAAAAAGGTCGCTATCCCCACGGTGTTCACCTCCGCGCTCGCAGTGCAGGCGGAGTTCAAGCAAACGCCGGACTATCAGAGGCTATTGGACATGGGCGTGGTGCTTTCGTATATCTGCCCGCTCATGTACATGAACAATCCCCTCTGCGGCAAACAGCCGGTCGTGACGAACTCCAACAAACTGCGCACCTCTCCCTCCGCGCGGTACCACACGGACGAGGAGATTCTTGTTCTTCTCTCGAAAGGGGGCAACTGATTATGGCAAAAACGTTCAAAGGCCGCCCGGTCGTCCCCGGCACGGTACGCGCCGAGGCTCTGGTCTCCCGTCAGGGGTTCAACACGCTGGCGAGCTTTCAAAAAGCGCTCATGTTCAAAGATAAGGACGCCAAGTGTTCCGACCAGAACAACCCGGAACTCTTTGAAAAACCGATGCACAGCACTGCGCTCTGCCTGCCGCAGACGATCGGCTCCACGACCGGCGGCATGGTGCTCTTTTGCGCTGCAGCGCTTGGTCAGCAGCCCGCGTGCATGCTGTTTTCAAAGTCCATCGACTCCCTCGCGGCGGCGGGCGCAATCCTCGCGGACGTCTGGACAGACGCGAGCATGCCCGTTGTGGACGGTCTTGGCGACGAATTCCTCGCCTATGTCAAGACCGGCGCGAAGGTAGAAGTCAAGGAAGACGGAACTGTCATCGTTGACTGACGAGAACAGTGCAAAAAGAGGAACGGTAACCCCGTGCCTCTTTTCTTGCGATTTCACCCTCTCCCCTGCGGGTTTACATTCTGCTATAATCGAACTATGATCTTTCTCAAAGCGATCAAACGAACCGAATTCGAAGCGAATATGGATGAATACCCGCTCAGCCTGCCGCAGATTGCGGGAATCGGGCGGCTTGAATTTCATTCACCCGTTACGCTGATTGCGGGCGACAACGGCAGCGGTAAAACCACGCTCGTGGAACTCATCGCTTTGCTGACAAATGCCATCCGCATTGGCGACGAGCGCGCCAGCCGGAGAGCAAACGAGCAGTTCTCGCATGCGGCAAGAGCGTTTCGGCCGGAGTTTGCGCAAAAGCCAAAGCGCAGTTTCTTCTTTCTTGCGGAAGACTTTACACGGTATATCGACGAGCGCGAGGACAGAATGCGCGAAGAAGCCGAGGAGCTCAAGCGCATTGAGCGAGAGTACGACGGACGTTCCAGCTACGCAAAAGACCTCGCCCGCATGCCGCATGCTTCCGGCCTTTCCGCCATGAAGAGAATGTATTCCGGCGAACTCGGCGAGCAGTCCCACGGAGAAGGATACATCGACTTTTTCGGTTCGCGCCTCCAGCCGCAGGGGCTGTATCTGATGGACGAACCGGAAGGGGCGCTTTCCTACTACAATCAATTTGTGCTTATGAACATGATTGCGGACGCGGTCAAGCGCGACTGCCAGTTCATCCTCTCGACGCACTCCCCCGTGCTGCTGGCATATCCGAACGCGACACTTTACGCGTTTGAAAAAGGTTCGCTTGCGGAGACCAGCTTTTCTGAACTGGAGAACATTTCGTTCCTGCGGGATTTTCTCGCCGACCCGCAGCGGTATCTTCGCAGACTTGGCACAGACGAAGAAGAAGACTGACCGCTGAAAAATGAAGCATACAGGAGGTAATCTATGAAAGGCGCTCTGCACCATGTTGAAATCTACGTCAAAAACCTTGCCGTCAGCAAGGAATTTTGGGGCTGGCTTTTAGAAAAGCTTGGCTACACTGTCTTTCAGGAATGGGATGCTGGCATCAGCTATCTTCTCGGAGATACCTATCTTGTGTTTGTGCAGACGGAAGAAAAACATCTGGACGTTCCCTACCACCGCTGTCGCGCGGGACTAAATCATCTGGCGTTCCATGGCGAGAGCCGCGCGTTCGTCGACGAGATGACAACGTTACTTCGCGAGCGTGGCGTGACCATCCTCTACGAAGACCGCCATCCTTACGCGGGCGGAGACGATTACTACGCGGTGTTTTTCGAGGATCCCGACCGTATGAAGGTGGAGATCACGGCGGAATAAGCAAAAGAAAGGAGCGGTTTTGCCGCTCCTTTTTTTGCGCCTCAGCCTTGATTCTCCAAGGGGAATGTGACGCTCCACTTGCCTTCGATTCGCGTTTTGTAGGAGTAGAACTCGCCGTACAGCTTATAATGCGCAAGTTCGCTCTGCGGCACGTCGAACGCGTACTCAACATAGTCCGCGCTCCGCTCGATTGCCGCGTCGCCTACGTTATACCCACCGCGGTAGAGCATATCCGCCGCTTCCGTTCGATTTCCCTGTTCGTCGAGCAGATATAGAAACGCGTAATTGCTAAACAAGTGCCGCCGCGGCGTATAGAGCTGGATATGCAGCTTTCCGTCAACATACCCGATGCCTGTAACGCTGAAACCGTCCAGTACGTCAAGTATGCTCTCCCCTTGCACCAGCACTTCGGCATTGTCCTGATCCGAGTATTCCGTCTTCACTGTTTCCGGTATCGCGCTCCAGTCCAGCGGAATCGGAAGTCCCAATGTTTCCGTTTTTCCGGTGAGCAGGGTCTGGAACGTCATCGTAATCTTTTCGCCGGCAATCACATTGCGCTTGTCCATACTTCTCATTTGAATCAGAAACGTAGAAGTTTTCGTCGCCGCATCGTAACCGATCTGTGAGCAGGTGCCAAAGCTGTCGAAGCCAGTCAAAAAATCGTAACTGTCATCAAAATCAATGGACTCATCCAGCCGATTACCGGTTAAATCGCGCACGTTCACCACGGCTTCCGCTTCCGCTCCGTGGATATACGCGCTTTCCACTTTGACTTCAATTCCCTGATCGACCGAACTTTCCTGCACGGGCTTAAAGAACTGTGCCGCTTCCGGCAGAACATAATATAGGAGCGCGTTGATCTCCGGAACGCCCATGGCGAGCGCGGAAGTGCCAAACAGCACGCAAGCGGCAAGCACCGCAAACACGATACCTGCGCGGGCGGCGGCGCTGCGCGGCGCGCGCCTGCTGAGCACTGCCCCCGTTCCCTGCTCTACTTTTTGTCGAATATTTTTCATATGTTTTCGGTTGAACACGTCTCCTGGATGATTCATGCCAACCCTCCTTCCAATTGTTCCCTGAGTTTCTGTTTTGCGCGGAAAATACGGTTTTCCACCTGTTTTGCCGAAAGATCGAGCGCTACGGCGATATCCTTCGGCTTCTGGCGATAGTAAAACCGCCGCAGCACGATTTCGCGGTCGGGCTCTCCCAGCGCCTGAATGGCGGCGAGCAGTTCGCGCTGCAGAACGGCGTCCAGCGTCTGGTCAAAGATGCCGGTTCCGATTTCCGCGAGCTGTTCATCCAGCGCGATTTCGCTCTTTTGCGCCGCCTTGCGGTAGCGATCAATCGCGCGGCTCTTGACCGCGACGCAGAGGTAAGTTTTTACGCTGCCTCGCGTTTCGTTGAGGCTTTTGCTGTTGTTCCAAAGCTGGATGAACGCGTCCGCAACGCACTCCTCCATGTCCTCGGCAGTGCCGATATGGTGCAGAACCGCGCGGGCAATACTCCACAGCAGCCGGGAATAGGCTTGTATAGCCGCGTCGAGCGCGTGCTCATCGCCTGCCTGCAAACTCTTCAGCAGTTGTTTCTCCGTCAAACGTTTGTACCTCCGCAGGTTTCCTTATTGACTAGTCACTCTATAGTACGAAGCAAATCGAAGAATTTCTCATTTGAAAAGACATTTTTATCAGTATACGCGAAAAGAACACAGTAACGCAAAAGAGCGCGGCGTAAGCAGCGCTCTCTTGCATTGTTTTGGTTAATAAATGCCGCCCTGTTTCAGATACTCATATAAAAAAGTATCAAAAACAGAACAAGAGCGCGGCGTAAGCCGCGCTCTTTTGCGTTGTTTCGATTAATACATGCCGCCCATGTCAGGAGAGGGAGCCGCGGCAGGCGCCGGAGGCGTCGGGATATCGGTCACGAGGCTCTCGGTGGTGAGCACCATGGCCGCAACGGAAGCCGCGTTCTGCAACGCGCTGCGGGTGACCTTGGTCGGATCGATGATGCCTTCGTCCGCGAGGATGCCGTAGGTATCCTTGGCGGCGTTGTAGCCGTAGCCGACCTTGTTCTCGCGGCGGATGTTCTCAACGACGACCGCGCCGTCCGTACCCGCGTTGATCGCGATCTGGC